>NZ_BAPY01000001.1:0-362469 GCF_025994195.1 Asaia spathodeae NBRC 105894 | reverse complement strand
AAGGCGCACAGGTCCAGCTCGCAGCTGGGCTTGAGCAGAACGATAGAGGCGGCGCGGTGACGGTGCACGAGGTGAAGAGGTGTGATTTCTCCTGAACCTCGACCGGTTCGCTGGAATTGCGCGCTTCAATACAAGGAACACTTCCGTATTCTACTTTCGTACCGAGGAGGAAGGGCAGGTAGGGTAATCTCTACGAAGAGAATATGTAGTTTTTGATTCGTATGAGTGTCTCTTGAGCTTGTTATGAAATAGCCCCTTAGTACCTTTGGAAGGTTACGCGCTCAGGCGGCACGAACTGTTTGTTCTTGGCTGAGTGAAGAGTCCAAGCCTTAGCGTATAGTGTGCCTGCCTGTCTTGCCGGTGAAAGTGAAGGCGGTGGTTCATATCGGCTGAGTGGAAGCGAAACCACATGAGTCATCTGTTCACGGCATCCTGGCTTTTCTGGGCAGTTTTATCGGCGGGTTTTGCTGCTCTGACGGCTATTCTTGCAAAGCTGGGTGTGAGCCAAATCGATTCCGATGCGGCGACCTTCATACGCACACTGGTCATCGTTGTGATTCTTGCTACGTATCTGGTGATATCGGGAAAGTTTCGTGCTGTCGGCCCGGTAGGCTTTCGAACAGCGCTGTTTCTCTGCCTTTCCGGTTTGGCGACCGGGGCATCGTGGCTTTGTTATTTCCGGGCACTGAAGCTGGGTGATGCTGCGCGCGTAGCGCCGGTCGACAAGTTGAGTGTTGTGATCGTTGCCATCTTTGGCGTCTTGATGCTCGGAGAATACCTGCCGGTAAAGGGATGGCTTGGTGTTGCTTGTATCACCATAGGCGCGCTTCTGGTGGCTATGGCCTAGATTTGCGCGCACTCGCGGGTGTTAGAAATTCGTCTGTCAGTAAGGTTTCTTAAGGCCTGTTGGCATCGGGTAGCTCGTGGCACTCAGGCCCGGATTTGACCCAGGGGCGAGGTCCGGTTGGCTCCGACTATCGCAAGTTGAAATAAGCCTCAGCCTCTCGTTTCAGACGCCACCCTCCTTTTGCAAACGGCCAGGTGCAGTTCGTCGATCTTTCAGCCCCGCACTATCTTCATCGAGAGCTGATAGGAGGGGGCCTTCCGCTTGGGTCGGTGTCAGGCTTGAGCAATCTCTTTGAGAGCTTCGCAGTTCTCCACCCCCAAGAGACACTGATCGATATGGATCTCGCGCTGCAGCAGGCCAATGGCGCGGGTGATTGCTTTTTCGCCACCCAGAGCCGCTGCGTATAGAAAAGGGCGACCGATCAGAACAGCGTCGGCCCCTGAAGCCAGACCTTTCACGATATCTGTTCCACGGCGGAAACCGCTATCGACGAGTACGGTCATCGACCCGCTCTCGGCTTTGATGGCACTCAGGACTTCCATTGGTGAAACGGCACAATCGAGTTGCCTCCCGCCATGATTGGAGACAACAATCCCGTCAGCCCCCAACTCGCGCGCCAGCTTCGCATCTTCTGGAGACAGCACACCCTTGATGATCAATGCGCCCTTCCAGTAACGGCGGATCATCTCTGCGTGCTTCCAGCTGAAGCTTGCATAGCCGGTGACGGCATCGATCTCGCGTGAAAAAATGGAAGGCCGTTCGACAGGATCAATATTGCTGATCCGAGGTACGCCTCTCTGACAGACAGTTCTCAGCCCGGTTCGATAGAGCCAGGAGGGATGCCGGGCCATATCAAAAGCCAGGCGCGCTGTCGGGCGGAACGGCATGGTATAACCGTTTCTCTTGTTGTTTTCCCTGTTGGAGCCGACAGCGACGTCAGCAGTCAGGAAATAGGCGGTAAATCCCGAATCGGCCACGCGCTTGACCATGCGCTCGATATTGCTTTCATCGGGTTTCTGATACCCGGCAAACCAGCAACCCGGATAGCTCTGTCCTATTTCTTCTATTGGCGTGATGGCATTCGCACTCAGGATATAGGGTATCCGGGCCGCTCTGGCGGCTTTGGCCATGGCGTTATCGGCGTCATGGGCAACGACTGCCGAAGCACCCATGGGGGCTATCATGAAAGGGCTCGCGAAACGCTGCCCGAATAAGGTGACCTCCTGCGAGCAGGCCGAGACATCACGCAGGATGCGCGGGATCAAACGGATGTGGTTCAGCACGTCCCGGTTATGGCTGATTGTCGTGCCATCATCGGCACCTCCCTGCACATAGCCAAAAATCGCTTTGGGAAGATGCTTGCGGGCCTGAGCTTCGAAATCGTTCAGATTGAGTATCTGCTTCAGGCTTGCGGATGAAATCCCGGGCATGCGTCAAATCCTTACTGTCTGGCTCGCCGCCAGAGGCCGTTTCTTTTTGGTTTCTTCCAGAGGGAGCGGTGCAATGGGCCCTACGATAAAAAGATAGGAGAGCGCCCCCAGCAGGCCGAAGGCACCGGTCGCGCAGAGCGGGATCATGAAAGAGCCATGCTTCAGGCTCACCATGAGACCCGTGAAACTGGCGATGACGATACCCGCAATATTGGCGGCGCTGTTCTGTAGCCCGCCCAGCGTCGCGACAAGATCGGCACTTGGGGCGATGTCGGCTGGCAACGACCAGATATTCGCACCGGTAAAGGCGATGCCGCCAAACGAGATCGAAAGCAGAGCGATGCAGAGCCAGGTCTGTGTGGCAAAGGCCGAAAGAGCGATCACGGAGGACAATAGCAGCCCGCCAACCAGACAGCTTTTGCGCGCTACGGTCAGACTCCAGCCGCGCCTGTGCAATGTGTCAGAGGTCCAGCCGCCCAGCCACGCGGCAGGGATGGCTGTCACACCGGGTATCATGCCGATCAGGCCAAGTTCCTTCAGAGAGAACCCGTGAGCTGAGACGAGATAGCTCGGAAACCACGTCGCGAAGAAATAGAAGACAACATTCGCGCAGAAAAATCCGAGCATCATGCCCCACACCGAGCGGTGTTTCAGCAATTGCTTCCAGGCACCGGGTGCCGCCTTGCTGCTGGCGGGTTGAGCCTCTTTCAGCGCGGCCAGCTGATGCGGCGAGATCGCTGGATGCCGGTCGGGATCATGATAGAGCGCAAGCCAGATGACCACCCAGATCAGGCCCAGCCCGCCTGCGGCGACAAATGCCAGCCGCCACCCGAGCCAGCTGATCAACAGGGCCACAAGGGGAAGGGAAACTGCCGCCCCGGCGCGTGAACCGCTGTCAAAAATACCAGCGGCCAGACCGCGCTCGCTTTTGGGAAACCAGAGCGATGCGACCTTTGCATTCGATGGATAGCTGCCTGCTTCGCCTATGCCGAGAGCCAGGCGCAGACCGAGAATGCTGAGTGGCCCGCGTACGATCGCTGTCAGAGCGGTACAGATCGACCACCACATGACCGCCAGCGTATAGGCCGAACGCACACCGAAACGATCGACGATCATGCCAAAAGGCAATTGCATGAACGCGTAGCTCCAGAAGAACGCGCCCAGAATAACGCCCAAAGTGGCCGGGTCGATATGGAGTTCCCTCGCCATGAAGGGAGCCGCAATGGCAATGGTCGCGCGGTCTATGTAGTTGATAGTGGTTGCGGCGAAACAGAGGATGATCATCAGCCAGCGCAGTCGGGGCATGATCTCTCTCCGGTTTGAGGGGATGCCGGGTGGTTCCCTGCATCGACACCGGGCCGATGCAGGGCAACGAAGCTTATCTGGGCAGGACGCGACGCAGATAGTCGCGGTTGGTCGCGGCCACGCTCAGGCCGTCGCCGCCGTAATGCTCAACCAGGAAGGCACTCTTGAAGCCGTGTGCCAGAGCCATCTTGATGGCTGCCCGGTAGCTGATCACGCCGAATTCGAGGGGCGCGGGAGCCGTCACTACCATGCCTGTTGTCGCGTCTTCGGTACGGAAGTAGTTCTTGACGTGCCAGTACCGTGCAAAAGGCGCGACTTTCTGCATCATCGACGCCCAGTGCTCGACCGGGCGATGCAGACGCACCAGATTGCCCAGATCGGCATTGATGCCGACATTGGAACAATCGACATCCTCGATGAAGCGCACCGCGCTATCGGCAGTGCCGAGATAGGTATCCTCGTACATTTCCAGGGACAGACCGATACCGACTTCCCGAGCGTGTCGTGCCAGTTCGCGTATGCGCTCGACGGCTTTTTTCCATGTCTCCTTGTCATCCGGATTGACGGTGCCCTGTGCCGTCCAGAACCAGAGTGCGGCTTTCTGGGGCGGGGTCAGAGGATAGAAAAGACCGAACGAGACCTCCTTGATGCCCAGTCGAGCGGCTGTGTCGATCACGCGATGGCTGTAGGCGAGGTTTTCATCTGCCGCTTCAGGGTCGATCACGGAGCGTCGTGCCGTCGATAGCCCCGGCATGGTCAGCCCGGCTTCTTTCACCAGATCTGCAAAAACCTGCTGACGCGCCAGAGGCAGATCGGCGAGCCTGATCCATGAATCTGTGGGGTCGATTTCTGTAAAGCCGGCATCTGTCACCTCGGCGAGGGTGGCGGCCCATTCCTCGGGCTTCTGGTCCTGCACGCTCGATCCGTCTGGCAGGATATTGGCATATTGAATCATCGCTGCAGCGATGGGCCAGTTGGTGCGGTTGAGAGGGCTAGGCATGGTGAATCTCCTTTGTTGCAGGAAAAACGATCAGTCGCTCAATGGGCGGGGTGATGGCTTTCATGATTGGTGCGCGGCAGAAAAGCCGCGATAATCAGCCCGACCAGACCCGAGAGGGCGACGGCATAGAGCCCGGCCGCAGGGCTCTCCCAGAGATGAGAGGCAAAGCTGCGGATATTGGGCGCGGCGAAACCACCGAGATTGCCGAGTGCGTTGATTAGCGCGATTGCGCCTGCGGCTTGTGCCCCGGTGAAATAGGCGAGGGGGAAATTCCAGAAAACCGCCTGAACCGTCACGACGCCGGCGGCGGCGATGCACAGCCCGATGATCGCAACGATGCCGGACTCTGTCCCGGAGACGAACAGGCCGATTGCGGCCATGCTCAGGCAGACGAGCAGACCCAGTCTTGGCGCGTCGTGCTTTTGCACCAGACGGGTGATGACGAAGGTCGAAAGAATAGCGAAAGCCCAGGGGATGCCGCTGACCAGACCGACGCGAAAGCCGATCTTTTCATGCAGGATCGAAGAGACCTGCTCGGGCAAATAGAACACGACGCCGTAACTCGCGACCTGCATGACCATGTAGAGTGCAAGGAACTGGAGCAATTTGCTCGAATGCAGGAGTGCACCGAGCTTGACGCCGTGATGATCTGCCCCCTCCTTGGCAGCAGCCTCTCTGCGGAGGATATCATTGAGCGTTGCTTTTTCCTCGTCTGTCAGCCAGGCGACATCCTGTGGTTTGTCAGGCAGGACGAACCATGTGGCGATACCCATTGCGACGGCGAGCCCGCCCTCAAGCAGGAACATCCATTGCCATCCGGCGAGGCCGAGCAGCCCGTCCAGATTGAAGAGCGCTCCCGAAAGCGGATTGCCGAAGGTCATGGCCAGCGGATAGCCGAAATAGAACACGCCCAGCACCTTGGTGCGCTCTCTCTCGGGAAACCAGAAGGTGAGGTAGAGCATGATGCCGGGAAAGAAACCGGCCTCGGCAATGCCCAGAAAGGTGCGCAGGACAACGAAGGAAACATTGCCCTGGGTGAACATCATGCCTGCGGAGACGACGCCCCATGTCACCATGATGCGCGCCATCCAGCGTCTGGCGCCCACCCGGTAGAGAATGAGGTTGCTCGGGATTTCGAATAGCGCATAGCCGATGAAGAAAACACCGGCACCGAAGGCAAACATCGCATCTGACACACCAACATCGGTGTGCAGCGCCTGCTTGGCAGAGCCGATATTCGACCTGTCGAGAAAGGCGACGATATACATCAGGATGAGAAAAGGCAGCAGCTTGGCAAATGCCTTGCCGGTGGCCCGCGCTCTCAGGGTTTCAGGGCTTGCGGGGGGCGCTGTCGCGGGAATGGCAGAAATCATGAGGCTCGGCTCCTCATCACGCCTCGGCTTTTCGCGCAGGGCGTGGATGTGGTCAGGCTGATGGAGAGAGGGTGATCTCAGGCAATGTGACCACCGAGCTCATCTTCGATATGCGCCTCGACGATCTCGTCGAAGCTTTGTTCGGTCGTGAAGCCGAACGCGAGGGCGCGCTGCGGGTCAAAGCCCCGTGCCCAGCCTGCCACGATGCGCGCCACCGCCTCGTCTGGCGCCCGTTTGATGAGCGCGACTGCCTTGTCACCGGCAATGCGGCGCAGCGCGGCAATCTGGTCACCAACGGTGACGGAAAGCGCAGGCATCGAGAGATTGGGGCGTTCGCCGAGCAGGGAGAGATCGAGCGTTGCGGCATGACGCAGGAACTGCACGGCCGAGCGCGGGCTCGTCATCCAGTGGCGCGTCGTATCGGGTACGGGAAGAATGGCTTCCTGCCCGACCAGCGGCTCGCGGATGATGCCGGAGAAGAACCCCGACGCCGCGCGGTTGGGCTTGCCCGGGCGCACGCAGATGGTGGGAAGGCGCAAGCCGATACCGTCGAGGAAACCGCGCCGACGATAATCGGCGAGAAGAAGCTCGCAGATGGCTTTTTGCGTGCCATAGCTGGTCTGAGGCGTCAGGATATAGTCATCCGGGATGATATCGGGGAAGTCGCCACCGAATACGGCGTTGGATGACGCGAAAACGACGCGCGGTTTCCAGCCCTCGCGGCTGTTGATGTGGCGGATTGCCTCGAAGAGCGTGCGAGTGCCATCCAGATTGACGCTGTAGCCCTTGTCGAAATCGGCCTCAGCCTCGCCCGACACAATGGCGGCGAGGTGATAGATGATATCCGGGCGACCACTCAGAAGGCGCTCTGCGGCGCCATGCTGGGTAAGATCGCATGTCATGGTCTCGCACGAGCCGGTAAACCCGGCAGGTGACGTCGGCGCGATGACATCGGCCAGTGTGAGCCGGCTGAGTGCGACAGCCCCATCAAGGGGGGCGTTGATCAGGCTCTCGGTAAATTTGCGCCCGATCATGCCTGCGGCGCCAATGACGAGGATATGCATCTGTGTCACCTTTCCTGTCGGGAGACCCGAATTCAGATGAACGGAACCTATCCGAAAGTTAATCAGGCGCTAGAAGCAAGATGGAAGCGGGTGATCAGCATTTCTGATCGCCAGAGCCTCAATGGCGCTGAAAACCAGCAAGGCTGCGGGTGTCAGAGGTCGGTCAGGCAGGCTGATGAGAGAATAGGCGCCGAGAAAATCGGGCATTGGTACCGAGAGGCGGCGGATCATACCGGCTTTTTCGTAATGTCGGCTCACGCTGCATGGAATGACCGCCAGAAGATTGGAATGCAGCAGAAGGTCGATTGTCGCGAACATCGATGATGCTTCTATGGGATGTGCGGGCAGGGGAAGGAGCGCCGTCGTGAAGGCGGCTTCTATGGCCCGCCTCATGGGGCTGGGGGCGGTCTGTAGGATCCAGCGTTCCTGCGCCACATCTTCCAGGGTGAGGGTGCCAGAATCGGCCATCGGATTTGTGCGGCTTGTCACCACGCAGAGGGGTTCACTGGCGAGGTCGCGGCAATCGAGTGAGGTTGGGCCATGCAGCCCGAGGGGACGCCCGATCACGAAGTCGAGCCTTCCGCTTTCCATGCCGAGAAGCAGGGCATCGCTGGTATCGACCGAAAGAGACAGGCTTATGCCTGGCTGGGAATGAGCAATATCGGCAAAGACGGGCGAGACAAGTTCCGGCAGGGCCGCGACGATCGATCCGACACGCACGGTTCCATAGGTGCCTTCCTGCATGGCGTTCATGTCGAGCTGCAGACGGTCGATATCGT
Source organism: Asaia spathodeae NBRC 105894 (assembly GCF_025994195.1). Lineage (NCBI taxonomy): Bacteria > Pseudomonadati > Pseudomonadota > Alphaproteobacteria > Acetobacterales > Acetobacteraceae > Asaia > Asaia spathodeae. The sequence continues at coordinate 354,671 of NZ_BAPY01000001.1, read as the reverse complement.
TGAGCATCAATCGTGCATGACGCGCCGCAAGAACGCCGCTGGGGGTGGGAAAGACGCCTTGCGACGACCGTTCGAAAAGACGGGCATTAAGCGCGTGCTCGACCTCCTGAAGCAGCTTTGAAACGGAAGGCTGAGAGAGATTCATCCTCTCGGCGGCGCGATGCAGGTTATTGGTGGCTTCGAGTTCGAGTATCAGGCGCAGATGCCTGAGCTTGAGGCGGTTGATCAGTGAATGGGCCGTCATGGAGCGGGTTCCGGAAAGCAAATCGTCACACGTGCGCAGGCAGAAACAGAGAGGGCGCGCCTAGCGGGGCGCTGGCGCATCCTGCTCGTGCATGGCCTGTTTCAGCAGCGAAAGGATCGTGAGTGCAGCGGGTGTTGAGGGGCGTTCTTTCGAGGTCATCAGCCCCCAGGGGGCCACGTCGAACGCGAAATCGATTGGCAGGCTGGCAATCTGGCCGATATCCGATTGCAGTTTTGCCGCCGGGGCGGAGAGGATCGTGAGGGCGTCGGTCCGGGTGATATAGGCGAGGGTCATCATCCATGAATCGGACGACACGACACGGGTAGGCAGCGGAAGATCCTCTTCCAGAAGAAGCTCTTCGAAACGCTGGCGCGAGCGGCTGCCCTTGCGTTGCAGGATCCATGGCCACTCCGCCAGCGCCTGCAGCGAGACGGGGCCATTGCCGCGCAGGGGGTGATCGGGGCGTGAGGCAATCACCAGCCTTTCGGCGGCGATTTCTTCATACTGCACCGGATAGGGCGAGGGGATGACCGGTCTCCGGCCGAGCATGATGTCGATCTGTCCGTCTGTCAGCATCTGGAAAAGCGCGTCGCTCGGGCCACTGCGAATTTCGAGCTCGATTTCGGGATAATCCTGCTGCGCGATGCGCAACATATCGACCAGAGACTGGATGACCGGGCCATCAATTGCGCCGATCGATACATGACCGATGCGCCCGTCCACCAAGGCGTTGAGCTCGACGCGTGTTCGCTCGAGTTCTTCAAGCATGGAGACGGCGTGACGTGTCAGCACCTCGCCCGCAAAGGTCGGGATCATGCGTCGCCCTTCCAGACGGAAGAGGCGGATCTTCATCAAATCCTCGAGATCCCCGATCAGTTTGGAAGCGGCAGGCTGCGCCATGCCGAGACTTTCCGCCGCAGCCTGGAGGGTCGCGTGACGCGAAAAGGCCGAGAGAAGCTGCAGATGACGCAGCTTGAGGCGCGAGGCAATGAACCAGAACGGGCCGAGATGCGGATGCGGCATGAGAGATTTCATAGTCAAACGGTTATGTATCGCGTGGATACGACTATTGGACGCGCCTCTTAACGGGTGACTATTTCTTCCGCCCAGATCATCGCTGGAACACTCCGTTTTCAGCGTCCATCAAAATGATTGTGAAGGTTGGGCGACATGTCGGTTCAGATCATCAGAAGTGCTGCGGTTATCGGGGCAGGGTATATGGGCGGTGGTATCGCCCAGAGCCTTGCAGCGGCAGGGATGCGTGTGACCCTTGCCGATATCTCCCCCGAGGCGACGCAGCGCGCCCTCGAGCGTCTGCTGAGCGAGGCACGCGTTTTTGAGGATCAGGGCCTGATCGTGAAGGGTAGCTATGACCGGATCATGGTCAATCTCACGACGGCGCCGTCGATCGAGGAGGCGGTCCGCGACGTCGATTTCATCGAAGAGGCGGTGTTCGAGCGAGAGGACGTCAAGAAAGAGGTGCTGGGGCGTATCAGCGCTGCAGCCCGTCCCGATGCAATTATCGGTACCAATACCTCAACCATTCCCGTGCATGTGCTGGCACCGATGGTAAAAGGGCAGGAGCGGTTCCTGACTGTGCATTTCAGCAATCCGGCACCGTTTATCCCTGGGGTCGAGCTGGTGTCGGGCGTCGCCACGAAGCCGGAAGTCGTGGCGACGGTCAAGGAGATGCTGAACCGTGTGAACCGGCAATCGGCAGAGGTGGCTGACAGGCCGACCTTTGTGCTGAACAGGCTGCAATATGTGCTGTTCAAGGAGGCGAATACCATCGTCGAAGAGGGTATCGCGACGCCAGAGGATGTCGACACGATCGTGCGGTCGACCTTCGGTTTTCGTCTGCCGTTTTTCGGGCCGTTCGCCATTGCCGATATGGCCGGGCTTGAGGTCTATGTGAATGGCTTCGTTACCGCAGAGAATGCTTTCGGTCCGCGTCTGTCCTGCCCTGATACGGTCAGGAAGCTGGTGGAGGAAGGCAAGCACGGTGTGAAGAACGGTACTGGTTATTACGGAAATTACAGCCCGGAGGAAGCGGCAGAACTCGTGGCCTATCGGAACAAGGCCTATGCGAAGATGGCGGAACTGCTGCGTGAGCTCGGCCCGTCTCCGCTCGAGAAAAAACGCCCGAAATGAGGGGGGGGGACCGGTACCGGTCGTACCCCGTGAGTCAGAGGCCAGAATGTTCGCGGGACGTTCGTTCTGGTCCTTGCAGAAAAGTCCTGAGACAAGGTAGCGACAGGCCATCGCAAGTAGAAACATTTCTTCATGATTCCCGCGATGGCTATGAGCACTCAGTGTGAAGATATCCCGTTCACACAGTTACAGTTTTGTAATAGAAAGGAAGAAAATCACCATGCTGCGTCGAACGGCACTATGCCATGATGGATATGTGTCCAAAAAATCTTCTGGATATATTTCATAATACATGGCAAATTTATTTTATTACTTTCATTAATATAGTGTCATTTTATTTTCAGCATTACTCAAATCTTGATGTTTACATCCTTGCGTGGGTTGATTTAAATGGAATGCCATTCACGGATGTGGAACAGGACTGATCGATCATGTCTGGACGGACGCCATTTTCAGGATTGCTGTGCTGACTGCCGATGCCACGAGGCGGCAGCGGTTGCGCGCGCATGTTCACGAGGCACATGAAAGCCTTGATGGCCTGATTGGCGGTCTGGAGACCGAGCGCGATTACCTGCGTTATCTTGCCGGTATGGCGGCTTTTCGTATCTCGGCAGAGGCTGCAGTCGAGGCGCGACGCTTTCCATCATGGTTGAAGGACTGGCGACCGGTTTCGACGCGTCTCGCACTCGAAAAAGACGTCGAGACACTTCGTTTGTCCTGTCCGCCTGTTTCTGCCCTTGCGCCCCCCGAGACGGATTCCGGGCTTCTGGGTATGCTTTACACTCTCGAGGGGTCAGCGCTGGGCGCCCGCCTGATTGCCAAGCGTGCGAAGGCGCTGGGTTTCGACGAGGACCATGGCGCGACCCATCTTGCCGTTCAGACGGCAGCGCCCGCCAATTGGCGCGTATTTCTCGATCTTCTTGAAGCAGCTCCGGTTTTCGATCTCGATGAAGCCGGGGCCGAAGCCTCGCGTCTTTTCCGGCATGCCTATGACGCCATGATGCTTGTGGATCGTGCAGAGGAAAAAGTTCATGGCTGAATTCGGTCAGGTCGATCTGACGAGCTGCGATCGTGAGCCGATCCATCTCCCTGGCAGCATTCAGCCCCATGGCTGCCTGATTACATGTTCTGTCAGTGATTTCGTCGTGCTGCGTCATTCAGCCAATGCACAGGATATGCTGGGCCAGCCGGAGCTCACGCTTGGCTGCAGCCTGATCGAGCTTTTCGGCTCGGATATCGTGCATGATATCCGCAACGGCCTGACCCTGAGCGTCACTCAGCGTCGACCGGTTTTCCTGCTCAATCAGGCGCTCGGTCCAGACAGGCATTTCGACCTGGCTGTGCATATCGTCAACGGGGAGGTCGTGCTGGAATGCGAGCCTGCCTCGCCGACCCAGCGCGCCACCAAGTTTCTTACCCAGCTCCATGGCATGATGGACCGGGTGCGCAAGACGACCGATATCACCCGGCTGTTCGATGTCGTGACCATGCTCATGCGGGGGCTGCTCGATTATGACCGGGTGATGGTCTATCGTTTTGCCGATGACTGGTCCGGCAAGGTGGTGTCGGAAGCGCGTGCCCTGTCTCTGGAAAGCTTTCTGGGGCAGCATTTTCCGAGCGCTGACATTCCTGCCCAGGCTCGGGAGCTCTATCGCCGCTCACCAATACGCATGATCGGCGATGTCGGTTACACGCCGGTTCCCCTCATCGAGACCGAAGGGCTTTCATCACTCGATATGTCGCTGGGCCAGTTGCGCAGCGTATCACCTATCCACTGCGAATATCTGACCAATATGGGGGTTCGCGCCTCCATGTCGATCTCGATCGTGATCGATGGCGCGCTCTGGGGCATGATTGCCTGTCATCATTATTCGCCGCGCATCCTGCCGATTGCCGAGCGTGCGGTCGTGCAGATGTTCTCGGAGTTCTTTGCGCTTCAGATCATCGTCATTCTGAAAACGACGCGGCTGCAGGTCGCCGAGCGGACACACGGGCTGATCGAAAGCGTCTTGCGCAACGCTGCCTCGGTTTCGGATATGCCAGCCTATCTGCGGGGGCAGATCAGCCGATTGGCCCCGCTCATCCAGTCAGACGGTATCGCCATCTGGATCGATAATGAGTGGACCGGTCACGGCATTTCGGCGCCCAAAGAGGTTCAGAACGAGTTTGTCGAGCTTGCCTTGCGCAAGGCAGGCACGCAGATCTGGCAGTCGGATCATCTGGTCAAGGACCATCCCTGGATCGCGGCGCATACGGCGCATGTCGCTGGTGTGCTGATCATTCCGATTTCGCCCCAGCCCCAGAACTATGTCTTTCTCTTCCGTCGTGAGATCGTGCAGACGATCAACTGGGGTGGCGATCCGCACAAGACCTATGAGCATGGTCCGCACGGCCCCCGCCTGACGCCGCGTCAGAGTTTCGCGATCTGGAAAGAGCAGGTGCATGAGCGCTGCCTTCCCTGGTCGAGCTTCGATATCGAGGCCGCCGGACAATTGCGTTCGGCCCTCATTGAGGTGATGGGCGTTTATCATCAGCAGCAGCTTTCAGAACGTGCGGATGCCGATCTGCGCCAGCGCATGCTCAATGAAGAGCTCAATCACCGGGTCAAGAACATCCTCGCCGTCGTGCAGTCTCTGATCGGGCGGCCTGTAGGCAAGGACAGGACGATCGAGGAATATGTCGAGGTGCTGCGCGGGCGCATCAAGGCGCTTGCCAGTGCGCATGATCAGGTCGCCCGAAGCGATGGCGGTGGCTTGTTGCGTACCTTGCTTGAAGCCGAGCTTGAGCCCTATCGCCAGCAGCCCTCCGCGGTCGTGCTTGAGGGAGATAATCTCTGGCTGTCCGGCCCTGCGCTTTCGGTTGTGGCGCTGACGCTTCATGAACTGGCAACCAATGCCGCCAAATATGGTGCGCTCTCGCGACCGACTGGCACGCTGACACTGCGCTGGTTCCTGGACGAGGATCAGAAAAACTGGGTGCTGGAATGGACAGAGACCGGTGGTCCGCCGGTGACGCCGCCCAAGGGCAACGGGTTTGGCTCTGTTCTGCTTGAGCGCGCGATCCCTCATGAACTGAGCGGTACGTCCGTGCGTGAGTTCAGGCCTGAGGGGCTGTTCATTCGCCTGACTTTCCCGGTTCGCCATGCCGTGCTGGTTTCCGAGGTCGCGGCAGAGCCTGTGGTCGAGGATATGCCCGCTGCTACTGCAGCTCAGTCTGAGCGGCTTCATGCAGCCCATGTGCTTCTTGTCGAGGATCAGCTGCTCATTGCCATGGAGACGGAGCAGGCGCTTACTGCTTATGGCGTGCAGCACATTCGCACCGTCTCATCGGTTTATGAAGCAGGGCAGGCCATTCGCGAGCGCTGCCCTGATGTGGCGCTGCTCGACTTCAATCTGGGCAAGGAAAACTCGCACGAGGTGGCAACGCTTCTGCGCAAGAAGGGCGTTCCCTTCCTGTTTGCCACGGGCTACGCGGATCGGACCATGATCCCGTCCGAATTCCAGGATGTGCCGGTGCTGCGCAAGCCCTATTCGATCAAGAGTATCGTGCAGGAATTGCTCAAGGTCCTGCCCGCCTGAGGAGGGTCTTCGGAGCGCTGTTCGTCGAGTTGCGTCTGAAGAGGAAAAACCTTCTGAACAGTCGATAAACCATGGTTTTCCGGCTGTTGTGTTCTTGACTTGTTCTGATCTCGTCTCCATCTCCCGGAGATGAAAAAGACCCTCGCTGCCCGTCTGGAAATCTTGTCGGATGCTGCCAAATACGATGCGTCCTGCGCGTCGAGCGGCGTAAGCTCGAAGAAGAAAGCGGGTGAAGAGGGGCTGGGGTCGAAAGCCTCTAACGGGATCTGTCACGCCTATACGCCTGACGGGCGATGCATTTCGCTGCTCAAGATCCTGATGACAAATTTCTGCATCTATGACTGCGCCTACTGCATCAATCGTTCATCTTCCAAGATCGAACGGACACGGTTTTCGGTCGAAGAGATCATCTGGATTACGCTGGAATTCTACCGGCGTAATTATATCGAGGGATTGTTCCTGTCTTCGGGGGTTATTCGCTCTTCCGATTATACCATGGAGGAAATGGTACGTGTGGCGCGCGAGCTGCGGCTGAAGCACCATTTCCATGGCTATATCCATCTCAAGACCATTCCCGACGCGGCGCCTCATCTGATTGAGGAGGCCGGACTCTATGCCGATCGTCTGTCGATCAATGTCGAGATGCCGACAGATGCGGGGCTTGCCGCCTACGCGCCTGAAAAGGATGCGGGGCATATACGCCAGAGCATGGGCGCCTTGCGCCTCAAGATCGAGGAATCAGGCGACCGAAGCCTGAGCGGGCGCAAGCCTCGTCGTTTCGCACCCGGTGGGCAGAGCACGCAGATGATCATCGGTGCGGATCGCTCGACCGATCGTGACATTCTGCGCAGTTCGGCAGCGCTCTATTCGGGTTATGCGCTTCGTCGCGTCTATTACTCGGCTTTCAGTCCCATTCCTGACGCATCGATCGCCCTGCCTGCGCAATCGCCGCCGCTTGTGCGGGAGCATCGGCTTTATCAGGCGGACTGGATGGTGCGCTTTTATGGGTTTTCGTTCGACGAGATCGGCGCCCAGCGGGAAGACGGTATGCTGGATCTTGAGCTTGATCCTAAGCTGGCATGGGCTCTGCAGAACCGTGCGCTCTTCCCTGTCGATCTGAACCGCGCCAGTCGTGAGATGTTATTGCGCGTGCCGGGTCTGGGGCCGCGCTCAGTGGGGGCGTTGCTCTCGGCCAGGCGCCATTGCGCCATCCGGCTGGAAGATGTGGAGCGATTGAAAGTCTCTTTGCGCAAGGTCAGGCCGTTCATCGTCACGAGTGACTGGAATCCTGCCCGATTGATTGATCGTGACAATCTGGCGGCTGCGTTCCGCCCACAACCGCAGCAGCTTCGCCTGCTTTGAAGCGCCTCCAACTGGCCCGCGACGCGGATTTCGAGACATGGCGCGGGTTTGCCCGTGCGGCCCTCGCCGAGGGAATTGCGCCAGATCAGATCGAATGGATGAGCCCTGATGCGGCGCAGGCAGATCTGTTCTCCTCCGAACCCGCAAAGCTGGAGCAGGAGGCACCGACGGCTCCCTGTGCAACGCCGGTGGGGCACGTCTCCAAGCCCGGTCTGGCTCTTTTGCGCACTATCCTGCGCTACCATGACCCTCAGCGTTTTGCTTTGGCCTATCGGCTTTTATGGCGCCTTCAGACAGAGCCCGCGCTCCTCGCCATTGCGACCGACCCCGATATGAGGGAGGCGGCGCGCATGACGCAGCAGATACGCCGCGACATGCACAAGATGAAGGCTTTTGTGCGCTTTCGCGAGGCTACGCAGCCCGATAGCGACGGACGCAGGCATTTCATCGCCTGGTTCGAGCCGGAAAACTATATTCTCGAGAGCGTGGCGCCGTTTTTTGCCGAGCGTTTCTCGGATATGGACTGGATGATCCTGACCCCGATCGGCTCCATACTGTTCGAGAAGGGGAAGCTGCTCTGTGACCGGTCGCCCTGCGCTGCGCCAGATCTGAAGGACGATGTCGAGACACTCTGGCACAGTTACTATCAGTCGATTTTCAATCCGGCGCGTATCAAGACAAAGGCGATGCGCTCCGAAATGCCGACCAGATACTGGAAGAATTTGCCGGAAACCCGGCTGATACCGCAAATGCTCGCCGATGCGGAAAACCGCGTTGCGGCCATGGTGGCGCGGCAGAATGATGGTCGTGCCCCGGCTTTTCACGAGCGCCATCAGGCAGAGTGGCGAGAGAAAGAGGCTCAGGAAGAGGCTCGGGGCATGGCGCTCAACGGGCTACCTGCTCTCGCGCGCGCGCTGGAGAGCTGCCAGCGCTGCGATCTCTGCCGCTATGCGACCCAGAGCGTGCCTGGCATCGGCCCGGACCATGCGCCTCTCATGCTTGTTGGTGAGCAACCGGGTGATCAGGAAGATCTGCAGGGAAAGCCATTTGTGGGGCCAGCGGGGCAGGTGCTCGATCGTGTGTTGTCTGCGGTCGGTATCGAGCGAAGCGAGGTGTATCTCACCAATGCGGTGAAGCACTTCAAATTCGTTTCGAAAGGGCGTCGTCGCATTCATCAGACGCCGGGGCGCACTGAAATTGTTGCCTGCTCACCCTGGCTCGATCAGGAGATCAGGCTCGTTCGGCCGAAGCTGATCGTCACGCTGGGAGCTACCGCGCTTCAGGCCGTGGAAGGGCGCGTCAGTCGCCTCGGGGCGATCAGGGGGCATGTGCGTGACGGGAGCGCAACACGCCCGCCCAGCCTTGCGACAATCCATCCGTCCTATCTGCTGCGCCTTCCTGAGCCTCAGAGGGCGCAGGAAGAAGAGCAGCGCTTCATGCAGGAACTCTCGGTTGCGCGTGACTGGCTCGCAGAGCATTGACGCCTGAAAAAAGAAGGCGCGATCGCGGCACCCGTAAGAGGTGAGAAGCCCGACTTCGCTCCTTCGGGTCATGCGCTCCGGCTTCTTTGCTGATCAGTGCTTGCTCTTTACCAGGCGTGCGTTTTAGCGGGTTGTTGCCTGTCTTCCCCGGCATCGGGGCCGGGAAAGACAGGGCGGATTTTGGTCACTCGGCTTTTTCTGTCATCCACACGGCGGCATTGGCTGGCAGAAAGCCGGGCTTCTCGATGGCGTGGCTTGCCACAAGGATTTCGCCTTCAGGAAGGGTCACTTCCTTGTCGCCGCAATTCAGAATGACCCTGACAGGCCCATTGCAGAATTCGACCACGTCCTTGCGCTCCGGCGCCCATTCAAGCGCGCCAAGGCCAAGGCTGAACGCCTTGCGATGGGCAAGCAGGCTGCGATAGAGCGCGAGGGGCGAGTCCGGGTCTTTCTCTTCTACGGCGACTGCGTAGTTTTTGTACTGCTCTGGTTGAGGCAGCCAGAGTTCGCCTGTCTCGTTGAAACCAAGGGACGGGCCATCCGCCTTCCAGGGAAGGGGAATGCGGCACCCGTCGCGACCGATTTCCTTGCCATCAGTGCGGAAGAAAGCCGGGTCCTGACGATATTTCCTGTCGAGCTTCGTATGATCCGGCAGGCCGAGTTCCTCACCCTGATAGAGCGTAGCCGAACCCGGCAGGCCGAGCGTCATGAATATGACTGCGCGGGCCCGCCGCAGGCCAAGGGCCTCGTCTGGCTGCTCATGGGCCGCGTCGATACCCTGAGGACGCGCGCCTGCATCTTTCAGGCCCAGACGCGAGGCATGGCGTACCGTGTCATGATTGGACATGACCCAGGCGGTGATGGCGCCGACCTCATGCATGGCCTCGAGTGAATCCGTGATGATCTCGCGGTATTTGGCAGCGTTCCAGCGGCAGAGCAGATAGTCGAAATTGAAGGTCTGCTGCATTTCGTCGGGCCGCACGTAACGGGCAAGACGCGAGAGGGGCTTCACCCAGGCTTCTGCCACCAGCATGCGATCGCCCGGGTAGCTGGCCAGCAGCTTGTGCCAGGCGCGATAGATTTCATGCACGCCATCCCGGTCCCACATCGGGGCATTGCTTGGCGTCTTGTCGTCATCTTCGCCCACCATGGTGGCGCGCTCTGTATAGGGGGGCAGGCCTTTCTCCTTGATAAGCCCATGGGCGACATCGATACGGAAGCCGTCTACCCCGCGATCGAGCCAGAAACGCAGAACGGATTCAAATTCGGTCCGCACTTCAGGGTTGTCCCAGTTCAGATCGGGCTGGCAGCTGTCGAAGAGATGCAGATACCACTGGCGTGGTTTGCCGTCCTTGCGCTCAGGCTCCTGTGTCCAGGCAATGCCGCCAAAGACGCTCTGCCAGTTATTGGGGGGCTCGCACCCGTCCTTCCCCTTGCCGTCGCGAAACAGATAGCGTTCACGGGCGGCGCTTCCGGGTTCGGAGGCCAGGGCTTCCTTGAACCATACATGCTGGTCCGATGTGTGGTTTGGCACCATATCGGCAATGATGCGCAGACCATGGTCATGCGCTTCCTTTATCAGCGCCTCGTAATCGGCCACCGTGCCGAAAAGCGGGTCGATCTTGCGATAATCGGAGATGTCATATCCGGCATCGCCCTGTGGCGACTGGAAACAGGGGGAGATCCATAGCGCGTCGACGCCGAGCCGTTCCAGATAGGGCATGTGGCTGATGATGCCGGGAAGGTCGCCGATGCCGTCACCGTTGGAATCGGCAAAGGAGCGCGGGTAGATCTGATAGATGACAGCGTCTTTCCACCAGACTGGAGCTGAACCGTTCTGAGCCATGGTTTTCTTCCGTGATCGTGATGATGTCAGAACACGGAGGAAACCTGCCAGTTGGCGCCGTCACACAAAGTTGCGGATACAAGAGACCTGCAAGCCAGCCGCTCGTGAAAGCCTCGGGGTAACGATGGCTGTCCTGGGGCAGGGGCGCGAGCGCCCCTGCGAGGTGGTTACTTCTGGTAGCCTGTCTGGCGGATTACGCGGTTGGTGGCGGCATTGGCTGCGCTCAGACCTGAATCGACCGTATTCGACCCTGCGAGGATCGAGGCAATGGTCTGCCCGACCTGCGTGCCGATACCCTGGAAGGGCGTGATGTCGACAAACTGTGCGCCGACATAGGGGCGCGGCTGTGCCGTCTGACCTGACGGGTTGGAGGTCTCGATGGCTTTCAGCACGAAGGACGAGAAGGGGGCGACCTTCTGATAGTCGGGCGACTGATAAGAGGAGCTGCGTGTGCCTGGCGGAATATTGACCCAGCCATCGGTCTTGGCGACGAGCTGGATATAGTCTTTAGACGTCGCCCACTGAATGAAGGTGCTGGCTGCCTCGGCATGGGTGGAAGAAGCGGGAATGGCCAGGTTCCATGACCAGAGCCAGGTTGGACCGCCCTTGAAGCTGCCCGTGGGCAGTGAGGCGAAGCCCACCTTGTCGGCGACACTGCTCTGCTTTGCATCGAACACCGTGCCGGCAGCACTGGTGGCGTCGATCCAGATGGCACAATGGCCGGTCGCGAAAAGCGAGAGGTTTTCGTTGAAGCCGTTCGCGCTCGCGCCAGGCGGGCCGAACTGCTTGAGGAGCGAGGTGTAATAGGTAATCGCGTTGTGCCAGGCCGGCGTGTTGAGTGTCGGCTTCCAGCTCATATCGAACCATTGACCACCAAAGCCAGTCACCATGGTGGTGACGATGGTCATGTTCTCGCCCCAGCCCGGCTTGCCGCGCAGGCAGATACCATAGGTGTCGCTTGCCTTGTCGGTCGTCTTGGCAGCGAAATCGCGGATCTGATCATAGGTGGGTGTTTCGGGCATGGTGATCCCGGCCTTGGCGAAGAGATCCTTGCGGTACAGGGTCATCACGCTCTCTGCATAGAAGGGCAGCGCGTAAACCTTGCCTTCATAGCTCACGCTTTCACGCACCGGAGCGATGATGTCATTCAAATCATAGGCAGCGGGCAGGGAGTCGAATTTATAGAGCCAGCCCTGCTTGGCCCAGAGCGGCACTTCGTAATTGCCGATGGTCAGGATATCGAACTGCCCTGCATGGGTGGCAATATCGGTCGTCACGCGCTGGCGCAGAACGTTTTCTTCCAGCGTCACCCAGCGCAGATGGATATCCGGATGGGCTTTCTCGAATACTGTCGAGAGCTTGCGCATTTCGATCATCTGCACGTTGTTGACGGTCGCGATCGTGAGCGTCGTGTCGGCCTTGGCCTGAGCGGCGAGGCCGAAGCCAAGAGCCGCGCTGGCCAGAAGCAGGGTTTTCTTCATTGGGGACTGTCCTTGGGTGGGCGCTTGCACTGGAGAAATCAGGTCTGGGGCATCTGGCTGCCGATCCCGGAATTTCGGGGGAAGGCGGCGCGGCTCATGTGGCGGAAAGGCACCACATTCATTCGTTTTCCCGGGAAATGTAACAGGGCAGGGGCCGTGTCGATCTGTCGCGGTGCTGGGGCGGGCGCGTTTTCGCGCCAAAGGCTTGGGGCTTCAGCCCTGACATGGTTCGCATGGCTTTTGTCGATCCGGTTCGTCTCGTGCCGCTTCACTGGAACGGCACGAGGTGACGCTCTCATTCTTTCTGAAAATTAACAAGAGAATGACATGACCGTAACATGAATGTGTTATCCATGACAGATGGGCGTTCTGAAGGGGGCGCAGTCCCCGATAGCCAAGCAGTAGAGCGTCTGTAACAATCCATACATTCTGTAGTGCTTTGGCCCTCGTTCTTCTTATTCTTCTTGCTAGAGAGAGGTCATAGGCATCGGACCCGATGTCTTCGCAAATACAGGAAGATGACGAGTATGATCTCGAAGAAGACTTTTAGCATGCTGGCCCTGGCTGCCGCGCCGTCTTTCATGGCGCTGGCTTATGCCCATGCTCCAGCACCGCTCCCGCCCGGACCGATGGCCCCTCCGGGCCATATGGGTCCCATGATGCCCCCGCCGCTCATGGGCATGCTGCGTGGCGTGGACCTGACGAAAGAGCAGCGCGACAAGATCCACGCCCTGATGCATGGCCATCGTGCAGAGCGTCGTGATGCCATGCATCAGCGTTTCGATGTCGATCAGAAAATCGGAGCCCTGCTGATGGCGAAGGGGCCGGTCGACAAGGCAAAGCTCGCTGCGCTCATCAAGCAGAAGGAAGCGCTCAACGCCAAAGACGAAGAAGCAATGGCTGCCGATGCCGTCGCGATCCATGATATCCTGACTCCCGAGCAGCTCGACAAGGCCCGCACAACCCAGGAGAAGCTCGACTCACTCGAAGGGCAGATCCGCGATCTTCTGCGCCCGCCGCATGCCAAGGGCGATGCTGACAAGGATGAGCCCGACGCTCCCTGATCTCTGGCTCAGGAAGAGGGGCAAGATGTCTCTCTCCTGAGCAATCGGGCGGCATGGGCACCCGAGCGGACGTTTTGTCTTGACTTTGCGCTCTCATGCCTTTAGCTGCCTGACCAGATTTGAAACGCCACCTCGCGAAGACTCGCGCAGTGGCGTCTTTCTGTTGCTTATAAGGGTTCCACGTGTTCGACACGCTTTCTGGCAAGCTTTCCGGTGTATTTGAGGGTCTGTCCAAGCGCGGCAGGCTGTCCGAGGCGGATGTTGCCGAAGCGATGCGCGAAGTGCGTCTGGCCATGCTGGATGCAGACGTGGCGTTGCCCGTCGTGCGCGACTTCGTCAACAAGGTGAAGGAAAAGGCCGTCGGGACGGAGGTGCTGGAGAGCATTTCACCCGGTCAGGCCGTTGCCAAGATCGTCAATGACGCGCTGATCGAGGCGCTGGGCGGTGCTGGTAACGTACCGCTCAACCTTGCGGCCGTTGCCCCTGTGCCTGTCCTGATGGTCGGTTTGCAGGGTTCGGGCAAGACCACGACGTCAGGCAAGATTGCCCTGCGTCTGCTGACGCGCGAGCGCAAGCGGGTGCTTCTCGCCTCCCTCGACGTCCAGCGCCCGGCCGCCCAGCTTCAGCTGCAGCAGCTGGCCGAGCGCGTAGGCGTCGGCTCGCTGCCGATCATCGCCGGTCAGCAGCCTGTCGAGATTGCGAAGCGCGCCCTCGAGACGGGCCGTCGCGAAGGCTATGACGTCGTCATTCTCGATACGGCAGGTCGTCTGTCGATCGATGAAGCCCTGATGCAGGAAGTTCGCGACGTGCGCGATGCGACCAATCCGGTCGAAACCCTGCTTGTGGTCGACGCCATGACGGGTCAGGACGCTGTCAACACGGCGCAGCGCTTCAACGAAGCTGTCGGCATCACCGGTGTCGTCATGACCCGTATGGATGGTGACGCACGCGGTGGTGCAGCGCTGTCGATGCGCGCCATTACAGGGGCGCCGATCAAGCTCGTCGGTCTGGGCGAAAAGCTCGAGGCTCTCGACGATTTCTACCCCGAGCGCGTTGCCGGTCGTATCCTTGGTCTTGGCGACATTGCCGGGCTGGTCGAAAAGGCCAGCGAGACGCTCGACCATGAAGAGAGCGAACGCGTCGCCAAGAAGATGATGGCGGGCAAGTTCGATCTCGACGACTATGCCTCGCAGCTGCGCCAGATCGGCAAGATGGGCTCGATTTCGGGCATCGTCGGCATGCTGCCCGGCATGGGCAAGCTGAAGGAAAAGCTGGGCGATCAGGATCTCGATACCTCGATCTTCAAGCGTCACCAGGCCATCATTTCCTCGATGACCAAGGATGAGCGCAAGACGCCCGCCATTATCAAGGCCTCTCGCAAGAAGCGTATCGCTGCCGGTTCGGGCACGACGGTTCAGGAGGTCAACAAGTTGCTCAAGCAGTTTGACGACATGTCCACCATCATGAAGCGCATCAGCAAGATGGGCCTCGGTGGCATGAAGCAGATGCTTTCCGGTCTCATGTCGGGCGGTGCTCCCGGCGGGCGGCCCGGCGGTGGCTTTGGCGGCCCGCGCCGCTAACCCCAACCGGCATGATTTTCACATAGTTTTCGATACCCTGGAGTAAAAATATGAGCGTTAAGATCCGCCTTTCGCGCGCTGGTGCCAAGAAGCGTCCGTACTACCACATCGTGATTGCTGACAGCCGTAGCCCCCGCGATGGCCGCTTCATCGAGAAGGTTGGCGCCTACAACCCGATGCTGCCCTCCGACCATGCTGACCGCATCCGTCTGAACGACGAGCGCATCAAGCACTGGCTGTCGAACGGCGCGCAGGCGACCGATCGCGTTGCCCGCTTCCTTGGCAATGCCGGTCTGATCGAAAAGCCCGTTTACAACGAGCAGCCCAAGCAGTCCGCGCCGAAGAAGCGCGCCCAGGAGCGTGCAGCCGCCAAGGCCGCAGCCTGAGCCATAGACCAGGGATAGGCTTCAGCATTTCATGACGTCCGGCACCGCCTCCAGCAAGATTCTCGTCGCGACCGTGGGCAGGCCCCATGGCGTGCGGGGGCTCGTGCATCTTTTTGCGGCCACTGATGACCCGGCTTCGGTCGAGGAAATCGGCGCGCTGCAGGATGAAAAGGGCAGCGTCTGGCGTGCGGAATGGCAGGGTCATGGCATCGCACGTCTGTACGATGCTGCCGGCCGTGCCGTAACCGACCGCGATGAGGCCGCACGTCTCGTCAATCTCAAGCTGTATGTCGAGCGGGATTGCCTGCCGGAAACAGAAGAGGACGAGTTCTATCATGCCGATCTGATCGGTCTGCGCGCCGAAACCCGTGAGGGCAAGGTGCTGGGCACGGTTGCGATCATTCATGATTACGGTGCGGGCGTCAGTCTGGAGATTACCGGAAACGGTCAGGACCTGATCGTGCCTTTCACCCATGCCTGCGTCCCCGAGATCCTGTTCGATCAGGGTCGTGTCATCGTCGAGCCGCCTCATGAGGTTGAGGTCGAGGGTGATCTTTCGGGCAAGGGCGATGTGGCGGTGCGTTCATGACCTGGCACGCGGATATTCTCACCCTGTTTCCGGACATGTTTCCGGGGCCGCTCGGGTTCTCCCTTGCGGGACGGGCGCTTGAAGACGGCGTCTGGTCGCTGGGTGTGCATGATCTGCGTGATTTCGGTCGCGGGCGTCATCGCGCTGTGGATGACACGCCCTTTGGTGGCGGTGCGGGAATGGTGCTTCGGGCCGATGTGGTCGCAGAAGCGCTGGACTCGATCGAGGCAGAGGGGCGGCCGGTCATTTACCCGACACCGCGCGGTGCGCGCCTGACACAGGCGCAATCGCGTGACTTCGCCTCGGGTGATGGCGTGGTGGTGTTGTGCGGGCGCTTTGAAGGCGTCGATGAGCGGGTTCTGGAGCGCCGAGGCGTTGTCGAGATCTCGCTTGGCGATTTCGTTCTGTCGGGCGGGGAAATTCCTGCCTATGCGCTGCTCGATTCCTGCGTGCGCCTTCTGCCCGGTGTGATGGGTTCAGAGTTGAGCGATGTCGAAGAAAGCTTCGGCGACGGTCTGCTCGAATACCCGCATTACACCAAGCCCGCCTCATGGGAGGGCATGGATGTACCACCGGTTCTGCTTTCGGGTCACCATGCGGCGATAGCGGCGTGGCGTCACGAGCAGGCGTGTCAGACGACCCAGGTCAGACGCCCCGATCTCTGGGCGGCTTATGCTGAAGCCAAGACTAACAGATAAATTTCGTATTCTCGGAGAAGTAACATGAACATTGTCCAGCAGTATGAGGCGCGCGAAATCGAGCGTCTGACCGCCGCCCGTCCGGTTCCCGAATTCCAGGCCGGTGACACCGTGCGCGTTGGCGTGCGCGTTGTCGAAGGCACGCGTGAGCGCGTTCAGGCTTACGAAGGCGTTGTGATTGCCCGTTCCAACAAGGGTCTGAACAGCAACTTCACGGTTCGCAAGATTTCGAACGGTGAAGGCGTGGAGCGTATCTTCCCGCTGTACTCGCCCAGCATTGCCGAGATCGCTGTTGTCCGTCGCGGCAAGGTGCGTCGTGCAAAGCTGTATTATCTGCGTGAGCGTAGCGGCAAGTCGGCTCGTATTGCTGAGCGTCCCCGTGACACGGTGAAGACGGCTTCCTAAATCAGGATAGTCGAAACCGGTTTATGACAAAGGAGAGTGCGGTGGCACGAACATTGTTCGATAAAATCTGGGATGACCATGTGGTCGAACGCCTCCCGGACGGCACCTGCATTCTCTACATAGACCGTCACCTTCTACATGAGGTGACAAGCCCTCAGGCCTTTGAAGGCCTGAGGATGTCCGGGCGTCGTCTGCGCCGCCCGGATGCGACAGTCGCCGTGGTCGATCACAACGTGCCGACCTCCGACCGTTCGCTGCCGATCGAGGAGCCGGAATCCCGGCTCCAGATCGAAACGCTCGAAAAGAACGTGGCCGAATTCGGCGTTCCCTATTTCAAGCTGCGCTCGAAAGACCAGGGCATCGTGCATGTGGTGGGGCCCGAGCAGGGCATTTCCCTGCCTGGCATGACCATTGTCTGTGGCGACAGCCATACCTCGACCCACGGGGCTATGGGCGCTCTGGCCTTCGGCATCGGTACGTCTGAGGTCGAACATGTCATGGCGACGCAGACGCTGCTGCAGAAGCCTGCCAAGAACATGCGCATCACGGTTTCCGGGCAGGTTGGTCCCGGCGTGACGGCGAAGGACATCATGCTGGCCATCATCGGCAAGATCGGCACCGCAGGCGGTACCGGGCATGTCATGGAATTTGCCGGCGATGCCATTCGCGCTCTCGACATGGCAGGGCGCATGACGCTGTGCAACATGTCGATCGAGGCGGGTGCGCGCGCCGGTCTGGTGGCGCCTGACGAGACGACTTTCGCCTATGTCGAGGGGCGTCGCTTCGCCCCCAAAGGTGAGGATTTTGAAAAGGCCTGTGCGTATTGGCGCACGCTGGCATCCGATGAAGGTGCGGTGTTCGACACCGAGGTCACGCTCGATGCCGCCGAGATCCAGCCGAATCTCACCTGGGGTACGAGCCCTGAAGACGTGATTGCGATCGATGGCATTGTGCCCGATCCGGCGCAGTTCAACGATCCCGCGCGTGCCCGTCAGGTACAGCGCATGCTCGATTACATGGGGCTCGAAGCCGGTCAGAAAATCGCTGGCACCAGGATCGATGTGGCCTTTATCGGTTCCTGCACCAATAGCCGTATCGAGGATCTCCGCTCGGCAGCTGCTATCGCCAAGGGGCGCCATGTGGCCCCCGGCGTCAGAGCGATGGTCGTGCCCGGCTCCGGTCATGTGAAGGCGGCAGCCGAGGCCGAGGGCCTTGATGCGATCTTCCGCGAGGCCGGGTTCGAATGGCGTGAAGCCGGGTGCTCGATGTGCCTTGGCATGAACCCCGACAAGCTCACCTCGGGCCAGCGTTGCGCCTCGACCTCGAACCGTAATTTCGAAGGACGTCAGGGGCCGGGCGGACGCACCCATCTGTGCTCGCCGGCCATGGCGGCGGCAGCAGCGGTTTCAGGCTGCTTTGTCGATGTGCGGGAGATGGCATGATGGACAAGTTCACGACACTCACCGCCATTGCGGCGCCCATGCCGGTCGAGAATATCGATACCGATCAGATCATTCCGGCGCGTTTTCTCAAGACCATCCAGCGCAGCGGCCTGGGCAAGAATGCCTTTGCAGCGCAGCGTTATAATGATGACGGGTCGGAGAAGCCTGATTTCGTGCTCAATCGCGAGCCGTATCGCAAGGCCGAAATCCTGATTACGCTCGATAATCTCGGATGCGGTTCATCGCGCGAACATGCGCCCTGGGCGCTGCTCGATTTCGGGATACGCTGCGTGATCGCCCCGAGCTTTGCCGACATCTTTTTCAATAACTGCTTCAAGAACGGCATTCTGCCGATCCGCCTGCCGCGCGAGATCTGTGAATCGCTCATGGAAGATGCGCAGATGGGGGCGAATGCCCGCATCACCATCGATCTGGAAAACCAGCTCGTGCAGCGCCCCGATGGAAGCACCATTCCGTTCGAAGTCGATAGTTTCCGCAAGCATATGCTGATCGAAGGGCTCGATGATATCGGGCAGACGCTCCAGCATGACAGTGCGATCCAGTCCTTCGAGCAGAAGCGTCAGCGAGACGAATCCTGGCGCCCCACTATCGTGATGGAGACGGTTTCGTGAGCCAGGCCACCAAGCTACTTGTTCTTCCCGGCGACGGGATCGGCCCTGAAGTCATGCGTGAGGTCGTCAAGATCGTGCACTGGCTTGGTGACGCCCGTGGACTTTTTCTCGAGCTGACCGAAGAACTGGTCGGTGGCGCGTCTCTCGCTGCTCATGGCGTTCCCCTGCGTCCTGAAGTCGTTGCGCTGGCCAAGGAAGCCGATGCCGTTCTGTTTGGTTCGGTAGGCGACCCGAAGTGGAGCCATGTCTCTTTTGACAGGCGCCCCGAGGCTGCCATTCTCGGCCTGCGTCAGGAACTCGAGCTTTTTGCCAATCTGCGTCCCGCACAGGTCTTCGCGCCGCTGGTCGATGCGTCTTCGCTGAAGCCGGAACTGGTTGCCGGGCTCGATATCATGATCGTGCGCGAGACTGTGGGTGGCATCTATTTCGGTGAACCACGCGGTATCGAAACCCTGGCCGACGGGTCGCAGCGCGGCATCAATACCGAAGTCTATACGACGTCGGAAATCGAGCGCGTCGCCCGTGTCGCTTTCGAGTTGGCCCGTCTGCGCGGCAACCATGTCTGCTCGGTCGAGAAGTGCAATGTGATGGAGAGTGGTCTGCTGTGGAAGCAGGTCGTGACCGCGCTGCATGAGCGCGAGTACAGCGACGTCAAGCTCAGCCACATGCTGGCCGATAACTGCGCCATGCAGCTCGTGCGCAACCCCAAGCAGTTCGATGTCATTGTGACCGGCAACCTGTTTGGCGATCTTCTGTCCGATCTGGCGTCGATGCTGACCGGCTCGCTGGGCATGCTGCCTTCGGCGACGCTCGGCCCGGTGCAGGAGAGCGGCAAGCGTCACGCGCTTTATGAGCCGATCCATGGGTCGGCGCCCGATATCGCAGGGCAGGGCATTGCCAATCCGCTGGCGCAGATCCTGTCTTTCGCCATGCTGCTGCGTTATTCGCTCAAGCGCGAGGACGATGCGGCGCTGATCGAACAGGCTGTCTCGAATGTGCTGTCGAGCGGCTTGCGCACAGCCGATATCATGTCCGAAGGTATGACACGCGTCGGCACCGAGGAAATGGGCGCCGCCGTTCTTCAGGAAATGCAGAAGCTGGCCTGAGAGCCAGCCGGAGGAAGATATGTCCCTGATCGCTGCCCGGCTCAACCGGATCTCTCCCAGCCAGACGATCGCCATTTCGCAGAAAGCGCGGGCCCTGAAAGAAGCGGGGCGGGACATTATCAGCCTCTCCGCCGGTGAGCCGGATTTCGAGACGCCCGAAAACGTCAAGCAGGCCGCCTGTGCCGCCATTGCACGCGGCGAGACGCGCTATACCGACGTGGCGGGCACGCCCGCCTTGCGCAAGGCTGTTGCGGCCTGGCTCAATCGCGATTTCGGCCTCGATTACAAGGCCGAGGAGATCGTGGTCTCGACGGGCGGCAAGCAGGTCATTTATGACGTGTTCACCGCAACACTCGATGCAGGTGACGAGGTTATCATCCCGGCGCCGGCATGGGTGTCCTATCCCGATATCGTAGCGCTGGCCGACGGTACGCCTGTCGTTGTGCAGACAAAGCCTGAAAACGGCTTCCGCCTTGATGCTGAGGCGCTGCGCGGTGCCATCACCCCCAGGACCAAATGGCTGGTGCTGAATTCACCCTGCAACCCGACGGGCGCTGTCTATTCCGAGGCCGATCTGCGTGCGCTTTGCGACGTTCTGCTCGATCATCCGCGCATCTGGGTTCTGACGGACGATATCTACGCAAAGCTGGTCTATGACGGACTGGTGAGCAAGACACTCGTGCAGGTCGAGCCCAGGCTGCGTGAGCGCGTCGTCACCATGAACGGCGTCTCCAAGGCCTATGCCATGACCGGCTGGCGGATAGGCTTTTCGGCCGCACCTGTCGAACTGACCAAGGCGCTGATCAAGCTGCAGGGGCAGAGCACAAGCAACCCTTGCTCGATTGCCCAGGCGGCAGCGCTTGAAGCCGTTACCGGCCCTCAGGATTTCATCGGTGGCATGGTGTCGGTCTATCAGGAGCGTCGCGATCTCGTTCTGTCGATGCTGGCGCAGGCGCCGGGTCTGACCTGTATCCGTCCTGAAGGCGCGTTCTACGTCTTCCCGTCCATTGCAGGCGTGATCGGCAAGAAGACAGGCACGGGCAAGGTGATCGAAAATGACGAGATTTTCGTCACCGAGCTGCTTGAAGAGACGGGGGTTGCTGCCGTGCATGGCAGTGCCTTCCTGACGCCGGGCTATTTCCGTATTTCCTATGCCACCGACACTGAAAGCCTGCGCGAAGCGTGCACGCGCATTCAGCGTTTCTGCGCCTCCTTGAGCTGAGAAACCGACCATGAGCTTTCGTCTGGCACAGCGTCTTCAGGGGCTGCCGCAGCCCGCAACGATTGCCATGTCGGCGAAAGCAAGGGCGCTCAAGGCGCAGGGTGTCGATGTAATTTCCCTGGCTCTGGGTGAGCCGGATTTCCCTTCACCGCCCGAGGCGGTCGAGGCGGCCTATCAGGCCGGTCTTCGCGGCGATACCAAATATCCGCCCGTGGGTGGCCAGCCCGCCCTCAAGGCGGCTGTCGCGAAGAAATTTCTTGATGAAAACGGCCTGCATTATGCGCCGGAAGAAATACTGATCGGCAATGGTGGCAAGCAGCTGATCTATAATGCGTTTGCGGCCACTATTGATCCGGGTGATGAGGTGATCGTACCAGCGCCCTACTGGGTCAGCTATCCGATCATCGCCCAGATGATGGGGGGAGTGCCGGTCTCTGTGATCTGTCACGAGGAAGACAGGTTCCGGCTGAAGGCAGAAGCGCTGCGAGACGCCATCACCCCGCGCACGCGCTGGCTGGTGCTCAATTTTCCGAATAACCCGAGTGGCGCCATTCTGGAGCGCGATGACCTCGAGGCTATCGCTGACGTATTGCGTGATGCGCCGCATGTTCTGGTCATGGCAGACGAGATCTACGAGCATCTCACATTCGACGGCAAAACCCATGCCTCGCTTGCCTGTGTGGCGCCCGATCTCAAGGACCGTATCCTGACCATAAACGGCATGGCCAAGGCCTATGCCATGACAGGCTGGCGCGTGGGTTTCTGCGGTGGTCCGGCGCCGCTGATCAAGGCCATGACCAGCATCCAGAGCAATGCGACATCGGGTATCTGTACTCTTGCCCAGGCCGGTGCGGTCGCCGCGTTGGCAACCCCGGCTGCCGGACGCGACGCCATGCGCGATGTCTATCAGGCGCGTCGCGATCTCGTGGTGGCCAGGCTCCGTTCCATGCCGCATGTCACCTGCGCCATGCCTGAAGGGGCATTTTATGCCTTTCCCGGTATTGCTGGCGCATTGGGCCGGAAGAGTGCTGCCGGTCGGGTGATCGTCGATGATGTTGCCTTTGCCGAAGCCCTGCTCGAAGAGGCGCATGTGAGTGTCGTGCCGGGAAGCGCCTTCGGCCAGACGGGCCATATACGCCTGTCTGTTGCGGCGTCTGACGCGCTGCTGATTGAAGCCTGTACGAGGCTTGAGCGGTTCCTTCTGACGCTCGCCTGACTGGACGAAGCCGGGTGAGGATGCGACCATGGGCGCATGATCACATCCTTTCCCGCATTCGATACTCTGGATTTTCCCACACCCACGCGTGAGACGCTCGATCAGGCCTATGAGGCAATCGGCGCTGCGCTGGATAATGATGATCTGGCAACAGGACTGGCGCTTTTCGACGCGCAGCGTCGCGCCTATGAATCCTGGTCGGCTTTGGTCGAACTGCGCTTTTCACAGGATACGCGCAACGCCAATTACGTCGCCGCCCGGGACTATGCCGATAGCCTGACGCCCTACGCCACCAATCTCGAAACGCAGATCAAGAAGCGTGTTCTTGCCCGTCGCGAGGACGCCCAAACGCATCTGGGCGCCCATGTTCTGGCGCTTTGGGACGCCGATATCACGACATTCGACGTGCGTATCGAGGCCATGCTGGCGGAAGAGGCGCGCCTCTGCGCTGAATACACGGCACTCCTTGCCTCGGGAGAGATTGCCTTCAGGGGAGAACGTCATAACCTCTCCGGTCTGGAGCCGTTCCAGCAGGATTCCGATCGGGCCACGCGTCATGAGGCTGAGGCTGCACGCTGGGGGTTCTACGAGGCGAATGGCGAACAGCTCGATCGTATTTTTGACGATCTGGTAAGGCTGCGTACCGGCATGGCCCATACGCTCGGTTTCGATTCCTATATCGATCTCGGTTATCGTCGTATGCGTCGTACCGACTACAATGCGCAGGATGTCGCGCGCTTCCGTGAGCGTATCGCGAGCCATGTCACCCCTCTGGTTCAGGCGCTTCTGCAGCGCCGTCAGCTCGAGATGGGGTGGGACAGCCTCAAGGCCTGGGACGAGGCACTGGTCGATCCGAGGGGTAATCCTGGCCCCGCTGGCGATTACGATCTGATGATTGCGCGCGCCAGAGAGATGTTTACGCGTCTTGATGAGAGCGGCGAGATGGCCGCGTTCTTTACGGAGATGGTCGAGAAAAACTATCTCGATCTGAAAAACCGTGCGGGCAAGGCGGGCGGTGGTTTCTGCACGTCATTCTCGACACAGGGCACACCGTTCATCTTTGCCAATTTCAACGGGACTCACGGCGATATCGGCGTGTTCACTCATGAAATGGGTCACGCCTTCCAGAACTGGAAAAGCCGCGGTCTGCCCATGATCGACATGCTCTGGCCTACAATGGAAGGGGCAGAGATCCATTCCATGGGTCTTGAATTCCTCACCTGGCCGGAGATTGATCTGCTGGTGGAAGAGGGGGCCGGTGAGCGGTATCGTCGACTGCATCTGATCGAGAGTTTGAGCTTTCTGCCTTACGGGGCCTGCGTTGATCATTTCCAGCACGAGATTTATGCAAAGCCCGGCATGAGCCCTGAAGAGCGTCATGCGACATGGCAGCGCCTTGAAAAGCAGTATCTGCCCTGGCGTGACTGGGGCGATCTGGCCTATCCGGCCAAGGGAGGCCGCTGGCAGGCCCAACGCCATATCTATAACTCGCCCTTCTATTATATCGATTATACGCTGGCGCTCTGTGTGGCGCTGCAGATCTGGCTGATTGCTCAGGTCGATGCGCCACGGGCGCTTGAACTCTATCGTGGGCTATGCGAAGCCGGAGGAAGTCAGGCGTTCTGCAGCCTGGTGCGCAATGCCGGGCTGACCGTGCCCTTTGAGGATGATGCTCTGGCCGAAATCGTCGATGAAGCCGAGCAGATGCTCATGATGTGACGGATTTCCCCTCCCTCGTCTAAGGGAGGGGAGAAGCGGGATCAGCCGCGGCGGTTCCATTTGTCGAGCAGGTCGAGCACCGATTGCGACGACATCGCGCGGGCATTGCCGAGCGTGTTGGCGCCATCAGCATTGAGCAGCTTGCGGCCCGGCGTGACGATCAGCACGGTCGGTACTTCATGGATTGTGACGCCGAAACGCTGGGCGATATCGAGATTCTTGTCGATGCGTCCGACATTGACCGGCACGACCACAAACTGGGATTCGAGCCATTGTGCGACTTCCGGCTGATTGAAAAGTCCAGCCAGCATGCGGCAATCGGGGCACCAGTTGCCGCCGAAATCGATCAGTACCTTGCGCTTCGTGCGCGCTGCGGTGGCAAAGGCTTCTTCGACCTGGGTCTTCGCGAGGGCGATATCGGGATAGACATCCTTCGCCGGCGTGATCTGCACCGAGCTGTCGATCTTTGGCGGGGCTGGCGGACCATCTTCGGCAAATGCCGTGCTGCTGGCACAGGGGAGCGTTGCAGGAGCAAGGGCGGAGAGGCCGAGGGCGAGGGAGGTCATGACGCCAAATTTGCGTTTCAGCACGATGCAGGCCTTTCGAAGCTTAAAAAAGGTTTGAGGGCAGGGTGGTTGAAAATCCGCCAGAGTATGAAATGTTTTGTCTCGCCGGGGAATACAAGAGCGCAAGGGACCTGTGATGAAAGAACATAACGATGTCGGCGGGGCTGCAGGTGAAGTCTCCATCACCACGACCCTTGTCCGCACCATAGGGCTTGTTGGCCTGACACTTGTGCTCGCGCTTCTGATCCGGTTCGTGCCGTTCCTGTCCCATGGCGTGCAATGGGTGGCGGGAACGAGTGCATGGCAGAGGCTCTATTCCCTGTTCGGTATTGATACCAGTCTGGGGCGCGAGCAGCTCATCCTGATCGGGATCATGCTTTGCTGCTTCATTGTTGCGCTTGGGGTCCAGACGGCGCTGACCTATGTCATGCTGCGTCTGAAGCGGTGAGCGAAACAGGCCAGTACGGCCAGGCTCAGCCATGCGAGCATGGTCAGGGTGCCGCCGAACGGGGCCAGTAACGCGACATTGGGCCCCTTCAGCGCCAGTGAGACGACAGGCAGGGTGAAGAGCACCGTACCTGCTGCCATGGGCAGGGCGACCCAGCGCAGAGCGGCAATGCCGCTCACGCCGAGGCCGAGCAGGGCGAGCACATGCCACATCAGCATCTCGACCCCGCGTGACAGCATGGGTCTTCCGCCCGTTATGAATGCCTGATCGGGCAGATGCGCCCCAAGCGCTGCCAGCATGACGGCAAGGCAACCGAAAATGCCGCAAAAACAAAAAATCACACGTTGCCAGACAGGCATGGGCGGAACACTTTCGTCTCTTGAGGGTTCAGAACAAGGCTGCTGGCATTCTATGCCAGTCCTCGCAGAGTAAAAAGTAAAGGTCGTTATCATGAAAGCTGGTCTCTGGATCGGATTGGCAGCCCTGCCACTATGCGCGTGCACACCGGGTTATCCCCGTCTGCCGCCCTTGCCGGACAAGGCGCCCCCTTTCTCGACAGCAGATGCGGCGTTTCTGCAGCAGGCAAATGAGCATGACCTGACCCAGATCGCGCTGAGCAAGCTTGCGGTGGACCATGCGCGGGCCACCGAGGTGAAGGATCTCGCCCAGACCACCCAGAAGAATTACGAGGCGCACCGCAAGACGCTGGCAACGCTGGCGAGCAAGCATGATCTCACCCTGACAGAGACACCTCTGGCCAATGATCAGGCGACGATAGACCGTGTCTCGCATCTGCATGGACCGGCTTTTGACAAGGCCTATGTGACGGCGCTGCGTGACGAATCGCAGGCGAACCAAACGGCTATTGCTTCGGCAGCAGGCACGAAGGATAGCGATCTCAAGAGCGCAGCGACGGGGCTTCAGAAACTCGACGAGCAGGCGATCTCGTCAGCCTATAGCTGGATGCCCAAACTCGCCGTGCGCAAGACGCATAAAGCCGCGCGTTGAGGGACAGATCGTGAGCGTTCGTCTGGACAGGATTGTTACCCGCGGTGGTGACCAGGGCATGACCTCCCTCGGTGATGGTGCGCGCATCCGCAAGGATGCTCCCCTGATCGAGGCGATGGGCTGTGTCGATGAGCTCAACGCGGTTGTGGGGCTTGTAAGGCTGCATTGTCCCGGTCGAGACGAGCTGGCGCGTATCCAGAACCTGCTTTTCGATCTGGGCGCTATCCTCTGCATCCCGGAACGCGAAGACGATGGGGAGCTTGTGGCCAGGGGAGTCATCTGGCTGGATGCCGAGATCATTGCCCTGCGTGAGAGTCAGCAGCCCCTCACCAGCTTTGTCCTTCCCGGTGGATCAGTGGGGGCAAGCTGGGCGCATATGGCACGGGTCGTCGCCCGTCGTAGCGAGAGGCGCGTTGTAGCACTCGATCAGCCGCGTCTGGCTTCAGGCGTCATGTTTCTGAACCGGTTGAGCGATTACTTCTTCGTGCTTGCCCGTCACATGAACCAGGACGGAAAGACAGACATTCTCTGGCAGCGCGGGGTCGGGTGAGGCACGCAATGGCTGATTGCACCCCGAGAACGGTCTGAGCGGCGGTCGTTCTGCCGAGGGTGACTGGTGTGCGATATATGGACCACGCGGAGAGCGTTCTTTCGGTCGATATAAAGCAATGGAAACGAAACGAACACTGTATCGCTACAAGTTTTTGTGATATTCAAGAAATCGGACGTGGGGAAGCTACCTTCTCGTTTCTTGTCAAAATGTGACGCTCTATTCTTTGTTTTGACCCTAAACTATATATTGGTAGGTGGTATCATTTCTTGGGAAGCATAAAACAGGGATTTACTCGATTTTTATGCTGTATTTTCTATGTAATTTTAAGTAACGCCTCGGCGTAAATTACAATCTACACTTTTCCTATCGGGTGACACAGGTAGAGAATTCGTTTAGGAGCGAGCCGCAAGACGTTAGGCCGCAGCTCAGAAATCAAGCGTATGTCAGTTTGGCTGCGGTATCCTGAATTAATGCCTGAAATGCATATGATCTCCTCAAATCGGATGAAATAAAGTGAGTATCGACTCAGATTTTTTTAACAAGGAAGTAAATCAGGAGGCAGAGCTCAGCGAAGATTCGCTTCGTCTTGCACTTGAGCGCCTCGGTAACAGAAGCAACAAGAGACCAGCTCAGCAGGCACACAAGAAGATAGTGCCCGACCAGCGTCGTCGTCGCTTTGTTCAGGAAGGTCAGGTTGTCGTCGAACACCATCAGGTGTCGCGTGCCGCTCTGCGTTCCTCGCCGGTCCAGTCCGACGACCACAGCGAGGAAATCACACGTCTGCGTAATCTTCTGAAG
This sequence comes from Asaia spathodeae NBRC 105894, assembly GCF_025994195.1. Classification (NCBI taxonomy): domain Bacteria; kingdom Pseudomonadati; phylum Pseudomonadota; class Alphaproteobacteria; order Acetobacterales; family Acetobacteraceae; genus Asaia; species Asaia spathodeae. The sequence continues at coordinate 327,096 of NZ_BAPY01000001.1, read as the reverse complement.
ATTGAGCAGCGTCGTGCAGAAGATGCACAGCGCGATCTTGGCGATATGCAGGTTCAGTTGCGTACGCTCGAGACACATCTCGTGCATGAAAAGCTGCATGTCACCGAACTGAAGACGAAATGTGCAGAAGCCGAGCAGGCGCTGCTTGAAGCTCAGGTTCAGCTCTCCATGCTGCGCGAAGAGAGCCAGAAGCGTCATGTCGAACCGGCAGGTCCTGCCGATGAGACTGCAGAGCCTGTTGTCAAAAGAGGCAGGGGGCGCCCACCGCGCGTTCGGGAAGTGCCTGCAATGGCCGGTGAGCCCGAACCTGTTCGCTGGTGGAAAGACTGAGATTTTTGATGGGTCGCCTTTTAAGTCAAAGGGCCCGTTGGAATGGAAAATGAAGCGACCGGGAGTTTGTCCCGGTCGTTTTTTTTGTCTGGGGTCCGCCATGGCATGTTGGCCTTCAACCCCAACCTGCGCCTGGCCAGGTAGTCTGGCACCTCACACGGGGCGACTGGCCTTGTGAAGCGTGCGTGCAAACCAGATCAGGCAGAGGGCGAAGAGGGCAATGCCGGTCAGACCCTGAAAGCTCTGGCCGACAGGGATCGTCAGCAGGTCCGTATGGCCGCTCATACCGCTCAACACGGCAATGACCACGCCAATCAGGCTTTCGCCGACGATGAAGCCGGACGCCACCATGGTGCCGGTGCTGTCATCGCTGTGAGAGGCGGCATGCGGTGCGCGGTTAAAAAAGAAGGCAATGATAGCGCCGATGGCGATGGTGACCGAAACATCGGCAGGAAGGTAGATGCCCATGCCAACCGCCAGAGGTGGCATGGCGAGATTTCGGATTTTCAGCAGACGATCGATGATGATCAGGACGACACCTATCGCAGCGCCGATCAGGATCATGGTCCAGTCGAGATTGCGCAGCAGGATGCCTCGGGCAATATCGGCCATCAGGGCAGGCTGCGGCGCGGCAAGGGCGCGTGACGGGTCCATGTCGGGGCGAGGCAACGTACCGCCGAAACCATAGGCCTGATAAAGAACATTCAGCACGGGCGGAATGACGAGCGCACCGACGACGCACCCTATGAGAAGCACGACTTCCTGCTTCCAGGGCGAGGCACCGACGAGTTGTCCGGTTTTCAGATCCTGCAGATTGTCGTTTGAGATGGCGGCCGAACCGGTAAGCGCCGTCAGGACGAAAAGAACATAGGCAATGGCGCTATGCTGGTCATGGGCCGAGAGGGCATCCGGCACGAGATGCAGGGCTTCCAGCCCGAGCAGCGCAAGGCAGAGCGCGACGACGCTGATGATCGAGATGCCCGAAATTGGCGATGACGATGAGCCGATGATGCCCGCCATATAGCCGCAGGCACTCGCGACCAGAAAACCGATGAAGAGACAGGCAGCCAGCCCGAGGCCCAGCATGACGACAAGATAGAAATCATGCGTCGTGATCGGCCACAGGAAGAGTGTGAAAAGCGCCCCAAGCCCCAGAATAAGAGCCCCAAGCAGCAGGTTCATGACGAGCGGCGGCAGATCACGATCTGTCTCGTCCAGGCTGGCACGATGGGTCTGCGAAAACGCCTCGCGCAAGCCGCGCAGAACCGGCCCCATCAGTGAAAAGACTGTCCAGCATGCCGCAACAGCGATGGTGCCTGCGCCCATGAATCGGATCTTGTGAACCCATAGCCCTGTAGCGAATTCAGTCGCTGAAACCCCGGCGGGATGCGTGACAACCGCGCTGAGCCAGGGCACGCCAACGCCCCAGCCGATGACGACACCTGCCAGCATGGCGAGACCGCCGCCGAGCCCCACGAGATAACCTGTGCCGATCAGAGCCAGCGAATAGGCGCCCTGAAGACGAAAGACCGAGGGGCCAAACGAGAAGGTGGCGCTCCAGCCATCCTTGACGATTCTGACGCCGGTGCTGAGAAACGTCAGGCCTGCTGCAATCAGACTGCCCCGGATAAGGGCCTTGAGTGCCTGTTGATTGCCTTCTGGCGACGCCACGCGAAGGATCTCGGCGCAGGCAACGCCCTCTGGATAGGGCAGGGCGCTATGGGTAACGAGGGCGCGTCTGAGGGGAATGGTGAACAGCACACCTGTGGCGCCACCGAGCAGGGTGATGAAAAAGCTCTCCCAATAGGGAAAACCGCTCCAGAACCCGATCATGACCAGGCCAGGTATGGTGGCAAATACACAGCTGAGCGTACCCGCTGCCGAGGCCTGTGTCTGGACAAGGTTGTTTTCGAGAATGGTGCTGCCACCGAGTGCCCGCAGCACCGCCATGGAAATGACGGTCGCAGGGATGGACGAGGCAAAGGTGAGACCGATCTTCAGGCCAAGATAGACATTGGACGCGGTAAAGATGATCGTGATCAGGGCGCCGAGAACAAGTCCTCGAATGGTCAGTTCCCGTGTCGCCGCAGTCATGCTGTCTCTCTGTCTCGATAACGTAAGGAACAGCTCCTACGACGAAGCGCCTAGAAACGGAAGACGAAGTTCGACTGGTAATAGCTCCCGCTCTTGCCGCCTGCGGCGCGCAACCCGTCCGAGCCTATGAAGCGCGCGCCGTATTGCGTCCATGTGAGATGGCGGTTGAGCTGAAGAGTGAGAGAGGCCTGGGGCACGATACCGACAAAGCCGCCACGCAGGTTGGTGAAGGCATAGGCGCCGGAAGGACCGTAGACGGCATCATTTGTCGAGGCACGCCAGAAAAGCGGGCTCTTGAACTGAAGGCTGAGCCAGTTGCGCGGCGTCAGCCGGATAACGGGAGACAGGCTGACGAGATTGCTGGGGGCAATATAGGTGGTGGTATCGAGATAGTTGGTCTGCGGATTGAATGGCGCGATATAGGTGCCGATCGTGCCGCTGTTGCGTTGCGATGAGCCCCCTGAATAGAGGTCGGCCTGGAGCCCTATGAACGGGTGAAGCGGCGAAGGGGTGTGACGATAGCCCGCAATGGCGTTGAAAGCATAAGCCGAGACATCGCGGTTCTGCCCTGTGCGGTTCAGCTCGAAGCTGCCGCCCTGATAAAGTCCGCCCACGGAGAATTCGAATGACGGGGCGCCGCCATACCAGCGAAAGCCGTAATTCTGACGGGCTGTGGTCCCGCTGAGTGTCGTCTTGTTATAGGGCAGGGCGGCGGAACTGCCGCCCACTCTAAAGGCAATCAGGAACAGGTCGAGAAAGGACGAAATGCGCTCTGAACCAAGCGCAAAAGACGGGGGCGCCCAGGTGACATCAATTCCGTGCAGGCGTGTGCCCCAGTCGACGCGGTCATGGAACATCTTGTTGAAGGTTATGTTCGTGCCGACAAAATCGTACACATCGGCGCGCAGACGCGGCCAGATGGCATAGCCGCGCACACCATTCCACGCGAGCGGCACGTTGGGGGTTTCGCGGTTGTAGAGAATGTAGGAAGGCGCATCGAGAAACTGCTGGCGCCCGATGATCAGGCCGGTTTTGGCTTTCGCGAGTCTGGTCCGCAATTCGACGAAGCCCTGCTGCAGATCGAGCCGCTTGCGGAAGGTGGTGTTGTAGCCATAGCCCCCCCAGCCTGCAGCATCGCCATTCACAAGCTGGCCGAAAAACCTGACATGTTCGCCCAGATGCAGATCGGCACCGTAGAGGTTGCGCACGGCGAAACGTCCCGAGCCGGGAGTGCCACGCGTACCGAGAAAAGGTGCCTCTTCCGACCAGTTGCGCAGACGTGTCTCACCGGAAAAAGTCAGCCACCAGGAGCCATTACGCGTCAGCGGGATGAATTTCAGAGGATCGAAAAGATCGTCATGGCGCTTCTTGTCCCGCAGAAAGGACCAGTCTTCAGCCCAGGGGGCAACGCCGTAGCGTCCGATGGGGCCAAAACCGGCAGATTCACCGTTGCCTCTCGTAAAAACGCCCCAGTCTCCCTGTGTGCCGTGAGGGGCCTTGTTCTGCAAAGGCGTGACGCGGCGAGGCTGACCGACCGGGCCGGCATGAGGATAGTTCTGGATTTCCGGGCGCTGTGTACCGTTGACCGTCAGATGCTCATCGGTCGCTGTCGGATCGACGAGCTTGCGGGGCGTCGTGGCAGGCGAATCAGGGTCTGCGCTGGCGCTGCCCTGCATACTTGCTGCCTGAACGGCACAGGGAGCCACGCCTGCAAGCAGGAGGAGAGCAGGCAGGGCGTGACGAATGCGCATTGCGGAACGTTCCGGAGAAAGATAGTTCTCCAGAATATCAGCGTATAAACAAAAAACAACGTGTTTTTATAAAAACACGAACGTCAGTCGTGGATCAGTTGGTGTGTGCGGTGAATTTGGCCGGGCGGAGATGGGTCTGATTGTAGTCGAGCTGCTCATGCGTGAGCTGGAAGCCGACCTTCAGGGTGTAATTGGTCTGCTGCAGATCGGGCGACGCCGGAACGTCGATGATTCGCACGGGCGTGCGCAGCGAGACCGTCGACTGGTTGCCAGCGAAAGATACGGGGATGTCGAATTCCTTCTTTTCCAGAATCTTGCCGTCACGCAGCACCGCTACGAAATAGGGCAGCACGATATCCTTGCCATCCGAGGCCGGGCCACGCTCGACGACCACAGCAAGGCTCAGGCGCGAACGAACGCTTTTTTTTGGGCCGGCTTCACAATTGCCGGTCAGGCCGCTCATGCCGGCATGGGTCACGAGGCTGCCTGCATCGAGGCCATGGCCGTCATACTGGTAGAAATCGGCGGCCTGGCTGAGAATCTCGACCGGCGGGCAGGTGGGGGCGAAAGCGCTCTGGTCATCCTGGTTGCAGCCCGTCAGGGCGACAGACGAACCGATCAGGGCGATGAGAGGCAGGAGCGGGCGAGCGGATAGGGTCATGGACAAGGCTCTTCGTCTATTCACCGGTGCGGAAACCGAGTCCGGTATGGTAAGAAGGCGACACGAAGCCGAATGATCGTGCAATGACGGGCTTGCATACTGGCAACGGGTTGCGTAGCTCCCATATGCGAGCCCATATCGCGAAGCGTTGCATCATTCGTCATGCGTGCTGCCATGGGGCTTGTTCGCATATACCGCCTGCCGTGAGATTGGGGAACACCATGCCCGACACCTTGACCACTTCACGCCCGCAAGCGTCCTCGGAACAGGGATCTGAAGCGCAAACGCTTCGTGTTCTTCTGGCCGGGCCGCGTGGCTTTTGCGCTGGCGTTGATCGGGCCATCCGCGTGGTGGAAGAAGCCCTGCGCCGCTATGGCGCGCCCGTCTATGTCCGTCATGAGATCGTGCACAACCGTACCGTTGTCGAGAATCTCGAAGAGCAGGGCGCGATTTTCGTCGAGGAGCTCGATGAGGTTCCCGCCGATGGCCATGTCGTCTTCTCCGCGCATGGCGTGCCAAAATCGGTGCCTGCCGAAGCCCAGCGCCGCAATCTGCTTTATCTGGATGCGACATGCCCGCTGGTATCGAAGGTCCATCGTGAAGCCGAGCGTCATTTTGCCGGTGGCGGCCCCGATGCGCGTCATATCCTGATGATCGGTCATGCTGGCCATCCCGAGGTCGTTGGTACGATGGGCCAGCTTCCGAACGGCGCCGTGACGCTTATCAACGATGCCGAAGAAGCCCGCACGGTGCAGCCTGCCGATCCGTCCCGTCTGGCGTTCATCACCCAGACCACGCTTTCGGTGGATGATACCTCCGAGATCGTTGCGATCCTTCGTGAGCGTTTCCCGCTGATCGAAGGGCCGAAGAAGGAAGATATCTGCTACGCCACGACCAATCGTCAGGAAGCAGTGAAGGCCATCGCGCCGGAGAGCGATCTGGTGATCGTGATCGGTTCGCCGAATTCGTCAAACTCGCAGCGTCTGCGCGAAGTGGCAGAGCGTTCGGGTGCCAAGCGTGCGCTTCTCGTGCCCAAGCTGGCGGCGCTCGACTGGAGCGTTCTCGAAGGGGTCGGCACTGTCGGTATCACGGCGGGGGCCTCAGCGCCTGAGTCGCTGGTGCAGGAAATGGTCGATGCCCTTTCGACGCGGTACAAGCTGCAGATCGAAGAGCGCATCGTGAAGAAGGAAAACGTGGCCTTCCGTCTGCCGAGCCCGCTCGGCGAGCCTGTCTGAGGGCTGCGCAAGCATCATGAACCCTCTTTTTTCCGTCTGATATCATGGCGGTCTATACAACCATTCCGCCGGAGAGGCTCGAGGCCTTTCTGGCGGATTATGATCTTGGTCCGCTCGTTCAGATCGACGGTATTGCCGAGGGTGTCGAGAATACCAACTACCTGCTCGAAACCGAGGCAGGGCGCGCTATTCTGACGCTTTACGAAAAGCGTGTGCGCGCCGAGGAACTGCCCTGGTTTCTGGGGCTTATGCAGCATCTTTCCAGCCGGGGGCTGAAATGCCCCACCCCCGTCATTGCTCGTGACGGGGTGGCGCTGCGCAGCCTCATGGACAAGCCTGCCGCCATCACGACCTTTCTGCCGGGTCGGCCGATTGCGGCCATCACCCCGTCGGCCTGTTTCAGTCTGGGGCAGTCTCTGGCGCGCTTCCATCTTCTGGGGGAGGGTTTCAGAGCGACACGCAGGAATGCTCTCGGGCCGGAAGCCTGGAAGCCCCTTCTGGATTCCTGCAAAGGTGCAGGAGACACGCTACGCCCCGGTCTGACGCAGGAACTGGACGAGGCGATTGCAGCTGTACTGCGTGACTGGCCCCGGGAAGGCACGCTTCCGGCCGGGCAGATTCACGCGGATCTGTTTCCGGATAATGTCTTCTTTCAGGAAGGCGACGTCTCAGGGCTGATCGATTTCTATTTCGCCTGCACCGACCTCTTGGCCTATGATCTCGCGATCTGCTTGAACGCCTGGTGTTTTCCGGATGAGGCGACCCCTTCGGCAGCGCTCATGGCCGGTCTGATGGGCGGGTATCAGTCAGTGCGGCCGCTGAGCCCTGATGAAAAGGCAGCGCTTCCCGTACTGGTGCAGGGGGCAGCCATCCGCTTCCTTCTGACGCGGCTCTATGACTGGGTGAACACCCCGAGAGACGCCATTGTGACCCGCAAGGACCCGCTGGCCTATCATCATCGCCTGACAGTGTGGCGTGACGACGCGAAGGGTCTTCTGCATGTCTGAAGAGGTCAGGGCTCCTTTGCCCGATGATGCGCCTTTCGTCGAAATCTGGACCGATGGTGGGTGCAAGCCCAATCCGGGGCCGGGTGGCTGGGGCGCACTACTCTGTTCCATGGGACATGAGCGCGAGCTTTCCGGTGGCGAGCCGGAAACCACCAATAACCGCATGGAGCTGACGGCTGCGGCCGAAGCACTGGAAGCACTCAAGCGCCCCTGCAAGGTCACGCTTCACACGGACAGCGAGTATCTGCGCAACGGTATCACGCGCTGGCATACGGGCTGGGTGCGTCGCAACTGGCGTAATGCGGCGGGCGATCCTGTGAAAAACCTCGATCTCTGGCAGCGTATTCTGGCGGCGGAAAAGCGCCACAAGGTCGAGTGGCTCTGGGTGCGCGGCCATAGTGGCAATGTGAACAACGAACGGGTCGATCAGATCGCCACAGCTGCCCGCGAATTGATGGAGCGCGGCTGATACTCTCCTGACGGGGGAGAGCTGTCAGGTGCCGCCCCCCCCCGTTTGTCCTGGGGCGTCAGACTTCGAGGCAGATTCGATGGGCGATATCGGTCGTCTTGTCGGCGTCAGGCATCAGGCCGATCAGTTTGAGTTCGTCGACATATTGCTCGACCTGCACCCTGAAGGGGTGCCCCGTGACGACATGGCTCGCTATTTCACGATCAAGCATGCCTTTGGCTTCCTCTGGCGCGTCAGAATCTTTTTTCCATAAACGCGCCAGCTCGTCGCGATGGGCCGGAAATTCGTTTTGGGCGTCCTGCAGAGCGGCTGTGAGTGCCGCGGCGAGACCTGGGTCCTGCGCCATAGCCTTTGTGGCGATTCCCAGAGTGAGATCGATTCGTTCACGCTCGGCGCCCGTCATGCTGTCGAGCATGTTCCAGCTGACGCCTTTCGTCTGCTGGAGGATTCGCCAGCCACTCGGGTCGTGCACGGCAACCGCATCGAGGTCTCCTGCACGCAGGGCATCGGCCATGTCATCGGCAGGTATCGCGACCCACTGCACCGAATCGGTTGGATGCAGACCACGGCGCCGCAGCTGGATGCTGACGAATCGGCGATCTGCCCCTTCGAGGCTTACGACGCCGATCTTTCTGCCTGCCAGATTGCCGACCTTGTGCAGGTTGAGCGCACGTCTGACGAGCAGACGGTAACTGCCGCCGCGCACACCGCAGGCGAGTCGTGCAGGCAATTCATTTTCTTCATCCTGATAAAGGGCAGGCAGCCAGTCGAGCAGGGGGCTCAGAGCCGCGTCGGCGCGATTGTTCACAACGGCGTCGATCGCGCTGTTGCCGCCCGGCGTTTCCACCAGATCGACCGTCAGATTATAGCGCCCGAAAATGCCCTGCTGGCACAGCCAGAGCAGAGGATCATAATCGGGTTCGGGCCAGGCAAGGCGAATATGGCGCTTTTTGCCATCGGTCTGAACGGGCCTGTGACGATGGAAGAAGCTATGCGTTTGCAAGGCTGTAGCCAGAATAACGCCCCCTGCACCCATGAGAAGAAGACGACGGGAAGGCGCTGCCATCAGAAGAAAATCTCCATATGCAAAAAAAATGACAAAGGGGGGTTTACCCCAGGAAAAGCTTTCGCTAGATAGTGCCTCGCCGGTCCCGAATAGCTCAGTTGGTAGAGCAAGCGACTGTTAATCGCTGGGTCGTAGGTTCGAGTCCTACTTCGGGAGCCAGGCATTTTCCTTTCAAAATTCATGTTTCATCCGGTCTGATCGTATCGAGACGATCCAGCGTCCATAGGCGCGGGAACATCCTGATCCAGAGACCTGCGACGATCAGTGTACCGATGCCGCCTGCCACGACGGCCGCCTCGGTTCCGATTGCAGTGGCCAGCATGCCGCTCTCGAATTCCCCCAGCTGATTGCTCGAGCCAATGAACAGCATGTTCACGGCTGAAACACGGCCGCGCATGCCATCCGGCGTGGCCAGCTGTGTCAGGGCGCCGCGCACGACCACGCTCACCACGTCAGCAGCCCCCAGAACGGCGAGAGACAGCACCGAGAGGGTGAGGGAGTGCGACACGCCGAAGACGATGGTGGCGATGCCGAAAATGCCTACCGACGCGAACATGATCGGCCCGGCATGGCTCTTGAGCGGATAGCGCGCCAGAACGAGGGAGCCGAGCAGCGCCCCGATGGCGGGAGAGGCTCTCAGAATGCCAAGGCCGATAGGGCCCAGATGCAGGATATCATCGGCATAGACCGGCAGCATGGCGGTAGCGCCGCCCAGAAGCACCGCAAACAGATCAAGTGAGATTGCGCCCAGAAGGTCACGACGGCGACGCAGGAAGGCAATGCCGCCAAAGAGCGATTCGAGGCTCATGGGAGAGCGGCTTCCCGCATAGGGGCGCAGCTTCAGCAGCGATGTCGACAGGAGGGCGATGGAAAAGCCGATCGCACAGGTGAGATAGCAGAAATCGGCGCCGAGCCCGTAAAGCAGGCCTCCGAGTGACGGGCCGATGATCGAGGCCGTCTGAAACAGCGACGCCGAGAGCGCAGCAGCCTTGGGAAACTGGGCGGGGGTGGCGATGGAAGGCAGAAAGGTCTGCTGGCAAGGCCCTTCGAAGGACCGGAGCGCGCCAAAACAGGCAACAAGCACATAAAGCGCCCAGGGGGCCAACTGGCCAGTATAGGTGAGCAGTGCCATGGCAAAGGCGCCGATGATCTCGATCACCTGACAGATCTGGACGATGCGTTTGCGATTATAGCGATCGGCCACGTGGCCTGAAATAAAGACCAGGGCCAGCATGGGCAGGAACTGCGCCAGGCCGATCAGCCCGAGGGCTGCCACGCTGTGGGTCAGTGCGTAGGTCTGCCATGCTACCGCAACGGCGAGAACCTGGGCTGAAAGGGCGGAGAGTGTGCGCCCGGCAAGAAAGGGGCGCAGGCCGACGATGGCACTCAGGGCATCGTTTGGCGCGGGGGCGGGCTCTTGGAGCGTATGGGGGTCTGGCATGGCGCCTTCACTATAAGCAGAGGGCGCAAGGCAGAGCCAGCGTGCAGCCTAGTGGAGTCGATTGCATTTCAGAGGCTGTGCGGGCAGGTTCCGCCGATGACCCCAGAAAATGATCTTCCTGCCGAATCGAGGGCTTCAGCCTTTTCAGTCGACCCGGTGCAGCCCGATATCCGTGTCGGCACAGTCGCCTCCGCGCGGGAAGAGGGCGATAAAATGATGCTCTGGATCGATTTCGGCGCACTTCTGGGTGTCCGCCGCGCCACAATGACGCTGGTGAAGCGTTATGAGGCGTCGCAGCTGGTTGGCAGGCAAGTTTGTGCTGTGGTTAATCCGCAGCTGCACAACGCTTCTGTCAATCAAGTTCTGGCGCTTGGCATGCCCGATCGCTCCGGCGACATGGTTCTGATCTGCCCGGATCGCCGGGTGCCAGATGGAGGAAAACTGTTCTGATGGCTACCAACTACGCAACCGTCACCTGGGACCAACTGCATCGCGATGCGCGTACCCTTGCCTCGGCCCTGATGGCGCGTGGCGAGTTCAAGGGCATTGTTGCCGTGACCCGCGGCGGTCTCATTCCGGCTGCGATCATCGCCCGTGAACTTGATTGCCGCCTTGTCGAATCGATCTCGGTCATCAGCTATTCAGGCGAGAGCGCGCAGGACCAGAAAGAGCCGCGCGTGGTCAAGGCGCCGATCGCTGCCGGTGATGGCGAAGGCTTTCTCGTGATCGATGATCTGGTTGATTCGGGTGAGACGGCCAAGGTTGTGCGCGATGTGCTGCCCAAGGCGCATTTCGCCTGTCTTTACGCCAAGCCCAACGGCAAGCCGCACACGGATCAGTACGTGATGGAAGTGGCTCAGGACACTTGGGTGCTGTTCCCCTGGGACACCGCACCGCTCTTCGTGCCGCCTCTGGCGCGTAACCTCGGATAATTCTTCACTTTTTTTAAAACCGCATCTTTCACCCTGCCGCGAGTTGCGGTAGGGTCCGCGCGTTCGGGGCGTGGCGCAGCCTGGTAGCGCGCTTGTTTTGGGTACAAGAGGCCCCCGGTTCGATTCCGGGCGCCCCGACCACCACCACCAAGGGTATGGCGATACGCGCCCTTAGCTCAGTTGGATAGAGCAACAGCCTTCTAAGCTGTGGGTCGCTGGTTCGAATCCAGCAGGGCGCGCCAATCTCTCCATATTTCTGGCTCCCCCTCCCTGAAGATGAAAACTGCAATGCCTGTGTGTGAGCGTCACGGGCGGTCGTCTGAGAGTCTAAAGGGCAGTCTCTTGAGTCCAGCTACGATTGACGTAATTTTTGCCTGTTCTTGCGTTTGACACTTCATCCGGATCTTCGTGCCTTAAATCGCGACCCTGATGCGGCCTGGTTATTTTCTTCCGATAATGCACCCTTAGTTTACGTCCTGGCGTCGGGATACCGTATCGCTCTGCGGCGCCTTAGCATCTGTTTCGACCTGCCTCCGCTTGGCAGATTGAGGCAGCTTACCTGTCGGATGTTTGTCCTTGGGGAAGGCCGCGTTGATCTGCTGCTGGAAGATACGGCTTATCGTCCAGGAAATGATGGGTGATATTAGGTTCGTCGTTGAGAGCCGCGAGAGGGATGGCCTATTCGAGGTCTAGCCTGTGCCCGGTAATGCGCGGGAAGATGCTTTTCAGAAGTAACTATCGATACCGGTATCGATACGGGAAAATCGAGCAGATATTGCAGTAAAATGTGTCTCAAAGCGTCTCGCAGAGGGATCTCAGCTTTCGTTCGAGTGATAATGCCATGCGTTGATCAGCAATAGGGCAAGTGCGCGAAGGGGTGAGCGACGTGGGGGCTCATCGCCTGTATATTCGTTTGCGTGTATTAACTATATTACTGGAATAGAAATAATTCTCAATCTGTGCTATAAGAATGGATATTATTCAAGATTGAACGGCAGAGAGTTTTTCACTAAGCGTAAAGTCTGCTGTGATAAGCGCGCTATTTCAGTTGGCCTTCTCGTCTGATGGCATCGCAAAATAGGTCGCGTGGTGAGTACGGATAATTTCGCGTTACTTCCTGTTTGTTCAAATATTTATGTAATGTAAAATAGTTATATAATTAATGATTTTATTGAGGTTATTAAACGAACTAAATACAATAATAATATCAAATAGAAAAGTATATCATATACATCGCATCATCTGGTTTTTTTTTGGAGAAATAGCTATGGCATGGCGACCGAGCGTCAATATTCTTTGCCCATCCAATGGGGCGATTGGAGGGGCTTGCCCTTCCGGCAGAGCTGCATTGGTCTGGCCTCCCTCTGCCCTCAAGGGCGGAGGAGATTACAGTATCGATTTCGACGGTATTCTTGCACCAGGCGAATATATCGTCTCTTTCGAGTTCGATGCAGGTAACGCGGCTGATCTGGGCTGGACCAATCTGTTCGGCACAATCGCGACGGCGTGGCTTCGCTGGAAAAGCCCTGGACCTTGTGTGGTTACGGTCTGCGCCCTGACGAGCCACGGCAACACTCAGCAGGTCGAGGCCAGTATTCTCGTCTCAGCCCGGACGGCTCTTGTTCCGGTTTCTCTGCCGCCAGCACCCGACACGTCGTCGCTCCCTCTGGCCGACGCAGCGATGGATGCATGGCTGAGAGGACTGCCCACCGATCCGGCAGGCATCACGCAAGGATGGTTCAATAATGGAGGAATACCGACCCGGCTTGGGGATCTTTAGCGGAAGGGCAGTCTGTGAGGTGTCGTTCACGCGGCGTAAGAAATATTTTCTGCTCCCTATCGACACTACCAACACCTGCTCGTCGATTGCTGCTCGATATGGGAGTGGCAATCGAAGGAAACTTCGTCTCCCCCCTCCTGATGGGAGGAGGGGAGACACTTGGCGATGTTTCCGCCCAGATATTGAAAGTGTGGCGATACCCGAGGACTCCCAACTGTATTCTCTGCCTGCGTGTAAATCGCGCCCTGACGACGACCCGATGCAGACAATTTTGATGAGACGCATTGAGGGGCTGAGAAAGGGCGCACCGATCCCCTTCTTCCACGCCACCGGGACAGCTTTTTTGGGAGCGACCGTTTTATTTGCGCTTCTGGAACGAACAGAGACGTCGTAGGAGAGAAGGCAGGACAAAGCCGGGATAGCCGGTCATGCGTTGGAGCCGAAATGTCGCCTGGATTTACGCATGGTCGATAAGACGACTCCTGTGCTCGGTATCGAAGCCTATGAGATTTTTGATACGCTGCCCGAGCGTGGTTATGACGATCTCGTCGCCCTCGCAGCCCAGATATGCACGACGAAAATTGCGGTCGTGAGTCTGATCGACAAGGATAGGCAATGGTTCAAGGCCCGTATCGGTACCTCGCTGTGCCAGACGGGGCTGGAAAGCTCAATCTGTCGCTTTGTGGTCGATGAGGATTGCCTGATCGAGATAGAGGATCTGACAGCTGATCCGCGAACGGCGCAAAATCCGCTTGTCAATGAGCCGCCCGAAATTCGTTTTTATGCCGGAGTGCCGCTGCGCACCCCCCTTGGGACTGTAGGGGCATTGGCCGTTATTGACGACGTGCCCCGCCCTGGCGGTCTTCTCCCAGGCCAGCGTGAAGCGCTGACAAAACTATCTTCCCTCGTGGTCGATCTGCTTGAACTGCGCAGACGGAGCACAGCACTTGGTGCAACACGCAAACGCTGGCGCAGCCTCATCCAGGCCATGGATGAAGGATATTTTCTTGCCCAGGCGCTGCGTGATGAAACCGGCTGTTTGCGCGATTGGGCCTATCTCGAGGTCAATCCCGCGTGGGAGCGCCATGTCGGCATCCCGGCAGATGCAGTCATTGGCGCTACCTATGCAGCGCTTTTTCCTTTTATCGAATCTGACTGGATTGCTTTGGCGGCGAAAGCACTGGAAACGGAACAGCCCGTCTCATTCGTCCAACGCGTCAAGGCGACCGGCCGCTGGTATGAAGGCACGTTTTATCCGGTCGGGCAGGATTATTTTTCAGCGACGTTCAAGGATGTCACTAGCCAGATTGCTGCGCGGAACCGGCAGGACGGGCTGATTGCCCTGGGCGATGTGCTGCATGATGAGCGCGATATCGCAACCATGATCAGCCAGGCCATGACCATAATCGGCAAGGCCCTCTGTGCCGACCGGGCGACTTATGGCGAACTCGATCATGATATAGAGACCATTACCGTTGCCGAAGGCTGGGCGTTGCCTGGAATGCCGCCCATCAAGGGGCTTTATCGTTTTGATGATTACGGGCGCCTGCGTGAAACGCTGCTTGCCGGCGAGGCGCTCGTCATTACCGATATCCTGACCGATGAGCGAACACGCGATGACAGCACGGGCTGGCTCGCATTGAAGGCGCGTGGTGTCATCAACGTGCCGGTGCGGGAGGATGGGCGCAATGTCGCGCTCATGCTGGTGCATTTCTGCATGCCTCACGACTGGACCAGTGAGGAAATCCACTGGCTGCATAACGCTGCTGATCGTCTTGAACTCGCCATCGCACGCAGGCGTGCGGACGAGCTTCAGAACATGATCAATGGTGAAATCGCCCATCGGCTACGCAACACATTGGCCATGGTGCAGGCGGTCGCGCGCATGACCCTGCGCGACGCGCTTTCCAAAGAGGAAGCCAGCCGTTTCTATGAGAGGCTTCAGTCGCTTGGGCGCGCGCATGACCTGCTTCATTGCGATGAGCAGCGCGCCGCAGTTCTGGGCGATCTCATCGCCAACATTCTGAGAGATGCCTCCGTGTTCGAGCGCTGCCAGATCTCGGGGCCAGTCATGCGCCTTGGGTCACGGGCCGCTATGTCCACGGCATTGCTCGTTCATGAAATGACGACAAATGCCTGCAAGCACGGAGCACTCTCTGTGCCTGAAGGGCAGGTGGTGATTTCGTGGCAGGTCGAGGCCTCACAGGCGGGGAACGATCTGGTGCTGTTCTGGCAGGAACAGGGCGGCCCACCCGTCAGTGAGCCGACAAAGGGCGGCTTTGGCGCGCGTTTAATATCCTTCGGTCTGATTGGAACGGGAGGCGTTTCCCTGCGCTATGAACAGGAAGGTCTGTCGGCCAGCTTCCGGGCCGACGCAGAAAAGATCATGAGGACGTAATGGCGCATTCACTGGACTACACGCCGCAACAGGCACCGACCGTTCTGGTGGTTGAAGACGAGCCGTTGCAGCGTATGAGCCTCATGGATCTGCTTGAAGAGGCTGGTTATACGGTGGCCGAAGCGTCTGACGCCGATCAGGCCCTGATCATTCTCGAGAGCCGTCCAGATATCCGCATCGTTCTTGCCGATGTCGACATGCCCGGCTCGATGGATGGTCTACGCCTGGCAGCGCTCGTCCGTGATCGCTGGCCCCCTATCGAGATCATCGTGACCAGTGGGCGGGGTATTCCACAGCTTGCGACCATACCGGCGCGCTCCATCTTCCTGCCCAAGCCCCTTAACGAGCAGCGTGTCAAAGAGGCGCTTTCGCTCTTTTCCTGAACGTCACATCGCCATCAGGAGAGCGTGTTATCCACCGGCTTCATGGCGGGCTTGCGATGGGCCGCCACGCAGCACAGCACGCTGGCCACGATGAACAGGAACGAGGCAATCTCAAGCGGGCGGGGCAGACGCTGGTCCCATACAAACCCGTAGAGCAGCGCAAAAAGCGTTTCGAACAGGATCATCTGCCCTGTCAGCGTGAGCGGCAGCAGGCGGCTCATGCGGTTCCACAAGGCATTGCCGCAAAGCGATGCGATAACGGCGACACCGATCGAGACCGTGGCGAAACGCCCCCAGGCGGACAGGGCGTGGGTAGTCGGGTCAAATAAAAGGGCCAGCGGCAGCATCACCAAGGCCTGGGCGCCGGTGACGAGCCCGGTCAGCAGATTCCATTCATGGCTCGACACATGATCGAGCCGGGCCAGAGCGCGGCTGTTTCCTACGGCGAATCCCGTCCAGGAGGCCAACGCAGCACAGGCGCAGAGCAGACCGGCAAGGCTGCTCGCCCCCATGTTCGCGGTCTGACCAGCGGGGAACAGGGCCTGCCAGCCGATGCAAAACGCGCCGATCATGCAGAAGAACAGCGAGGGGGCCAGTTTCAGAAAAGGCGGCGCATCCTTGTCGCGGCTGCCGATGATCGTCACCGCAACGGGCATGAACCCAATCACGAGTGAGGTCAGCGCGATGCCGCCTTTCTGCACCGCCATCGAGAGCATGACGTAATAAAAGCTGTTACCGAAAAACGAGAGCCAGAAGAGCCCATACCAGTCGCGCCTGTGCAGACTGCGGCACAGAACAGGCAGTCGGGCGCCGATCAGGCCAAGTGCAATGAGCCCATAGGCCAGATAGCGACCAGCTGCGAGGTCAAGCGGCGGAAAGTCGCGCGCGAGTTCGGGTGCCAGAAAGACCAGCCCCCACAAGGCTCCGGCGCCAGCGCCGCATAACACGCCGAGTGGAAGGTTTTTCTGAGGGGGATTTGTGCTGCGGCTCATGCTGTCCTTCTAGCTTGAGGCACGCGACCTGTCTCGCCTGCGCCGAAGGCCGCGAGTGGTTGTGATACGAAGGCGGGCGACACCCAGACAGAACCCGGCGAGGCAGATCGCGCTGACGCCCAGCAGGAGGGGCAGAATGATCAGCAGCCGGGCGAGGGGCGTACGTAGCCAACGGAAGAAATCGAGATCATGCGCCCCATAGATAAACCATCGCGTCTCTCTGGCACCGGCTTCCACAACCCGCAGCTGCGCTCCATTGCGCATATCGAGATAGAGCCGCGTCCCATCTGCACCTGTTACGCGCATTACGGGAAAAGTTCGTTTGAGGTGACGGGTGGAGAAATAATAGGAATCGTCGTGATCGAGCACGGCTATGGTCGTGGCGATGTCCGCTCTGCTCAGACCCGGCCTCAGGGTTTCTACTGTCAGGGAAACAGGCGACAGGCTTTGGTTAAGTGTCCGATATTTCCCCTCATCATCGACGACTGCAAGAAAAGCTGTATCGCCCCAGGCGCCAAGTGTGACGCTACGGAACCGTGCCTCGGGGTGTGCTCCTAGCGTCGAAACAAGGGTCTGAAGCTCGGATGACGTAACGGGCCTGTTGAGGCGATTTACCCAGCCCGGCGCAGGGTCGGGCTTGAATAATCCGGCCGGGTTCATGCTCAGAAAACCGGTCGTGATCCAGGAAAGCAGCATGAGGCCAAAACACAGCCCGGCAATATGGTGTAGCCGATGGATACCCCTGTAAGGGGAAAGACGTCGCCCCGCACCGAGGCGTTGCCAGCCGATCCAGAGCCCCATGATGGTGAGGAATATGCCAGCGCCTGAGAGGACAATCAGAGTGTCTGCCCAGAGGCTTTGATGGCGCTTGAGGAGAGACGGATAGAGCCAGTGCGGTATGGCCCCGACCCATGACCAGAAGCGGGTTGCGCGTGTCGTCGCCTGAACCACATCGCCTGTCGCGGGCGAGAGATAGACGAGGGTCTTTTCCGGGTCATTGAGGGCGTAGCGGTAAAATCCCGATCGGTGGTTCCGCGTGTTAAGTATCCATTGGTCGTGGTCGCGCAGGCCCTCGAACCGTGCCGAGTCACGAGGCAGATCAGCATAGTCTGCCGCCACGCCGGCAAGGGCCTGCGGCGAGAGAAAGAGGTCCTGCCCGGTGCGGAGGTCGAAGCTTTTGGAAGATCCTGTTTCAGAGGCTACCTGCAGGACAGGGATCGATCCAACCATCAGGATTCTGAACGATCGAGAGGATTTTGCCAGTGGTGGCAGAATAGTGGCCGTATCGATCTGAATGCGCTCATGCGCCAGATTTACGCGTGTCTCGTCGGGCTGCGGCCACGCTTTCCAGAGCATCACAAAGCCGGAGAGGCACCAGACGCACATCATCAGCCCAAGCGTAATGCCAAGCCATCGATGAAGCAGGAAAACGGCTCGGATTGTTTTTTTGCGCAGAGCGGTTTTCACCTGCGCGTTGAGCATGGCGAGGCCAGAGGGGCGCAGTCGGGACGCAGCTCAGAACAAATCGCCCGCGATAGAAGGTCAGCCGGTTCGTCCGGGGCGTGGTTGACCGGTGTCACGCGCGATCAATCTTCACACCGAGTGCTTCAAGTGCGTTCAGGCATGCCGCGGGATCTTCAGCTATCCCTTTGCAGGCGGCAAGGCTGATGACTGTCTCGAAACCGAGCTTCCTGGCATCTCGTGCGGTCGCCGCCACGCAGAAATCGAGTGCCAGCCCGCAGAGTGTGACATGGGTGATCCCCAGGCCGCGCAGAAGCGCGTCGAGCCCGGTCGAGTGACGCTGATCATTGTCGAAAAAGGCCGAATAGGAATCGCATGCGGGGTCGAGCCCCTTATGCACGATATGGCTCAGCCGGTTCTGATGCAGATGGGGTGAGAAATCGGCGCCACCCGTCCCGGCGACGCAATGGATCGGCCAGTCGCCTCCCTGAGGCACGAATGAGATATGGTTTTGCGGATGCCAGTCGCGGCTGGCGATGATGGCATCGAAATCCTGCGTCATGAGCGCATTGACTGCCGGCAGGATCAGATCGCCCTTCGGCACTGCGAGCGTGCCCCCCGGTAGAAAATCGTTCTGCACATCAATGACGAGCAGGGCGCGACGGGGCGCTGCAGGGAATGAAGAGGCCATGAGAAGAAGCTCCGCGTGTCTTCAGTGACCGATAACATGGCGCATGTCGTCACCAAAATGATGCAGGGCATCTTTTGCCGACATATGACGCCTGTGTCCGTTTTCGGCCACGATGGTGACAGTGGCGGTCATGCCGGCCGCAAGATGCAGGTCGGGCGGCAACTGGTCGATGTGAATGCGGACCGGAATACGCTGCGCCAGACGGACCCAGGTATAGACCGGATCAACAGATGGCAGGCCTTGCGTGGCTGTGGTGGCGTTCATGCTCGAAATGCCGCGCGTGATGCTTTCGATATGGCCGAACAAAGGGTGATGACCGCCCATGAGATCCATACGCACCGGATCGCCGATTTCGATATTATGAACCTTGGTTTCCTCGAAATAGCCATCCACCCAATAGGAGGCTGAGTCGATGATCTGTATGTTGACATGCCCGGCTGTGGCAAAGTCGCCGGGGCGCATCAGCAGGTTCGTGACATAACCATCGATCGAGCTATGGACGATCGTACGATCGAGATCGATGCGCGCCTGACGCAGGGCAGCCTGTGCTGCGTCATATTGTGCCCGCGCCTGCGCGGCAGCTGCGGAGAATTGCTGTTTTTCTTCCGCCGAGACCGCAACACCGGGAATGATGCGACGCCGCTGATACTGCGAAATGCGGAAATCAAGATCGGCCTTGCGCTCGGCCAGATTGGCCTCGGCCGTTGCGACGCGCACCTTGAAGTCGAACGGGTCGATGACAAAAAGCACGTCGCCTCGATGCACGAACTCATTGTCATGAACCCGCACCTCAATGATTTCACCTGAGACACGGGGCGCCATATTGACGACCTGCGCGCGCACCTGACCGTTTCGGGTCCATGGGGCAGCAGTATAGTAATCCCACAAGATCACGATCACGATCCCTGCAACGACAAGGATAGACAGGGTGATGAGCCATCTGATCAGGCGTGAGGCACGAGCGAGCACGAGCGGAATTCTTTCACAAGAGCCAGGTGTAAAGCCCAAGCAGGCAGACAAGCAGGCCGAACTGGGCGAGGGGCGGATTCCAGAAGAAGCGCCAGAGATTGAGCCGTCCGAAACACCAGCGGATGAGGGCGAGTGTCAGCAGCGCCAGAAAGAGATTGGCAACGAAGGCCGAGACAAGCACGCCTTCGAGATCGATGACTTCGCTCATCGGGCAGGCTTCCTTTCACGGCGCGGGCGAGGCGTTACCATCGCTTGCGCCCCAGACCGAAATGGATGAGCGTAGAATGGTTCTCGGCAAGCGTTGAACGCACGGCTTCGAGACTTCCGGCACAGAGAATGGCAATGGCACGTTCTCTTGGCGTCGCGTCCTGGGCAAGAACGAGAAACTCGCTGCTCAGGCGCGGAAGGGTATGGGCGAGCGTAGGGAAAGACGCGGAACTCACCAGATGCCGTGCTTCTCCTGCGAGCCGGGCAAGGCAGGCGCAGTTATCGGCCTCGCGCAGGTAGTGGCGCACGCGTGCCAGCGTCGTGGCAAGATCTTCGAGCGTGACCAGACGATTGAAGACATGGCGGTTGACCGGGCGCTCGGCGCCCTGCCTGCTGGCGGGATGGGCATGAAGCTGCTTTGTCCATGTCAGGAGCTGAACGAGACGATCGTATTTCTGGCTGAGCAGGGCGGCACCGGCTGGTTTGCCTCTGCCCCTGAGCTGGGCTTCGAGATCCTGTCCGATCGAGGCTGCAATACGAAAGCGCCTGCTGCGAGGCGTTGGCGAAAACAGCAGCACGAGGATGATGAAAGAGATCACGCCGGAAATCAGATAGAAGATATTGCGTGAGATGAAGGCGACCGGGTCGTAATCCTGATGGTTGCTCAGGCCCAGGATGATCGGAAAAAACGCACCGTAATTGAAGCCCATCGCGCTCGTGCGGGCATTCATGAGCATGACGCAGGCGAAAATCGTATGGGGAAGAAAGACCAGAGCCAGAGCCCCGAAGGCGGCGATATGCGGCAGGATCAGATAATTCATGATGGCCGCAACAAACACGGCCAGTGTCAGACCCAATATCGCACCCATACCGAATTTCGATGTGTCCAGCGCCGTGGAGGCGAGGGTGAGGATGAGCGCCGCCTGAGACAGGGCGGCCATTGAGGCAGGCTGACCGCTGGCGATGCAGAGCCCTGCCGTGATCGAAAAACCGAGAAGCACACGCACCGCGTTGACGAAGGCGGCGACGTGATCGGGGTGCTGGGCGATCTGCGCGAGTTTGAGCGCGTCACCCGCAGGGGTGGCATATTGAAGCGTGTTGATGCCGGTCGAGATATGCAGGCGGTTGCTCAGAAGCACGGCTGCGCGCTCCAGATAATGCGCATCCGTGGCGTCAGGGTGGTAATCGGGTTCTTCCTCGCGCATGGTCTCGATCAGCGATCCGACCGTTTCGAAGCGGTCGCTGTGGTCCTCACGCAATTCATGCCACGCCAGCACATGACGCTGCGCCAGAGCGGAGACGTTCTTTGTGCGCAGGATATGGGCGATGGCGCGCCCCGAACCGAGCACCGTCAGCATGCCGATGATGGCGAGACGGGCTCCGGCCGTACGGCGTGTCGAGCGGTCGATTTCGGTCTTGGCATAGGAGATCTGGGCCGAGAGCGAGAGAATATCCCCTGCGAGCGCCGTGGTTTCCATCGCGTCTGCCACGCTCTCGCCCTGCACGGCCCGTCGACCGAAATCGCGTATCTGGCGGGCGCGGGCTTCGAGTCCGTCAGCAAGTTTCTGCCATGCCTTGGGCGATCCGGTGAGCATGTTCACGAACGCAACAGAAGCGATGCCGATGGCCACGCAGCTGGCACGTGACAAGGCCACATCGAACACGTTTTGCGGGGTATCGATCACATTGATCGCGACAAGCGCGATGGTGTAGCCCGCCAGGAGCGCCCCGTAGGAGCGGAAATGCCGCTCAAGCGAGCCGATATAGGTGCACCCCGCAAGCCACAGGGCACATCCACCAAGCATCATGCCGCGATCCTGACTGAAGCAGGCAATAAGCAGGATCGATGCGGCGACCCCCAGAGCGGTGCCGATCAGTCGATAAAGGGCTTTGGAAAGCGCCTGCCCGCGCAGGGGCTGCGTGATGATCATGACGGTGACGGCAGCACCGGCAGGCGCGTCCAGCTGCGCCCAGAAGGCCGTCGCCAGAGCAAGGCAGACAGCCGCCCAGCTGCGAAGGGAGAAACCGAACCAGCCTGGAGGGAAGGGTGGGTTGGGCAGATCGCTGAGGCGCGGCCACCAGCGTATAGGCGTCTCAACCCGCTCGGTCATTCGGCTCCATCCAGAAAACTGACTTCCGGTTGAGGAACGCCCTGATGGCGGGTGAGGTCAAGCACACAACACGATTGCGTGGGCTGTGAAATCTTTTGTCAGATACGCTTCAGAAACCAGTGTTCTCACCGGGTGCCATGCGCGAGACCAGAAGCTGGTTGATACGGAAGCCGTCAACGTCGACCACCTCGAAACGATAGCCTGCGGCCTCGACCCTGTCCGCCTTGCGGGCCATACGGCGCAGGCGATGCATGACGAACCCGCCAATCGTGTGAAACAGGTCGCGTTCGGCATCGAGATCGATATCCAGCTCGCGAAACACATCCCCAATGGGGGCAGCGCCGTCGATCAGCCAGGAACTGGCATCACGACGCACGATAGCTTGCTCTTCGAAGGGGCTGGCGAGCCCGTCCATGAGCGCGCCCATGATGTCCTTGAAGGTGATCAGACCGACAACAAGCCCGTATTCATTGACGATCAGCGCAAAACCCGCGCCATGCGAGTCGAATTGTGCCAGCGTGTCCCACAGATTCAGCGTGTCTGGCAGAGAGAGCGTATCACGCCGCATGCGGAAGATCTGGTTGCTGATCGGCTGGCTTGGGTCTGCATTGGGCGGCACTTCATCCACCACCGCCACCAGAACGTCTTCGGCGCGTATCGATCCGATGACATGATCGAGCCCGCCATCGCAGAGCGGATAGCGGGAATAGGGGCGGATACGCACCTTGTCGCGCTGGGATTCGAGACTTTCCTGCACATCGAGAAAAACGATCTCGTCACGCGGGGTCATGGCCGACGTGACAGACCGATCCTGCAGCGCCAATACGTTCTGAATGAGCTGATGCTCTTTTTCCTGCAGCACGCCCGAGGCGGTTCCTGCGGCCAGCATGGCATTCAGATCCTCAGGGGTTACGGGCTCTACCGCAGAGGCGGCGGGAATGCGCAGCAGGTTCAGCAGCCAGTCGGAAATGAGCGAGAAAATCCAGACCGCCGGATAAAGTACACGCAGCGCGCCGGTCAAAAACCAGCTTACTTTCAGTGCTACACGGTCTGGGTTGTTCAGGGCGATCCGCTTCGGCAACAGATCGGCAAAAAGCACGAAAAGCCCCGTGACGACCACGAAGGCAAGGCTGGCGGCAACCTTGCCGGCAAAACCCGGCGTCAGGCCTGCCTCTATGAGGGCCGCGCTGAATGCAGGGGTCAGCAACTCGCTCGAAATAACACCGCCGAGCACACCCACCGCATTGAGGCAGATCTGCAGAACAGTGATGACCTGACCGCTGTTACGACGCAGCTTCAGAAACGAAGAGGCGCGCGGGTCTCCCTGATCGGCAAGGGCACGCAGGCGGATATCGCGTGCAGCAGCAAATGAGATCTCAGAGAGCGAGATCAGAATGGAGACGGCAATCGCTGCCACCATGGCCGCGAGGCCCAGAAGCAGCAACGTCACGCGCGTGGCTCCTCAAGAAAAGGGGGCTTTGAAACAGGAGCCTCAATACTAGACGCGTTGTGCTCCATATTCCAGTATCCGCGCCTTAATTCGCCGGAGGCAGGCCAGCGATTTCACGCCATCCCGCCTCGTCGCATGTTTCGAGACCGAGTTCGGCGGCCTTTTTTGCTTTGGACCCCGCCTTTTCACCAAGAACGACCAGCCCCGTTTTCTTCGACACTGAATCGCTCACCTGCGCGCCCAGACGCTCGGCAATGGCCTTTGCTTCCGGGCGGGTCATGCTGTGCAACGTGCCCGTAAAGACGATGGTCTTCCCCGAAAGTGGCCCCTCTTCAGGACGGGCTTCGGCCTCGATCGTCAATTCGTTGCGCAGGTCTGTAAGCGTCGACAGATTATGGGGTTCGGCGAAGAAGGCGAGCAGATCAGCGACAATGCTTTCACCAATCCCCATGATGCTGCCAAGCGCCAGTCGATCGTCGGAGCCGATCAGGCTGGCAGCTTTCATTGCGTCGAACCAGGCCTCATAGGTCTGATAGTGGCGGGCCAGAAGTTGCGCGTTGCGCTCACCAATGCGCCTGATTCCCAGCCCGAACAGAAAGCGGCTGAAGGCAATGCTGCGGCGCTGCTCGATGGCGCGCAGCAGATTGCGTGTCGAGAGTTCGCCCCAGCCCTCACGCGCCCGGATCATATCGGCTTTTTCATGCAGGCGGAAAATATCGCCCGGTTTGTCGATCAGGCCGATTTCATGAAATTCGCGTATCGACCGCTCGCCCAGACCATCGATATCGAAGGCCTGGCGCGAAACAAAATGGATCAGTCTCTCAACCACCTGCGCCTCACAGGTGAGGCCGCCTGTGCAGCGACGCACGGCTTCACCCTCGGGGCGCTCGGTCAGGGAGTGACAGACCGGGCAGGTGGTCGGAAAGACGAAAGCCGGACCACGCGGTTTGTCTTCCGGCACGGGGCCGAGAATTTGCGGAATGACGTCGCCCGCACGCTGCACACGCACCAGATCGCCGGGGCGTACATCCTTGCGGGTAATCTCGTCTTCATTATGCAGCGTCGCACGCGACACAATGACCCCGCCTACATTGACGGGTTCAAGATGCGCGGTGGGTGTCAGGGCGCCTGTGCGGCCAACCTGTATCTCGATTTTCTCGAGCCTTGTGATGGCCTGCTCTGAGGGAAATTTCCAGGCGATGGCCCAGCGCGGCGCCCGTCCGGCGAAGCCTAGCCGCGTCTGAAGATCTAGGTCGTCGAGCTTGAAGACGACGCCATCGATATCATAGGGCAACGAGGCACGATTGCGCGCGAGGTCTTCGATATAGGCGGGGATTTCGCTTGCATGAGCAATCGCTCTGGAGAGCGGATTGACCACGAACCCCCATTCACGCAGCTTTTCCAGATAGGCCCAATGTGTGGCGGCGCATCGTTCGCTGGCATGGCCCTGCGCATAGGCAAAAAGCGAGAGCGGGCGCCGCGCCGTCACGGCGGGGTCGAGCTGACGCAAGGATCCTGCAGCAGCATTGCGTGGATTGGCAAAAGGCTTCTGTCCTTGTGCCAGCATCGTCTCGTTGAGGGCCAGAAAATCGGCCTTCGCCATGAAGATCTCGCCGCGTATCTCGATTTCTTCCGGCGCTTCGCCGGAAAGCGCGCGCGGGACCTCTGCGATCGTCAGAAGATTGGCCGTCACATCCTCGCCCACCAGACCGTCACCGCGTGTCGTGCCACGCAGGAGCTTGCCGTGGCGATAGGTCAGATTGATCGACAGCCCGTCTATCTTGGGCTCTGCCACAAAAGCCAGCGCATCCGCAGCCTTGCTGTCGAGGCCGAGAAAGCGTGCAGCTTTGGCAACGAAAGACTCGAATTCTTCCGAGGTGAAGACATTGTCGAGCGAAAGCATCGGCACGCGATGGGCCTGCTTGCCGAAAGCGGTATCAGGGGCTGCCCCGACCTCGTCGAGAACGCTGCCTTGCGTCTTGAGGTCCGGATGCGCTTCTTCGAGCGCGATGAGCGCGCGTCTTGCGCTGTCATACTCCGCGTCTGACACTTCAGGCGCATCGTTCTGATGATAGGCGGTGTTCCAGCGAGCGATGAGCGTGGAAAGCCGGGCATGCTCTTCGGCGTGTCTGTCGACCGTCGTGTCGTCCATCATTCCTGTTCCAAAAGACTGTCTGCGGCTGTACGGGCGGCGTCCGTAATGGTTTCACCGGCCAGCATGCGTGCAATCTCTTCCCGCCGCTCGTCAGGCGAGAGTTTCTCGGCCAGCGTCTCGGTGCGCTCCTTGCGTATGCGCTTGCTGATGCGCAGATGCTGGTCGCCACGTGCCGCAACCTGCGGGCTGTGCGTAACGACAAGAACCTGCACATCGCGCGCCACGCGATGCAGACGATCGCCGATGGAGGATGCTGTTGCCCCGCCCACACCGGAATCGACCTCGTCGAACACCAGTGTCGGAATGGCCGATCGCTCGGCCAGAACGACCTTGAGCGCGAGCATAAGACGCGACAACTCGCCGCCTGAGGCCACTTTTGCGAGAGGGCCGGGAGGCTGGCCCGGATTGGCTGCGATGAGAAAGGACGCCTGTTCCTTGCCGCGTAGATTCCAGGCTTCGGGTTCGAGCGGTGTGAGGGATACGATGAAGCGGGCGCGTTCGAGCCTGACCGGCTTGAGCTCGGCCATGACGGCAGTTTCGAGACGCCGGGCGGCGCGCTCGCGAATGGCGCTCAGCTTTTCTGCCTCAGCTGCGAAGACTTCACGGGCCGCCCTTGTCTCCGCCTGAAGCTGCTCGATACGTGCATTGCCTGAGTCCAGCGCTTCAAGTCGTGCCTGCAGGCTGGTCAGCAGCGACGCAAGTTCGTTTACCGTAACGCCATGTTTGCGACCGGCCGCACGAAGGGCAAAGAGCCGTTCTTCCGTTTCTTCCAGCAGGCGGGGGTCGGTATCGGCATCGGCTGCGAGACGAGAAAGCAGGGTTTCGGCTTCGGCGAGAGCTTCTTCCGCTTTTTCTAGCGCGACCAGCGCTTCCTGAGCCTGTTGCTGCTGTGCCGAACTCGGCGCGCTTTCTTCACCCGGCGAGGGCAGAAGCCGGGCCAGCGTGCGACTGGCGCTGCGAAGCGCTGCGGCAGGGGCGGCAGATCGGCGGTCGCGCGGGGTCAGGTCTGCCAGTGCTGCTGCGATGGCCTCGCCGCGTCTTTCGCCCTGTTGCAGACCGATGCGCAGGGCCGCCAGCTGTTCTTCTTCATTTTCCTGCGGCGCAAGAACGCCAAGGTCGTCAACGGCCTGCCTCAGCCAGTCTTCCTCACGGCGCGTGGCTTCCATTTCTGATTGCGCCGCGGCAAGCGCTGCTGTGGCTTCTATCCAGCGGCGATAGCTGTGGGCAACGGACTCACGCGTGGCACGCTCCACACCGAACGCGTCGAGAAGATCGAGATGGGTCGCCTGGTCAGCAAGGCCCATCTGGTCGTGCTGGCCCTGAATTTCGACCAGAAGGGCGGCAATACGGCGCAGCAACCCGACGCCAATCGGCTGATCATTGACATAGGCGCGCGAGCGCGCATCTGCCGTAACCGTGCGCCGCAGAACGACCGGCTCATGCGTGTCATCCAGCGCGATACCCTGCTCGGCCAGAAGTTGATGGACCGGATGCCCGTCCGGAATTTCGAAACAGGCAGAAACCGCAGCCTGCTCGGCCCCGGCGCGCACAAGGCCGCCGCTGGCGCGGTCGCCAAGCGTGAGCCCCAGAGAGTCGAGAAGAATGGATTTGCCGGCACCGGTCTCACCCGTAAGGACCGTCAGACCCGGATGAAAAGGCAGGTCGAGCCTCTCGATAAGAACCACATCGCGTATCGAGAGGTGAGTCAGCATGAGGCGGAATCCTGAAAATGCGGCAAGAAGATTTCGCTGGCAGCAACGTGTGACACCAGCGGAAAGCCTTGTTTCGGATCAGAAAACCGAATGCCAGGCACGCCCGAAGAAGCCGCGCTTGCCGGAACCCGGTGCCTTGCTGTTTCCGGGCAGCAGGTTGCGATTGCGGAGCAGGTTGTAGCTGTACCGATACCACTGGCTGTTAGGATAGTTATAGCCCAGCACCGAGGTCGCTTTGCGTGCTTCATCGACCATGCCAAGCTGGAGATCGACTTCGACGATGCGCTCGAGCGCTTCGGCAACGTGATTGGTCGTCTGGAAATCGGCTACGACGCGCTGATAACGCCCCAAAGCGGCTTCATAGTTATGCTGTTGCTGATAGTAGCGGCCAACAAGCATTTCCTTGCCAGCCAGATGGTCGCGGCAGAGATCGATCTTGAGCTGGGCATCACGGGCATAAGCCGTCTGCGGGAAGCGTGTCACCACTTCCTCGAGAGCGTTCAGGGCTTCGACAGTTCCCTGCTGGTCACGCTGGACTTCGGCAATCTGCTCGTAATAGCAGAGCGCGCGCAGATAATAGGCATAGGCAGCGTCAGGGCTGGTCGGGTGCAGAAGCAGATAGCGCTCGAGCTGCTGAACCGAGAGCGCATACTCGCCCTGCAAGTAGTAGGCATAGCCTTCCATCAGCTCGGCATTGCCGACATAACCGGAATACGGATAATTCTGTTGCAGCAGTTCGAACTCACCGCTCGCCAGCGTATAGCGCTTCGAATGTAGGGCATCGATACCGTAATTATACAGTGTTTCGGCGCTCGCTACTTTGGGCGCCTTGACCTCTTCCTTGTTGGAAAAGATCGAGCAACCGCTCAGGAGCAGAAAACTGCTCGCCATCATTGCGGCAACGAGACGCTGACGCTTGGGAGCAGGAATAACGTTACGTTCTGTGTTCTGATGCATGCCGACTCTTCCACTGACGAACGGTCTTATATCACGCCTTACCGTTCGCGGAAGACCTGGGCGCATGAGATCGTTGCGCTTACGCTGTAGCGCGCAACACGGGCTGTTCGGCCCTTTCGCCATCGACAAGACGCCAGTTTTCCGGCGAGGCGAAAAGGGCATGCAGAAGGCGATTGTTTAGCCCATGGCCTGATTTGTGACCCATGAACCCGGCCTGAAGCGTATGGCCAGCCAGATAAAGATCGCCCACCGCATCCATCAGCTTGTGACGGACGAATTCTTTCGGATGACGAAGCCCACATGGATTGAGAACTGTGTCGTCCTCGACAACGATGGCGTTGTGCAACGAGCCACCACGGGCGAGCCCCATTTTCTGCAGGGCTTCGATTTCCTTGCGCTCGACGAAAGTGCGGCAGAACCCGACTTCCTGACGGAAACGCTCAAGGGTGAGAGGCATCGCGTGGCGCTGCTGACCGATCACGGAAGCGGCGAAATCGATCGACATGGCCAGGGCCATACCGGAACGTGCCGGGCGCAGCTCGGCATAGGCCCCACTGGCTTCTTCGACGCGAACGGGCCGCAATACCTCGATGAAGCTGCGGGCAGGCTCCTGCATTACCGTGCCGGCGCACTGGATCAGAAAGTCGAACTCGGCAGCAGAACCGTCCAGCACAGGTGTTTCGGGGCCGTCGATCTCGATCAGCGCGTTGTCGATGCCATTGGCATGCAGGGCCGCCATCAGATGTTCGATGGTGGCGATACGGATATCCGGGGCATCGGGATGAGCGATGACGGTGCTGAGTCTTGTGCAGACCACATGGTCATGACGTGCCGGGATCAGTCGTGATTCTGGCAGATCGCTGCGCTTGAAGACGATGCCATGATCGACCGGGGCCGGGTTGAGCACCATGCGCACACGGGCCCCGCTGTGCAGGCCGATGCCGACGCAGGTGATTGCCTGGTTGAGTGTTGCCTGGCGCGCGACGCGCGCAGCACTTGACGTGATGGAGGAAAAACCTTGGGCGATGTTGGAAAGCGGAAGAGGCACAATCGATGCTTTGAACGGTGTTTCAGCCGTGATCTGCATGATGGGAGGCTCTCCTGTGTTTCCGCGACATTATGCCCGGATCATGTAGAAAGCTGTAACCGCTTAGGGGGAGCGCAGACCAGTCAATGTTTATTGCCAAGTATTACGCTCTAAGGTCCTGAAACTGAACTGTAATTTCAGTTTCAGGACGCAACAGAGCGCTTGTTTTTCAGCGTCCCTGATCGCGGCGCAGAAAGGCTGGAATGTCCAGACCGTTTTCCTCACCACTGTCATGGGAAGAGGAAACACGCGGCGCGTCTTCACGCTCGACGATTGTCGGCGCATGGCGTGGCGCTTCTTCATGAGGGGCGCTGGCTGGTGCCGCCGGGCGACCGCGCAATGCTCCTGTCACGATACCGAAAAGGCTGCGTGGCTGAGACTGGGGCTCTGGAGCGGAGCGCTGGTTCTGGTCGGAAAAAAGACCCGAACGCGGCGAAGGCGTATGAACCGCCCCTTGCTTGTTGGCCTGCGGAGGCACGGAATGCGGTGAGGGTGCCGATGCCGGGGCGCCGTTCTGACCGTCGAGCGCGTAATGCGGCTGCTGACGGGGCACCGAGGCATAGGTCGATGCAGGCTGGAAGGCGGGCTGGCTGTTCGAGGGCGCGACTTCAGCGCCTTCCGGTGCGACGGGGGCCTGATCGACGGTCTCTATAGGGGCTTCGACCACTTCCGGTTCGGGAGCACGGCTGCCATCGATACCGGTCGCCACGACCGATACGCGGATGCGGCCATTGAGTGTCGAGTCGATTGCAGAACCCCAGATGATCGTCGCGTCATCGGCGACTTCCTGACGGATGCGCTCTGCGGCCTGATCGACCTCGTACAGTGTCAGGTCGTCACCACCCGTAATGTTGATCAGCAGGCCGCGTGCTCCCGACATAGAGGAGTCGTCAAGGAGCGGGTTCGAAATGGCGCGGTTCGCGGCTTCGAGTGCGCGATCTTCGCCTTCAGCCTCGCCTGTGCCCATCATCGCCTTGCCCATTTCGGCCATGACGGTGCGGATATCCGCGAAGTCGAGATTGATCAGTCCAGGCGCCAGCATAAGATCGGTGACGCCGCGTACGCCCATATAGAGCACTTCATCGGCCATCTTGAACGCTTCGCGCAGCGTCGTGTGCATGGTGGCCATACGGAAGAGATTCTGGTTCGGGATGACGATCAGCGTATCGACATATTGCTGCAGCTCGGCAATGCCAGCTTCCGCCACCTTCTTGCGTCGTGCCCCTTCGAAGCCAAAGGGCGTGCTGACGACGCCAACGGTAAGGATCTTGCGATCACGTGCCATCTTGGCAATGACAGGCGCCGCGCCCGTACCAGTGCCGCCGCCCATGCCTGCCGTGACGAAAACCATATGCGCGCCATCGATATGACGGCTGATTTCTTCTGCTGCTTCCTCGGCCGCTGCCTTGCCGATTTCCGGTTTCGCTCCTGCGCCCAGGCCCTGTGTCAGATGCGGCCCGAGTTGCACGCGGCGTTCGGCGCGTGAGCCGGCGAGGGCCTGCGCATCCGTATTCGCCACGACGAACTCAACGCCCTGCAGCTGCATTTCGATCATGTTGTTGACGGCATTCATGCCGCCACCGCCGACACCGATCACGGTGATGCGCGGCGAGAAATCGGAATAATTATACTGCGGTGCTGTGAGATTGAGCGTCATGGCGAGATCCGAAACAGGGCTGAAATCAGTCGCTAAAAGCAAAACAATGACTGAGGAGCATGAACTACATAGGTTACTTTTTACTCACGCGCGACCCCTAATGAAATGCACAAGACGCTTTAGCATCCCATTCGGGCGGGGGTCGGGGGCATCGGCATCGTGAAAGCCCCGATCGGCGCCAGCCGCCCAGGCCAGCAGACCTGACGCGGTGGAAAACCCGGCAGAATTCGCGCCGATTTCCGGCAGGCCCACGATGCCCAGAGGGCGCCCAAGCCTGACAGGGCGGTCCAGAATACGGGCGGCCATCGGACCAACGCCATCAAGGAGGGACGCGCCGCCTGTCAGCACCACGCGCTCGCGCCCGGTACGACCGAAGCCTGCATCGTCGAGTCTGTCGCGCACGAGTTCGAGTGTTTCCTCGATACGGGGGCGAATGGCAGAGACAAGCCTGGCACGCGACACGGTGGTCAGCACGCCCGTTGCTTCCCCGATTTTCTGCAGCGTGATCAGTTCACTGCTGTCTTCTGCCGAAAGCTCGGCGGCTCCATATTTTGTCTTGAGTCGTTCAGCTTCGTCCAGTGAAGTGGAGAGCATGCCAGCGAGATCGCGCGTCACATGCAGCCCACCGACCGGCAGAAAGGCCGTGTGGCGCAACATGCCTTCTCCGAAAACGGCAATCGATGTCGTGCCCCCGCCCATATCCACGACGGTCGCGCCAAGTTCACGCTCATCTGCATCGAGCACCGACAGCCCGGAGGCGAGGGCGGCGGAGACGAGATTCGTCATCTTCAGCTCGGAGCGCATGAGTACGGAATCAAGCGTCCTCACCGCAGCCGTTGCGGCGTCGACGACATGCAGGCGGGCTGTCAGCTGCTCGCAGACCTGGCCTCTTGGGTCGATAATGCCATAGGTGTCATCGACGGCATAACCGATGGGCAGGGTATGAATAACCGTCCGCCCTTCGGTATAGGCGCGTGACTGTCCCTCGGTCACGACGCGCCCCATATCGGCCTCGCTCACCTCACGCCCGCCGATCGGCATGCGGGCATTGAAGAGATGGCTCTCCGGATGGCCGCAGGAGAGATTGACCGCGATATTGTCGAGACGTCGGTCGGCTGCGTCTTCTGCCTGTCCGACCGTTGCGCGGATGGCCTGCTCGGCCTCTTTCAGGTCAACGATATTGCCATTGCGTATGCCGCGTGAACGGCGCCAGCCATATCCGAGGACGCGCAACGTGCCATCGGCTTCGCCCCTGCCGATCAGACAGGTCATTTTGGTCGAGCCGATATCCAGCACACCAAAGACGCCAACGCGCCAGTGTCTGGGCAGGCTGGGTTCGTCTGCCGGTGGCAGTGACAGGATATGTTCTTCAGAACGCTCGTGATTCTTGTGTCGCGAACTGACCGGCAGCAGTGAGCGACTTCTCACCGTGCGGCGGCGCTTCTTGCGTGGGGCTTCCGGGTCGGTTGGCACGAGGTCGTTCATTCTTCCGGGGCTTCATCTGCTGGGTGGGGGGCTGGGAGATGCGCTGCGCTCCCGTGAGTCGCTGCAGGGCGAGAGGACTTGCCCGATGCGGGAGCGGGCGCGGCACCCGCGGCTGGTGCCGGCTTGTCATCCGCAGCCTGCGTGGCATCGCTCTTGTCAGTAGCAGGAGCATTCGGATCGGGCGTCGGCGCTGGTGTCTGATGGATGACCATACGATCGGGCAGGCGCATATCGATCGAGACGACCGGGCGCTCCATGAGGCGGAACTGGGCCTGATATTGCGCCAGTCTTGCAAGCGCCGCCTGTTCCTGCCCTTCTGGCAGAAGCACTGTTGCGCCATCGCGCAGGGTGAGGTTCCAGCGCCTTTGTCCCACCCGCACGGCAGCGACCACAAAATCCTTCACAGCCGGGTTGGCGGTCAGGGCGTCTGTCAGGGTTGCCGCCGCCAGATTGGCGCCTTCACCCACGACCAGCGGCAGTTTGATGAAGGCCTGTCCGTTCTTGCCTTCCAGCCCCTGATCAGGTACGCGCTCCCCCGCCCGGTTGATGAGGATGAACTGGCCGTGGTCCTGCCAGACAGCGATCGGGCTGCGCTCGACAATCTTGACGATGACTGTGTCCGGCATGTGGCGGGCCACGGTGGCATGGTCGATAAATGGCAGCGCATCGATACGGTCACGTGCGGCAGAGACAGAAAAACCGAAAATAGGCTGACCGACCGAAGTGCCAAGTGCCTTTGCCAGATCAGCCTCGGGTGTCAGATTGCGCCCCTCGATACGAATGGTTTTGATCTGAAGCGGCAGGTACTGGACCAGTTTCGCCCGGTAAGGGGCGAAGCGGGATTCCGAACTCGTTAGTTTGAGCGCTGAAACGCCCAGGCCCACCAGCCCCAGCAGGACGAGCAGAGCCAGTATCTGACGCAGCCCGCGTTTGTGGCGGCGCATGAACAGGATCAGCCGTGACGGTCTGTCCTGTTGCACGGGGCCGCGATACGGCGTTTCTGGCCGCCTGTCTCTCATGCGGTCGGTTTGCCTCGTGTCACGAGGGCGTCGCGCACCAGCCAGTCGCACAGCTCGGGATAGGAAATCCCGCAATAGGCAGCCTGTTCGGGTAGCAGCGATGTGGCTGTCATGCCGGGCTGCGTGTTGACCTCAAGCAGGATCAGCCGCCCGGTTTCTTCATCGTATCGATAATCCGCGCGCGAGGCACCGGAGCAGCCAAGAGCGCGATGCGCCGCTTCGGCCACACGCAGGGCCTGCTCGAAAATGGCCTCCGGCACCTGGGCGGGGACATGATGCACCGAGCCGCCGGGAGCATATTTCGCGTCGAAATCGTAGAAATCACCGGTCGGCGAGGCGGCGACGATATCGGTCACGGTCAGGGCGCGGTCGCCGAGCACGGCGACAGTGAGTTCGCGACCAGGAATATATTCCTCGATCAGCGCTTCTTTTCCAAAGGCCCAGTTTGCGGCAATGGCCTGACGGCGATTGCTGCCGCTGCGCACGATCTCGACACCAAAAGAAGACCCTTCCGAGATCGGCTTGACCACATAGGGGGTGGGCAGCGGATCGGCAGCAGCGAGTTCCTCCATCGTGACAACACGCCCCTCCGCGACCGGCAGCCCGGCGGCAGCAAAAACGCGGCGCGAGGCGTCCTTGTCCATGGCCAGCGATGAGGCCCGTATGGAGGAATGCGTATAGGGAAGCCCCAGCCATTCCAGCACGCCCTGAATGGCACCGTCTTCACCCAGCGGCCCGTGCAGCGCGTTGAAAACCACGTCGGGGGCGGAGTCACGGAGCGCCTTGATTGTCTGCACCAGATCCGGCCCGGCATCGACGCTCACCACGTCATGGCCCGCTTCTGTCAGGGCCTGGGCGACACCGGCACCGCTGCGCAGGCTCACCGGGCGTTCGCTTGAAATTCCACCCTGAAGGACAGCAATTTTCAGGCTCATGGCAATTTCCCCAGACGTTTGATTTCCCAATGCAGCGCAATGCCGCTGTGTTCCTGCACGCGACGACGCACCTCGTCGCCAAGGGCTTCGAGATCGCTGCTCGTGGCCTCGCCCAGATTGAGCAGGAAATTGCAGTGTTTCTCGCTCACCTGCGCGCCGCCCTGCATCAGCCCGCGGCACCCGGCCTCATCGATAAGCTGCCAGGCCTTGTGACCTTCCGGATTACGAAAGGTGGAGCCACCTGTCCGGGCCCGAACGGGCTGCGACGCCTCACGTGCGGCTTTGATCTCGGCAATATGCGCGCGTATCGCCGAGGCATCGCCGGGGCGGGCATTCAGGCGTGCCCGCAATACGATGGCGCCCTCAGGGAGCACGGCATGGCGATAGGTGAAGGCGAGCGCCTCATTGCTCAGTCTTGCAATGGTCTGGTCGGGCAGAAGCACCTCCGCCCAGTCGAGCACGGCAGACATGTCAGAGCCGTAGGCCCCGGCATTCATGACCACGGCTCCGCCTATCGAGCCGGGAATGCCGGCCAGGAATTCGAGCCCTGCCAGCCCCGCATTGGCGGTCTGCTCGGCAACGATCATGTCGAGAGCGGCAGCGCCCGCAATCAGCCCGTCAGGCTCGATCACGATATCCGCAAAACCGCCAGCAAGACGCACGACGAGTCCTTCTATCCCGCCATCGCGTATGATGACATTCGAGCAGGCGCCAAGCACAGTGACCGGCGTTCCTGACGGCAGAGCGGCGAGGGTCTCGGCAAGATCCTGCGCATCCTTGGGCACGAAAAGCGCTTCGGCATTACCGCCCGTACGGAACCAGGCGCGTGGGCCAAGCGGCGCATCGAAGCTCAGCCTGCCGCGCGGGGTGAGGGAGCGAAGCGCCGTGCTCATGAGGCCTTGCCGTTCAGTGCGGCGAGCTGCCCCGGAAGAGCGTGCGCCCAGTTGGTGATGGTGCCAGCGCCGAGGCAGACCACGAAATCACCCGGCTTGGCGATGGCATTGATCATTTCAGCCAGATGTTCCGGTCCCGGCAGCGGCACGACCGAGCGATGACCGCTGGCCCTCAGCCCTTCGATCAGCGAGTCACGATTGACGCCCTCGATCGGCGCCTCACCTGCGGCATAGACATCGGTCACGATCACCGTGCCAGCGTCATTCATGCAGGTGCAGAAATCGCTAAAAAGGGCTTCAAGACGCGAATAGCGATGGGGCTGCACGACGGCGATCACATCGCGCGCGCCTGCCTGACGGGCCGCGCGCAGAACCGCTGCGATCTCGACAGGATGATGGCCATAATCGTCGATCACCGTGATGCCGTTATAATCGCCGCAGCGCGTGAAGCGACGCTTGACGCCGCGGAACCCGGCGAGCGCGAGGCGGATGGTCTCGTCGCTGATATCCATCTCGCTTGCGACCGCAATCGCGGCGAGCGCATTCAGCACGTTGTGCTGGCCGAGCATGGGCAGGCGGAACGGCCCTGCGCGACGCGTGGTTTTCTGGGTGCGGCTGGTGATGACCACCTCGAACGTGGCGCCGAGACGATCGGTAATCAGCTTGTCGGCGCGCACATCGGCCTGGGGGCTGAACCCGTAGGTGACGATGCGATGATCGGACAGACGCGGGATCATCTGCTGCACGGCTGGATGGTCGATGCACAGCACGGCAAAGCCATAGAAGGGAATATTCGAGACGAACTGGTCATAGGCGGCCTGCATGGCTTCGGCCGTGCCCCAGTGGTCGAGATGTTCGGGGTCCATATTCGTCACGACCGCAATCACCGCGGGAAGACGCAGGAAGGAGCCATCGCTCTCATCGGCCTCTACGACCATCCAGTCGCCTGACCCCATGCGCGTATTCGTGCCATAGGCTTCGATGATGCCGCCATTGATGACGGTCGGGTCGAGCTTTGCCTGTTCCAGCACGCAGGCGACAAGGCTGGTGGTGGTCGTCTTGCCATGTGTGCCGCCAATAGCCACCGCCCAGCGTAGGCGCATGAGTTCGGCCAGCATTTCGGCGCGGCGCACGACAGGAATCAGGCGCGCCCGTGCAGCGAGAACTTCAGGATTGTCTTTCTTGACCGCCGTCGAGGTCACGACAACCTGCGCTCCGCCGAGATTGGCCTCGTCATGACCGATGGCGACGGTAATGCCCAGCTTGCGCAGACGCAGCACATTGGCGCTTTCGCTGATATCCGATCCCTGAACCTTGTAGCCCAGCATATGCAGCACTTCGGCAATTCCAGACATGCCAATGCCGCCGATACCGACGAAATGGATGGTGCCAATGGAAAGGGGAAGTGCGCGCATGAAACAGGCTTTCAGAGAAACAGCAAAAACAGACGTCAGTAGAAAACGCTGCGTGTCAGGAAGTGGAGGAGCGGTAGTCCGAAATACGCGCCTCGACAAGGTCGGCCAGCAGTCTGGCACTGTGAGGATGGGCAAAAGCGCGCGCTGCCTTGGCTGCGGCAGCCAGACGTTCGGGATCGTTCAGCAATGAGCCCAGAAAAGCTGAGAGTGTCTCGGGCGTCAGACTGTTCTGCCTGAACATCCAGGCGCCACCCTCATCAACAAGCTGGGTCGCATTGGCGCCCTGTTCGTCAGAAGCGGCAATCGGCAGCGGCACGAGTATGGACGGGCGACCGGCAATGGTGAGTTCGGCGACAGACGACCCACCGGCACGTCCGATGACCAGATGCGCTTTTTTCAGAAGGCTTGCGACGTCGGAAAAGAAAGGGGCCAGTTCGCAATCAACCCCGGCTTTTGCATAGGCAGCGCGCACATCGGCGAGATCTTTTTCGTGTACCTGCTGTGTGACATGCAGACGCGCGCGAAATCCCGCGGGCAGCTGGGCAAGAGCCGCAGGAATGATCGTCGAGAAAATCTTGGCGCCCAGCGAGCCGCCCCAGACCAGAAGATGGATGGCATCACCGGGAGGCGTATATTCTTCCTCGAGCAGGGCTTCGATTTCAGGACGTACCGGCATGCCGGTCAGCGCGGCGCGTAACCCGAGCGGCAGTCGTGCGACGGTGGGATAGGAGGTGGCGATGGCCGTGGCAAAGCGCGCCAGCAGTGCATTGGCCTGTCCCAGAACGGCATTGCCTTCATGCAGGATAACAATCGGGCGGCGCGACCCTGCCATGAAACGGCTGCCCAGAATGGGCGGTACGGATGGGTAGCCGCCAAAACCGATGACCGCAATCGGGTTGATCTGGCGATGCAGCCTGCGCGCGGCCCATGCGCCCTGCAGCAGGGAGGCAACGCCGCGCAGCTTGGCAGAGATACCCTTGCCTGCAACGCCGGTGCCATCGAGCACATATTGCGGACGATCCCTGAAAACACCGGTCAGGCGCTTGCCCGCACGTTTATCGGTCATCAGCACAAGCTCATGACCGCGCGCAGCGAGTTCTGTAGCGAGCGCTTCTGCCGGAAAGAAATGGCCGCCCGTGCCTCCTGCGGCAATCACGATTGGACGGTTCATGATGTCGGTCCTTCCCGAAGCGAGGTCCAGTGGCCCTGGCTGGCATAATGCGAGCTGATCGGGCTGGCAGAGACCTGATGACGCGTCAGGGCCAGCACCATGCCCAGAGTCAGGGCGATAGAAAGAGCGGATGAGCCGCCATAGGAGATGAGCGGCAGCGTCATGCCCTTGGTCGGAATCAGATGCAAGGTCGAGCCCATATTGATGAAGGCCTGCAGGCCAAAACCCGCCACCAGACCCGAGGCTGCGGTGATAACGAATGGATCGCTCTCACGCATCAGCTTGAGCAGTGTGCGCACCACGATCACGGCAAAAACGAGAATGATGAAGAGGCAGATGAACAGCCCGTATTCCTCGCCTGCCACGGCAAAAACGAAATCGGCATGGGCGTCTGGCAGAAGATCCTTCACCCGGCCTTCACCGGGTCCACGGCCCATCATGCCGCCATTGCCAAAAGCGCGCAGAGCCGTGTCGATCTGATAGTGATCGCCGACATTGGGATGCAAAAACCGCTCCACGCGCGAGCGCACGTGGGGGAAGGCCACATAGGCGCCTGCGAAGGCCGCGATCATGGCGCCCACACCGGCACCCACGAAAATGATCGGCAGGCCATTCACGAAAAGCTGGATGAAGAACACCATGGTGATGACCGACAACATGCCGATATCCGGCTGCGATTTAAGCAGCAGCAGAATCAGCCCGAAACAGCCAAAAGCGATCAACATGCCCGGAAAGCGGATCGAGCCCATGATCGTCCGTCGGCGTTGCTCTGCCAGCAGCCATCCCGTAACGACAGCGAAGAACGGCTTCAGGAACTCGGAGGGCTGAACCGACATCATGGGCAGCGCGATCCAGCGACGCGCGCCCTTGATCTCGACACCATGCACCAGCGTCATGAAGGTGGCCGCAAGGGCGATCACCCCGCCAATCAAGGCGAGACGCCTGATCGCCGAACGGGAGAGCGATGACACGACCAGCACGACGGCGCCTGCAAGCAGAAGGAAGATAACCTGTTTGAGAATGAACATCTCGCGTGAGGCGCCGATACGCACGGCCACGGCAGGGCTGGCGGCGAGCATGAGGATATAACCGAAGGCGATCAGGATTCCGACACAGCAGAGTGTGACGCGATCGATATTGCGCCACCACCGTCCAATTCTGGACGTATCGACACGTGAGAGCCCTGCCATATTCCCCTAATCCCTCTGGCCCTACGGATCAGGGCGTTTCTGAATCGTGTAGACGAGTCAGGATATCCACAAAATGCGCTCCACGCGCCTCAAAACTTGCAAACTGGTCAAAGCTTGCACAGGCAGGAGACAGCAGAACAACCGGCACATCGAGGGCTCTTGCGGCGGCAAGGGCTGCCTCGGTCGCCACATCGAGTGTGCCGCAGTTTTCGACGGCAACATGATGGTCCTGCAGGGTCTTTTGCAGCATAGGCGCGTCACGCCCGATCAGAAATGCCTTGGCAATACGTCCGAAAAGCGGCGCCAGAGCGTCGATCCCGCCCGATTTGGCGGTGCCCCCGGCAATCCAGATCACCTTGTCATAGCATAGCAGCGCCTTTTCGGCGGCTTCGGCATTGGTTGCCTTGCTGTCATTGATGAAACGTATGCCGTCAATCACGCCAGCCAGGGCCTGACGATGGGGCAGGCCCGGATAGGTCCTGAGGCCTTCGGCGATTTCATGCTCATCCAGACCGAGATGCCGCGCCATGGCGCTGGCTGCGAGAGCGTTCTGCAGATTATGCGCACCCGGCAAAGTCGGGGCCTGCTGCATCGGCGTTGCGATAGCCGCTACGGAAGGCGCGTCATCGACCGAGAGCCTGGAAATCGTAAGGCCCGTGCTTGCACAATCCTGCGCTATTTCGCGGCAATAGGCGTCGTCTATGCTGATCACAGCGAGATCCGAAGCCGTCATATTGTCGAAGACGTGATGCTTGGCAGCGGCGTAGCCTGCCATGTCGCCATGTCGGTCGAGATGATCCGGAGTCAGATTGAGCAGGCAAGCCGTGTCCGCATGAAAATCATGCAGACGTTCGAGCATGTAGGATGACATCTCGATCACATACACGCCGTTATCGGGCAGGAGCGGCAGGGCGAGCGAGGCCGTGCCGAGATTACCACCTGCAGCTACCGGATAACCGGCCTTTTCCAGCATATGCGCGAGCAGCGCGGTGGTGGTTGACTTGCCATTGGTGCCGGTAATGGCGGCAAAACGCGCCTTCGATCCTGCACGGCGTACGGCCTGGAACAGGATCTCCGCATCCGACAGGATGGGCACATGGGCTTCCCGTGCCTTGACGGCTGCCGGGTGCGGTGCTGGCAGAAGATGCGGGATGCCTGGTGACAGAATGAGCGCGTCAAAACCCGCAAGCGTCTCGATCGGAGCTGCCGTAAAGCGTTTC
The DNA here is from genome assembly GCF_025994195.1 of Asaia spathodeae NBRC 105894. Taxonomy (NCBI): domain Bacteria; kingdom Pseudomonadati; phylum Pseudomonadota; class Alphaproteobacteria; order Acetobacterales; family Acetobacteraceae; genus Asaia; species Asaia spathodeae. Next base: position 286,772 of record NZ_BAPY01000001.1, on the reverse strand, counting down.
TGGGTTGGATCGGCTTCAGGCGGGTTTTTGTCATCCCAGGCCTGCACTTCTGCGCCCATGGCAAGAAGCGCTTTGACCACAGCGCTGCCATTGCGGCCCAGTCCGGCCACGGCGAAACGCGACCCGGCAAAGAGATCGGAGGGGAAGGCGCGCTCCGTCATGTCAGCGCAGCTTCAGCGTGGCGAGCCCGGCAAGGCCGAGCAGGATCGACACGATCCAGAACCGGATGACGATCTTGGGTTCCTGCCAGCCCTTTTTCTCGAAATGATGGTGCAGGGGGGCCATCAAGAAGACGCGTCGCTTAGTGCGCTTGTACCAAAAGACCTGGATCACGACTGACAGCGTTTCGACGACAAAAAGCCCGCCCACGATGCACAGCACCAGCTCATGCTTGACCGCAACGGCCACGGCGCCCAAGGCGCCGCCAAGCGAGAGCGAGCCTGTATCGCCCATGAAGACATCGGCAGGCGTTGCATTGAACCAGAGAAACCCGAGCCCGGCGCCGATCAAGGCGGCGCAGAAAACCGCCAGTTCGCCCGTGCCCGGCACCAGATGCAGTTGCAGGTAATCAGCAAAGACGCGATTGCCCACGAGATAGGCAATCAGGGCAAAAACCAGAGCGGCAATTACCACAGGCACGATGGCGAGACCGTCGAGACCATCAGTGAAATTCACGGCATTGCCAAAGCCGGTCATGGTGAGCATGGCAAACAGCGGAAAGGCAAAGCCCAGCGGCAGCAGGAAATCCTTTACGAAGGGAAAGGCCACCATGTTGCGCAGTTCGGGCGGCATCAGGCTTTCCATCCAGTATCCGGCGATCAGTGAGGCAGCGAATTCGCTGCCCAGACGGGCGCGTTTAGAGACGCCCGCCGTGTTGCGTCTGGAGAGCTTGAGATAGTCATCCGCAAAACCGACAGCCCCAAAAGCGGCGGTCACAAACATGACAGCCCAGACAAAACCGTTGGTCAGATCGGCCCAGAGCAGGGTGGAGACGAAAAGCGCAATCAGGATCAGCATCCCGCCCATGGTGGGCGTCCCGGCTTTTTCGAGAATATGCCGCTCGGGGCCGAGCGTGCGTATGGGCTGGCCCCCGCGCTGGATACGCTTGAGCTGGGCGATGAACGGTCGACCGAAAACCAGGGAAATGACGAAGGCCGTCAGACAGGCCCCGCCAGAGCGGAAGGTCAGATAATGGAAGAGATTGAAAAAGCCGCCATGGGTCGTGTCGTGAACGGCGATGAGATTATACAGCATCAGGCTTTTGCGCCCCCAGCAAGAAGAGGGGCGACAATGTCGCGCATGCGACTGCCAAGACTGCCTTTTACGAGAACCACGTCACCGGCTTTCAGATGAGATTGGACGATTGGGGCGAGAGATGCCGCGTCTGTCTGCCAGACGCCACGCTTTTCTTCTGCAAGAGCGTCAAAAACATGGCGCATATGCGGGCAGCAGCAAAACACCAGGTCGGCATGAGCCATCAGGTCCGGCACCAGCGAGAGATGCTCGCTATCGGCAAACTCACCGAGTTCGCGGATATCGCCCAGAACCGCGATTCGACGCGTAGCCGGTACGAGAGCAAGCGTTTGCAGTGCTGCGCGTATCGAGAGCACCGACGCATTATAGCTCTCATCCAGCAGTGAGGCGGTGCCATTCAGGATGGGCTGTATCTCGCCCCGACCGGCCCCCGGGCGCCAGGCGGCGAGGGCCGCAATGGCTTGGTTGATCGGCAGGTCGAAAGCGCGCAGGGTTGCGAGTGCCAGGGCGGCGTTACGCGCCAGATGCGCACCCGGCGCGGTCAGCGTGACACGCTGCCCGTCAAAGCTGAAACATGATCCATCTGCCGAGATGGCAAGATCGGTCAGCCTGTAATCGGCGCGGTCGGAAAGCCCGACGCGAGAGAGGCGCGCACCGGAATGCGCCGCAGCGCGCTCGAAAATGCTGTCGACACCGGTATCATCCGGCACCACAGCCACACCGCCTTTTGGCAGGGCGGCAATCAGATCGGATTTTTCCTCGGCAATGGCTTCGATACTGCCCATATAGCCGAGATGCGCGCTGCCGATGGTCGTGACGACCGCGATATCGGGCCGCACCATGGCGGCGAGCGGTGCAATCTCGCCACGATGATTCATGCCGATTTCCGCCACGCAATAGGCCGTCTCACGCGGCATTCTCGCCAGTGTCAGCGGTACGCCCCAATGGTTGTTGTAGGACGCAATGGCGGCATGGGTGGGGCCGAGCGACGAAAAGGCGCAATGCAGCATGTTCTTGGTGGTGGTCTTGCCAACCGACCCTGTCACCCCGACCATTTTTCCCGTAAACCGGGCGCGTGCGGCGTGGCCCAGAGCCTGCAACCCGGTCAGGGTGTTGGCCACATGCAGCAGGCGTGGATCGTTGCCGGCTTCGGCATCATGAACCATGACGCAGGCGGCGCCCTTGTCGAGGGCGGTTGCGATATGGGCATGGCCATCGCTGTTTTCGCCGACAAGTGCGATAAAGAGATCGCCTGGCTCGAGGCTGCGCGTATCGATTGAAATGCCGCTCACCACAAGCTCGGCGTCAAGGATTCCTCCTGTTGCCTCACGCAGCTCGGCGCTGGTCCAGAGCGCGCTCATGCCGGTACTCCCGCCAGTTCGCGGATAACGGCGCGATCGTCAAACGGGGTGGTGATACCTGCAATTGTCTGGCCGCTTTCGTGGCCCTTGCCAGCCACAACCACGACATCGCCTGCGCGTGCCTCAGCAAGAGCGGCGGCGATGGCGGCGCGACGATCGCCGATTTCGAGCGCATCGGGACAGGCGGCGCAAATGGCGGCACGTATTGTTGTCGGATCTTCACTGCGTGGATTGTCATCGGTCACAATGGCATTATCGGCCAGTCTGGCGGCAATCTGCCCCATGAGCGGACGCTTGCCGCGATCGCGGTCACCGCCTGCGCCAAAGACGACAATCAGGCGGTTCTGTGCATGAGGGCGCAGGCTATGCAGCAGATGTTCGAGGGCATCGGGAGTATGGGCGTAGTCGACATAGACGCCAGCCCCGTTATCGAGTGTCACGGCTAGTTCGGCACGGCCGCGCACACCGCTCAGACGGGGAATGAGGTCGAGAACAGCGCGGGCCTCGGCATCGTCTTCCCAGGCAAGGGCGGCGGCCAGCAACACGTTATCGACCTGAAAACGCCCGGTCAGGCCAAGCTCGTAATCAGGCAGGGTTTCGCCGAAGAGGGAGAGAGAGACGATCTGGCCATGGGGCAGGGGCGTTGCTCGCAGAAGTCTGATGGTTTCGCCCTGTTCACCCACGCTGCGCAGGCGCAGTTTGCGGGCCTGCGCCACGTCTCGCAGCGCAGCAACCGTCTCGGCATCCATATCGGCGGTGAGGGCGGCAATGGCACCCTCAGGGAGCAGATCGGCAAACAGCCTTATCTTGGCGGTACGATAGGCCTCCATCGTACCATGATAGTCGAGATGGTCGCGTGTGAGATTGCTGAACCCGCCTGCGCAGAGTGAAACACCGTCGAGACGGTGCTGATCGAGCCCGTGTGAAGAAGCCTCGAGCGCCACATGATCGACCCCCGCCGCCTTGAGGCGGGCAAGGCTCTGCACCAGAGAGACGGCATCCGGTGTCGTGAGTGGCGGCGGGGCCTCGACCGGGATATCGCTGATAAGGCCCAGCGTTCCGATACTGGCCGAGGGCATGCCACCTAGAGACCAGAGCTGACGAAGAAAATCGGCTGTGCTGCTCTTGCCATTCGTCCCGGTTATGGCCGCGATGCGTCGTGGCTGCGGGCCAGCCAGAACCCGTGCGACAACAGCCAGATCATGACGCGGTGACGCGGTCTGAATACAGGGAATGGAGAGATCAGCCGGGATGCTCGCCGCTGAAGGCAGAAGCAGCGCAGCCGCGCCCTGTGCCACAGCCTGCGGAATAAAGCGGGCGCCATCCTGGGCGACACCAGGCAGGGCCGCAAATATCATGCCGGGCCTGACGGCCCGACTATCGGCGGTGATGCCGCTGATATCAGGGTCAATAGCCGCAGCCGGGGCGGTAAGACCGGCCCGATGCAAAATCTCTGAAAGGCGCATGGCTCAGCCTCTTTCGGGGGAATGGTGCGCGCTGCGCTCGGAAGCCTTGGCAGCAAGCTTTGCTGCTTTTTCTGCAGCTTTGGCGGCGGCCTTTTCTTCTTTTTCTTTCTGGGCGGCGATCCGCGGATCGCCAGGGTCGTTGCCCGGACCGAGTGCCCGCTTGCCTGGCGGAATGCCGGGTTCGAGCGGTATCGCCATGTCGGCGTCTATCTTTGCCGCATTTTTCGTGTCGGGAAACATGCCGAGCATTGGCCCGATACGGGCGATCAGCTTGCCGGTGGTCGGCGCAGCATTCCAGCCCGATGTCACAAAACCATGGGTCTTGGGTGTCGGGTGCGGTGAGTCGAGCATGACATAAACGGCATAACGCGGCGCATTCATCGGGAAGATCGAGGTGAAGGCCGAGATATTGACGTGCTTGAGATAGCGGCCATTCGGGCCGACTTTTTCAGCCGTACCCGTTTTGCCACCAACAAAATATCCCGGCACTTCGGCGCTGCGCGCGGTACCCTGCGTAACGTCCAGGCGCAGCATCTTGCGGATGAGCCGCGAGTTTTCCTCCGACACCACGCGCAACCCCTCGGGGGTCGGGGGCGGGGATGGGGCATCGCCTGTTGCATCCGCCGACGCGTCAGGCTTGAACGCTGCGGGCACAACCGGTGCCCCAGCAGGAGCCGCCCCGGCAGGCGCCGCCGGAGGCGACGTGGTGGGGCCGGGCGCGGGCAGAGTGCCATCATCGGGTTTGCTGTCGTCGCCCTGATCGCGGGCGACTAGCGTAGGCTTGATCAGGATGCCGCCATTCACGGTCGCTGCTGTGCCGCGCACGATTGCCAGCGGCGGCTCTGCCACACCGTGACCGAAGCCGACGGTCATGACAGTCGAAACACCCCAGTTCTTCGATGACGGCACGATGGGGCGGCCCGCTTCGGGCAGCTCGATCGGCACGCGGTTGAAGAACCCCATGGTGCGGAGCCATTCCTGCTGCTTCTTGGCGCCGACATCGAGCGCGATATGCGCGGCTGCCGGGTTGGATGATTTGGCCAGCACGTCTGGCAAGGCCAGCCAGGGAGCAAAATGGTCGGTCTTGATGTCTGAAATCGTGAAGCGCCCGATATGGATCGGGATGGTCGAGAAACGGTCCCAGATATGGGCCACGCCATATTCGATCGCCATCGCCGCTGTTTGCAGCTTGAAGGTCGACCCTGGCTCATACATGCCGGTCACGGCCCTGTTGAAGCGGGAATCAGCAGGCGCATGGCCGAAATCATTGGCGTCATAATCCGGCAGGCTGACCATCGAGATGATTTCGCCCGTATTCACATCCATCACGATGGCCGCAGCGCCGATCGCCTGGAACTCGTCCATGGCAGCCTGGGTCACTTCACGGGCGACGGCCTGAATGCGCACGTCGAGCGACAGGCGCAGCGGGGTGCGATCCTTGTTCAGACGCTCATTGAAGAACCGTTCGACACCAGCCACGCCGTGATCGTCGATATCCACGCCGCCGAGAATCTGTGCGGCAGTACGGCCGAGCGGATAGTGGCGGCGCTCGCTCGCCTCGAAATAGATGCCGGGGATGCCAAGGTTATTGATGGCAATTTCCTGCACCGGCGAAATATCGCGCGCGATATAGACGAACTGCTTCTTGAGCGAGAGGCGCCGCGTCGTCTCGGCCTCGTCGAGCTGAGGCAGAACACTCTTGAGCTTCTTCGCCGCATCGGGCGCGTCGATAAGCTCCATCGGATTGGCGTAGACCTGTGCCACAGGGAGCGACAAGGCCAGCGTCTGGCCATTGCGATCGACAATGCTGGCGCGATGCACATCAGGCAGGGCAAAATCGCCCGCAATCTGCCCTTTGGGGTCGCTCTTGGGAATTTCAGGAACCTGGGAGGCAATCTGACGCTTCTCGGGAGCCATGGGCATGAAAACGGTTGCGAGGCTCAGCTTGCCCGCGACCAGACCGAACAGAAACAGAAAACCGAGGCCGACACCGATCAGCCTCGTATGCATCTGGTCAAGCGACGCCTTGACCCGCTTGGGACTCCTGCCTTCAGGGCGCGAAGGCGCGCCGTCGGGATAGCCCGACCGTTTGGGGGGAGGTGTCCTGCCAGCCATGCTCAGGCGCTTTCATATCCGCTCAGTTGGCGAGAGGCGTTGGCGGTGGCAGCGCATCACCATAGCCTGCGAGAGACGAAGACGATCCGGAATCGCTCTGCACATGATGAGGCTTGGCGGGCTGAATGGCAACGTCCACATTCTGGCGTGCTGCGTGGGCCGGTGCGGCTACGCGGGGGTTGCGCCATGTCGTGGCTGCAGTTGCCTGTGGCCGGTTGCCACGGAATGTGGCCAGCCGGACGGCCAGATCATCGCTGCTGCTCTGGGCGGTTGTGCTGCGTGTGGTGGCATGAACGACAGCGTCGTAACGATGGCTGTGATGTGCGGCCTGACCGAGTTCGTCAGACACGACATGGGGGTGACTGCTCTGCTGGGCCAGCTCGATGGTCGGGCGCGGCGCCGGGGGCATCAGGCGTGTCGAATGGGGCGTTGCGGCCGTGCGTGCGACAGGTGCCACGCGGGGCGTGGCCGAAGCGAGCGCTACCCGCGGCGCTGACGCGACAGGAGCATCCGCAGCCGGGATGACCGCGCCCGGATTGCCCACAGGGGCAGGGCGATGATGCGGCATCTCGGCACTGGCGATGAGCGCAGACGTGTTGTCACGCGGCGCAGGCGCGACCGAAGCCTTGGGTTCGGGCGCTCTCTGCTCAGGCGCCCTGGGCGCTGCAACGGTAGCGGGTGCCGCTGCCGGGGCATTGGACACGGCAACACTCAGGCTCTCGCGCGGATCGCGGAAGGCAGGCTTGGTGCTGGGCGCGGGCAGGGAGTCGATCATGCTGGCCAGGCGCACATACTGCGTCGGGGCCATGGGATGCAGCTGGCCAAGGAAACGTGTCGAGAGGGCGCTCAGTCGATCCGGCTGGTTCAGCAGGGCCCACTGCGTGCGCAGCATTGCCGTCTGCTGACGCACACGCTCCGTTTTCTGCACGACCGTCGTGATATGCTGATCCAGAACGGTCGTCTCATGCTTCTTAGTATAGAGAAACATGCCCGAACCGCCGGCAAGGAATGCGCAGAAAATCGTAAATGGCCGGATCATGAATGAGACCCCCTAACAGAGGCTGAAGGTACGGTGCGGAGCAGGCTGCGCAGCTTGGCGCTGCGGGAACGCGGATTGCGGCGGATCTCGTCTTCTGAGGCGAGAACCGGACGCGTATGGGGCAGAATGAAATCGGGTTTCACGAAACGCTCTGCCATGGGTTCATGGCGAGAGGGACGGCTGACACGACCAGCCGCCTGTGCGAGGGCGCGCTTGACCAGACGATCTTCGAGCGAGTGGAAAGTCACCACAACCAGCTTCCCGCCATCGGCTAGAAGGCCTGGGGCCGTGTCCAGCGCGCGCTGCAATTCGCCGAGCTCGTCATTCACGGCAATGCGAAGCGCCTGAAACGTGCGTGTGGCAGGATGAATGCCCGATTTGTCAGGGCGCACGACGCTACGCACGATATCCGCGAGGCGCGCCGTCGTATGGATGGGCTCTTCGACACGTGCGCGGATGATGGCGGCGGCAATACGGCGTGACATCCGGTCTTCACCGTAGTGATAGATGATATCGGCCAGTTCGTCGGCATCGGCCTTGTTGACCAGATCGGCTGCCGAGCGCCCCGCCTGCGACATGCGCATATCGAGCGGCCCGTCATGGCGGAACGAGAAACCACGCTCTGCTTCGTCGATCTGATAGGACGACACGCCGATATCGAGCACAATGCCATCGAAGGGGGCTTCGTCAGCCAGCAGATCGGCCATGGCACCGAACGTGCCTGGCACGGCGACGAGCTTGTGCGATGGCGCGCTGGTGGCCAGCTCGGCCGCAAGGGCTTCGGCACGGGCAATTGCCGTCGGGTCGCGGTCAATGCCCCAAACAGTGCAGGCAGCGCGGGACAGAATGCCGCGGGTATAACCACCGCCGCCGAATGTGCCATCGACATAGCGGCCTCCCTCATGCGGAGCCATGGCGTCGAGCACTTCGGGCAGCATCACAGGCACATGGCCGGGGTCGTGCTGGGTCAGCAGGGCGAGGGGGGCGATCGCGTTCATGATGCCAGCTCGCTGGTATTTGTCGTGGGGCGGCTAGTCATGCGCCTTGCGCGGGTGCGGGCTTCCTCGCGACGCCTTGCGCCAGCTTCGGGCTCCCAGATCTGGAAGACACGACCGAGACCCATGAAGGAAATCTCATCGACAAGATTGGCATGACGCTTGAGCACATCCGGCAGGATGATGCGCCCTTCCTTGTCTGCATCGATCGGATAGGCATCGGCATAGAGGCTGGCAGCGAGATCGTCGTGATCGTCCGAGAAGATATCCAGCGACTCAACCGGCCCGGCAAGGGTGGCGAAAGCGGCGCTAGGCCAGGCTTCGATGCAGGGGTGAAGATGCGAGGGGCGCAGAATGACAAGGCTTTCCTCAGGCTGGGCCTGAGCACGAAGAGCGGCGCGAAAGGATGCCGGAATGGACACGCGGCCCTTGGCGTCAAAACGGTTCTGATGCGTGCCAAGAAACACACTCACGCCGTTCGATGCCTCCTCGCCGTTCAAGAGTGACTGCCAATGACTTTTCTCGTTCGGAGCAGGACATGGCCGCTTGCTGCATGTCTCTGGGGCCGTCCGGGATAGTTTTGGGATATCATGGGATTTTATGGGACGTCAAACAATTCGCATCGAGAAATGGCGGAATTCCTCGATTTTTCCGAGGTCCCCAAATAATATGTTCTTATAATGTTCTCATTTTTGATGCGTGGTCGCAATCATGACTGCGCCGTGACGAATTTTATTTTGTTCTTATTCATAAAGAACAAAAGGTGATTAAGGCGCGATTATGTCGGGGAAGGGCGTTTTTTGCTGATATTTCCGTAAAAATCGCGAAATCTTGGGTCTGGATTGCACGATGTTGTGGCGGCGAGATGGCAATGATCAGCCCCTCGGGGGCGCTCGAAAATCGACGCATCAGGCCGTCGGATTTTTGCGAAGAATAATGTCAGACGGTCTGTAAGCCGGGTTCTGTCCGCCAATGGCGAGGCGATCATTCCTCTGGGACCGGTCTTGCAACCGGCCTCACGCAACCAACCCGAATGACAAGGCGGGAGAGCCTCTGATCCCATCTCGTGAGAGACGGATCCGCCATTCCTATTCGGTCTTGCTCCCGATGGGGTTTGCCCTGCCTCCCGCGTTACCGAAGGAGCGGTGCGCTCTTACCGCACCGTTTCACCCTTGCCTGCAGCCCGAGAGCCGGGCAGGCGGTTTGTTTTCTGTGGCACTTTCCCTAGGGTCGCCCCCGCCGGCCGTTAGCCGGCATCGTTCTCCCGTGGAGCCCGGACTTTCCTCCATCACGCCGGTTCGCACCGACGCAGCAGCGATCGCCCGACCGTCTGACGGGCGCAACCTGACCGATGCCTGATGCGGGGTCAAGCGGCTGGCACGGAATTTATGTCATGCTGGTGGCTCTGGGGCTTTCAATGGTCTGCGAAGAAGGCTGTCTGGCGGGGCGTATTGCGGCCGACTGCTTTCCGTGGGCCTTTCCTGTCGTCTGTCGTCTGTCGTCTGTCGTCTGTCGTCTGTCGTCTGTCGTCTGTCGTAAGCCGGAAAAGAAGTGGGGCGCGGCGAGGTGGCCTCTTTCAACCAGTTGTTGATCTTGTCTGCGCTTGCATTTGAATTGGAATTATTATTCCAAATATTTTCTTAATATCTCCAGATATTCGCCAGCTCGTTAAAATGAGAGTCGGTGCCCAGAGATATTGAGGGGAATATTCCCATTAGTGCTCTGTGGAAGATTCTCCACAGGGGTCGTTCCGACAGGGAGGCGAGCGGTACGACGAAGATTTTGAGACCGGCGCGCCCAGGCAAGGTCCCGAAATGCACCAGGTGGAGCTGCACCAGAGAGAAAGGCAGAGTGAGGCCTTCGATTTCAGAGACTTACCTCCTCGATCGGGAAGGGCGCCTTGCTTTTACCCGGGCGTATATTTCTCTGGCCAAGTTCCTGCAGGCGGCCCTAGCTTCGGCACATGACAGATTTGCCCGTTTCGCGTCCCGGATGGCTCTATCGCCTTTTTCTGCACTGGCTCAAAAAAGCGGCCAAAGGTCGTGACAAATTGCCGCTTCCTGCCAGTCTGACGCCTGAATCTCTGGCGGCCCTGCGTCGCATGACGGGCATGCCGAGTTTTCCGCAGGCGCTGTCATCGTTGCAGATCAGGGAATGGCGTGAGATCGGCGTACCCTGTGGCAAAGAGACGCGTCTTGCCCGGCTCTATCGCCCGAGAGGCGAGGTCACCGGGCTTGTGCTTTTCATGCATGGCGGCGGCTTTGTGCATTGCGATCTGGTCTCGCATCACGGGATCTGTTGCCGTCTGGCGCGTCATTCCGGGGCGATGGTGCTGTCGCTCGATTATCGCCTTGCACCAGAGGCGCCGTTTCCGGCGGCGGTCGATGACGGGTGGGGGGCGCTGCTCTGGCTGCATGAGCAGGCCGAGGCCCTGGGCCTGCCTGTTGCGGTTTGCGGCGACAGTGCGGGGGGGAATCTTGCGGCCGTGCTGGCGCGTCGGGCCAGGGAGCACAAGCTGGGGCGCATGGCAGCGCAGCTGCTTTACTACCCGACCGTCAGCGGGCTGCTCTCGCCGCCAAGTCGCGAGATTTACGGGCAGGGCTATATGCTGACGGCACGCCTGCTGGAATGGTACGGTCGGCAATATAGTCGATCCGATCACGATATGCTCAACCCGGATCTGGCGCCGGTCTTCGCTGATGATTTCGCCGGTCTTGCCCCGGCGATGATTGTCACGGCGGGCTTTGACCCATTGCGGGGCGAGGCCGAGCTTTATACGCGCCTGCTGAGAGACGCTGGTGTGAGCGTGCGTCTGATCTGCTTCCCACACGCGATTCATGGTTTTCTGAATTTCTACGCGGCGCTGGTCGATGGCAGAAGGGCACTGCGTCTGGGCGGACGCTTCCTGCGCCAGCGTTTTGATGATGGCAGTCGAGAGCGTCGGGTCTCGACATGAAAAATCCGGGCTGCGAGCCCGGATTTCCCTGATTATTGCTGAGCCATTGCGTGGAAGCGGCCGGGCGAGCCCTGATCAGTGGCGAGAAGGCGATCGGCCCTGTTCACCTTGATGGTAAACAGACGATCAAAGGTACCCGCCTTGCCGGGGCAGCCATCATTGCTGCGCTGCATGAAATCGACGCGCGTTGCCTCTGGCGGGTCATTGCCGTTGATGATCGGCACGAGGCATTTCGCGGGTACGGTGGTCATGCCGTTATGCGTGACCATGACGCGCAGATGCTCGACGAGCTTCGTATTATCGAACCAGGCGAGACGATCAAACTGGATCTTGTCTGCTGCCTGATCGAGCCAGCCCATTTTCATGACGACAATGGCCAGAAGTGAGACGGGCACAAGCACGACCAGACGGCGCAGGAGATGCTGCTTGAGCGTGCGTGGCTTGCGACGCCCCGAGCCGAGCTTGGGGGCGTCGGTTCGGGAGGTGTTTTTTGGATCTGAGGCCAAGGGAGCGCCTTATTCCACGTCTTCGTGCCAGACCTGCCCGTCGCGGGCGAGCATCTGACGGGCTTCTTCAGGGCCCCAGCTTCCGGCGGCATAATGAGCCATCGGAACTTCATTCTTCGCCCAGGCTTCCATGACCGGCGCAACCCATTTCCATGCCGCCTCGACTTCGTCGCGACGGATGAACAGGACAGGGTAACCGCGCACGGCGTCGAGCAGCAGGCGCTCATAGGCATCGGGGTAACGCACGGAGAAGGCGCGCTCGAAATGCACGTCGAGATTGGTTTCCCACAGGCCGAAATCATCATCCAGCGGGTTCTTGACGTTGAACTGCCACGACACGCCCTCATCCGGCTGGATGCGGATAACGAGCACGTTCTTTTCCGGCTGGGACGGGAAGAGCTTCGTGGCCGAGGGCTTGAAGGTAACGACGATCTCGCTGACCTTGGCCTTCAGACGCTTTGCCGAGCGGATGTAGAACGGCACGTTCTTCCAGCGCGGGGTGTCGATTTCGGCACGCAGGGCGACATAGGTCTCGGTGTTGCTCTCATGGCCGAGCTCTTCGAGATAGCCCTCAACCGTGGCGCCCTTGCTGTGGCCCTTGGTATATTGCGCACGCACCGTGCTGGTGGGCAGGGTCTTTGCATCGAGAGGCACGAGCGATTTCAGCACCGACACCTTGGCGTCACGCACGTCATCGGCCTCGAGCGACGCAGGCTTTTCCATCGCGACGAGGCAGAGCACCTGCAGCAAATGGTTCTGCACCATGTCACGCAGCGCGCCCGAATTGTCGTAATAGGCCGCGCGCCCTTCGACACCGACAAGCTCGCCAGCGGTGATTTGCACGGATTCGATATGCTCACCCGACCAGACCGCTTCGAAAAGCGGATTGGCAAAGCGCAGCGCGATCACGTTCTGGACGGTTTCCTTGCCCAGATAGTGGTCGATGCGGAAAACATTGCTTTCCTTGAAATACTGACCGACGCCTTCGTTGATCTCTTCGGCAGTCTTCAGATCGATGCCGATCGGCTTTTCCAGCACAACGCGGCTGTCATCGGTGACGAGGCCTTCGTTATGCAAATTTTTCGAGATGGCGCCGTACAGATCGGGAGCGGTGGCGTAATAGAACACGCGCACATGCTCTTCTGCCTTGTGGCTCAGAACCTCGCGCAGGCCTTCCCAGTTGCTGTCCGGCTTGGAGCCGTCGAGGCTCACATAGTGGATCATGTCCAGAAAGCGATCGACCGTGTCTTCGTCGAAATCGTCAGCCTTCACAAAGCGCTTCAGCGCGTCGCGGGCACGGGTCTGATACTCGTTGCGCTTGAGCGGTGAGCGCGCCGTACCAATGATACGGGCCGTATCCGGCACTTGTCCCATGGTCAGACGATAATAGAGGGCGGGCAGCAATTTGCGCATGGTCAAATCGCCGGTGGCGCCAAAAATGACGTAATCGAAAGGGGCGACCTGGTGGCAATGGGTCATCGGCCTGGCTCTCCGGTTCTCGATGGGGCAGTGCGGTCTTATGACATGCGCGCCCGGATGGGGTAAAGGTGGCAAAGAGAACGCGCCCCAAAGCTGGGCGTTCGGGCGCAATATGCGTTGACCCGCCCCGGCGAGCCGCGATAAGCCGCCTCTCTTCGCAAGCGTCAGCCCGGGCGCTTGTGGCTCTCTGGCCCCTTAAGGGCCGCATGCAACCCCCGCTTTCGAGGTCACCATGTCTGACATGCCTTTTGATATTGACGAAGCCGCCGCCAGCCGTGCGCGTCAGGCTGCTGATCCTGACTCGAATGTCGGTGGTATTGCCGTCGATCGTCTGCGGAGCGTCATCGAGCGCGTTGAGCGTCTCGAAGAAGAGCGCAAGGCGCTTGCAGGCGATATCAAGGACATCTTCAGCGAAGCCAAATCGGCCGGTTTCGATGTCGCCACCATCAAGAACATCATCAAGCTGCGCAAGAAAGAGCCCAACGAGATCGAAGAGCAGGAGACGCTTCTCGACATCTATCGCCGCGCACTCGGCATGTAAGGGCCATGGCCGCGCCTCTTTGCATTCAGGCAACAGGGCGCGGTTTCTGTGAAGATTTGAAGACAGCGCACCTCTCGCGCTGACAAGCTGACCTGCCATTGATATGAACCGCGCATTCCCGGTTTCTCATTTCTGGCAGGTAACGAATGTCAGCGGCAGAATGGTGCCTAAGACAGTCCGTATGGACGTCTCTGTATGAGCGTATCCGGCGACAGAACCGCAGGCCGGATAGCGATGACCTGCTCCAGACCGCCCTCATGCATCTTTTCGAGCGCGGCGTGGAAGGTATCGATCATCCCGAAGCCTATGTGCTGCGCACTGCGCGCAATCTGGCCATCGATCGGGCCAGACGCGAGAAGCGTGTGGGTTTCTCCTCACTCGATGCGGAGGCGGGTATCGAGCCTGTCTGCCTCCAGCCTGGCCCCGAACGCGTCTTGCTTGGACGTGAGCAGCTCGAGCGCGTGCGCGTCGCCTTTGCGGCGCTCGATGCCCGGACGTCGCGCATCTTCCTGATGCACCGGCTCGATGGGCTGACCTATGGCCGCATCGCCAGGACTCTCGAACTGAGCGTCAGCACCATCGAGAAATCCATCGCCCGTGCGCTGGCCCATCTGGCCCTTGCCCTGATGCATGACGGCCTTTCGTGACCCCGCATCAGGTCGAACAGGCAGCAAGCTGGCAGGCCAGGCTGCTCTCCGAACACTGCTCCGAGCATGATCGTGCCCGGTTTGCCGATTGGCTGGGCGAGAGTGAGGCCCACCATCAGGCCTACGGGCTGGTCTCGCAGATATGGAAATCGGGCAGCTTTGCCGAGCAGAAACCGGCGCGGAAGATATCGCGCCGTGCAGCCTTGTCATGCGGTGCGCTTTTCGGGGCGCTGACGCTTTTTGGTCCTTCCGGCGCCGATGCGCGCGAATTCCGTACTGGCAGGCGCGAGCGGCGCCACCTCGCGCTCGACACAATGGATATCGACATGGATGCCTGCAGCGCCGTGATCTGCGGGCCATCGCGCCACCAGATGACAATTGGCAATGGGCGCTACGCGCTCGCCTTCAGAGAAGATCAGGCCGGGTTTCGCTGCTGCGGCTGGTCGGTATCGGGGGGCAGGGGGCGCTATGCACTCGAGATCAGCGACCGGGCCATGCAGCTTGCCGTTCTCGAGGGAGGACTGAGCCTGAGCGGTCATGGCCAGAGGCGTCTGGCTCTGGGCGAGGGGCAGGCGCTGAGTTTCGATCGCCTCACACAGCGCAGCGTTGTCGCCGCAGCACGGCCTGATGAGATCATGGCCTGGCGCGAAGGCCGCGCCCTGTTCCGCAATACGCCGCTCGATCAGGCCGTGGCGGAGATGGCGCGCTACAGCGACAAGCCCGTGATTATCCTTTCCCCCTCTCTGGCGCGTCTGCGTATCAGCGGTGTGTTTCATACGCAGGACCCGGCACGGTTTTTCAAGGCGCTCGCCCATCTCCTGCCATTGCGCGTCAGGTTCGGGCCGACGCAGATAGAGATTGTTAAGCTTTGATGAAACGAGATCGAAACGGGTGAGGGATCGCATTCCTGCGTCGTCCCACAGGGGAATGGCCACTCCGGCCGCAGCCTGATGGAATTTGCCCCGATGATCCGTGTCCCGTCTGTCGCACCACGCCAGCGCAGAAATCTTGCCGTCGTCCTTCTTTCGCTCACCGCTCTGCCTGGCATGGCCTTTGCCCAGGCAGAGCGGACGCAGGCCGTTCTGAATCAGGGTGACGCGCAAAAGACGCTCAGCCTGAGCCAGCCTGCCGGATCGCTCGAAGAAGTGCTGACCGGGCTTGCTCGCCAGTCTGGCCGTGACATCCTGTTCTCCAGTGATCAGGTGCGCGGGCGCAAGGCGCCAGCGGTCAAGGGCAGGCTGACGCTCGACAAGGCGCTTGAACGCGCGCTGGGCGGATCAGGCCTGAGTGCGCATGTGCAGGCCGACGGGGTGGTGGTGATCGCGTCGGCTGCGCGGGGCAGCAATTTCAAGCATGACGCCCGCGACGACCGGACAGGACAGGAACATATCACGGTTATCGGGCGTGCCGAGCGTCTGGCCCCCTCGACAGTGCCACTGACCATCACCGAGCCGACTTCTGTCATTCAGAAGCGCTTCATCACCAATAATATCGTGCCGCTGGCAAGTGTGGACGACATCATCAAGTTCCAGCCCAGCATCTGGACGCAGAACCCGAACGGCCCCGGCATGGGCAAGGCCGAAACCATGAGCCTGCGCGGCTTTCAGGATGGTCAGTACAACATGCTCTTCGATGGCATCCCGTTCGGTAATGCCAGCGATCTGCATCACACGACCTCGTCGCTGTTCATCTCGCATTTTCTCGGCGAGGTGCAGGTCAATCGCGGGCCGGGAACAGCCTCAACCATTGGTAACGCCACCTTTGGCGGGACGATCGGGTTTCAGTCCCGCACGCCGGCACAGCATTTTGGCGTCACGCCTTATGGCACCTATGGCAGCTTCAACACGCGTGCCGGTGGTGTCGAGGTGGATTCAGGCAAGACGCGCTTCGGCTCTATGGTGCTCGATCTGCAGCATGAGGAAACCGATGGCTATCTGACTGGCTCGGGCGAGCGTCGTAATAACCTGCTGTTCAAGGATGTGGCGAAGCTGGGCGAAGACACGACCCTGACCCTTCTGACCACCTATAACTGGGAAAACCAGAACACGACCCAAGGGGCGACCCTTCAGCAATATAAAAAATACGGCAAGAATTACGGGCTTTGCGATAACCCGACGCTGCAATGCTATTCCGGCTATCAACCCAGCACCTACACGGCAGATTTCGATTACATCGACATCAAGAGCCGGGTGCTGAGCTGGCTGACTGTCGAAAACCGTCTCTACACCAATGGCTTCGAGCATGATTATACGGAATCGACCGACGCCAGCTCTGACGATCCAGGTGCCAATGGCGTGACGCTCTATTCTGCCAGTGGCAAAAAGCTTGCGACCTACAAGAATGACGTGCCCGGCAAATATGCCGACGCGAAGTTTCGCGATTATGGCGATACGCTCACCTTCAAGGCGCATACGTCGCAGGGCGATGTGCTGCTGGGAGCCTGGGCTGATCTGCAAGATGACCGCCGCTATACCTATGCCGTGGATCTGAGCAAGAACAGCATGATCGTGCCCGGCAAGAATGGTTCGGCGTACAGCTATGATATTTCAGACTTCAACACGACGGTGCAGCCTTATCTCGAATTCGACTGGAAGCCGTTCAAAAACACGGTCATCAAGCCGGGAATCAAATATTCCTATTTCCGTCGTGACTACGACGCCGCGATCAATAAATCGACCAAGGTACCACTGAACGCGACACAGAAATTCAGCTCATGGCAGCCGTCGATCTCGGCAAACCAGATCATTCTGCCGGGCTGGAGCGCCTACGGCCAGATCGCCCGGGGCTTTCTTGCTCCGCCGATGAGTGTGTTCCAGACGCAGAATGTCGGCAATGTCAGCCCCGAGACCACGCTGAATTACCAGATCGGCACGGTTGTACAGCAGAAGCGCTGGACACTGTCTTTTGATGCCTATTACATCAATTTCTCGAATTTCATTGCGTCTGCGCAGATCAAGGTGCCGGGTTTCGGTACGCAGAGCACCTCGGTCAATAGTGGTGGCGCCATCTACAAGGGGCTGGAAGTCGAGGGGCAGTATGCGCTTGGCCATGGCGTATCGCTTTATGGCAATTACAGCGTGAACGATGCCCAGTACAAGCACAGCTCGGTGCGTGTGGCGGCCACACCCAATGTGCTGGCGTCATTCGGTATTCTCTATGACGACAACAAAGGGCCGTATGCGTCACTGATCGGGAAATTCGTCGGCAACCATTATGGGCTCGACAGCACGACCGACAGCGCGGGCAATACGGTATTTGCCAATCAGTATCGCATTGGCAGCACGACCACGGCCGATCTCGCACTTGGCTGGCATTTCAAGAAGCTGGGCGGGTTCATGCGCGACGTGACGCCGAGCCTCAAGATCGCCAATCTGTTCAATAATCGCGCCATCAGCGATTTTGCAGGCAACCAGTCGGCAGCGAGTGCGGGCTATCCCGATGGCGCACCGCTCTACTGGCGGCTGGCAGGGCGCAGCGTGTTTTTCAACCTGACCGTAACGCTGCCCTGAGGAAAAGTCATGACGAAGACGCTTTTATTTGCTGCCTGTCTTGCCTCGCTGGGTCTCGGTTTTGCGGGCCCTGCCTCAGCAGGGACGGTTAGTTTCTCGTCAGCACCACTCCCAGATCATGCTGTTCTTGAACGTGTCGTGCTTGTCGCGCGGCATGGCATTCGCAGCCCGACACATGGGCCGGAGGCCCTTGAGAAGGAAACAGGTGTTGTCTGGCCTGCCTGGCCTGTTGCGCCGGGGCAGCTGACGGAACATGGGCGGGTAACGCTTGGGCGTCTGATGCAGGATATCGCCCTTCATTACGATCTGGCCTGCGCCAGGCATCAGGGCCCGTGCCTGAGCAAGGCAGCGCCTGTGATATGGGCGGATTCCGCCGATGATCGCACGCGGCAGAGCGGGCAGATCATGGCTGAGACTCTCGTTCCGGCGCAGCATCTCATGGCACGGTCACTGTCTCCGGCCATGCATGATCCTCTGTTTGACGCAGTCACGCCTGAATTTATCTCCAGAAACCGGGCGATCCTTGCTGCCGAAGCAGCGTCTCTTCAGCGTGATGACGTTAAAGCACGCCCTCAATCTGTCGATCAGGGCCTGAGGGTTCTGCAGGCATTGATTGCCCCCGAGGGATGCAGCGGCGGAACCTCACCGTGTTTTTCGACGCCTCTGACGCTCGGCGACAAAAAGGGCAGGGCGGTTCTGGAAGGTGGCCCGGCACTGGCAGCGTCTGTGGCCGAGAATATCCTGCTCGTTTATGTGCAGGGCCTCGAAAATGCAGGCCCGCGCTGGGCACAGGCTCTTGCACCGGAGCTTCTGAAACGTGCCCTGCCAGTGCATGACTATCTTTCCGATCTGACGCGCCGACGGGGCACGCTGGTGAAGGAAAAATCGCGGCTCATGGCGGACGCAATCGACCGGTTTCTGAGCGGAGAGAGCGTGACGCTTTCCGATGGGTCGATCGTGCCGCGGGAAACGCGGTTTCTGGCCTTTGCCGGGCATGACACCACGCTCGATGCGTTGGCTGCGCGTTATGGGCTCTACTGGTCCTTTGCCGATCAGCCGGATCGCACCGCACCGGATACGACCCTTGCCTTCGAGCGCTGGCGCGATCGCACTGGCCATGCGCTCTATCGGGTCGTCATTTTCCACCAGTCGCTGGCTGCCTTGCGCAATGGCGGCGGCCTTGATGAGGCCCATGGAGGCGCCATGATGGTGTCGGTAAAGCCTGCGCCTATGCCTGCGGAGTAAAAGAGAACGTCTCAGGTACAACTCTCCACTTGGCGGAGTCGCTGAAATTCGCATAGATCGCAGATTATGACGACAGCGCTTCTCTCCCTTCCGCTCTGGATGCAGTTTCTGGCAGGTTTTATCCTGCTGGGGCTGGGGCTTATGTTCATCCTCATGCCGTTTTCCATCTTTGGCGTGAAACCAAGGCTGGAAGAGGTCGAGTTGCAGCTCAACGAGGTGCGCGCCGAATTGCGAATCATCGCGATGCGCCTTGCGCAGGGGGGCAACGAGACGGGGCCATCGGGCGAGCCTGTTTATGCCCCGCCCCGAAGAAGCTCTGCCCCCATCGAACCGGCAGCGCCTGTCGTGACGCCGGTTTCCCGCGCGCCGGAGCCTTCACGCATGGCTGAACCCATGCCCTGGTCCTCT
Source organism: Asaia spathodeae NBRC 105894 (assembly GCF_025994195.1). NCBI lineage: Bacteria > Pseudomonadati > Pseudomonadota > Alphaproteobacteria > Acetobacterales > Acetobacteraceae > Asaia > Asaia spathodeae. Next base: position 267,251 of record NZ_BAPY01000001.1, on the reverse strand, counting down.
GAGGCAAGCCGTCAGGCGACCCAGCGAACGATGCATGACAGCGTTCCGACGCCACGCCCTGAACCCGTCGCGAAAGAGGTCCCTCCCATGCGTGAGGCTCCGCGCGATAGTGGGTTTGAGGAGCGCCGGGAGCGTCCCGCGCCCTTGCCCGAGGCCCGTGACGATTACAGCTATGCGGAGTCCGGGGCTCAGGAGAGCGTGCACCGCATTCTGAGACCAACTCATTTCGATCCGCCGCCACAGCGCGAGGCACCTCGCCCCCCAAGGCCGCCAGTGGCGCAGGATCAGGGAAATACTGGCCCATTGCGAAATGAGGTGCAGGATCAGGACGATGCCTGGCGCCTGAGGGTGCAGCGGCAGGAAATGGCCCCGCGCAGTGCCGCCGCAGAGGCAGAGCGTCTCAGGCAGGCAGAAGAGGCTGGCGCGCGTCGCGTACGTTCGGAGCCGACCCTGAGATGGCCGCCGCGCCCCTGAAGGCAGCCGTCTCAGCGAGTGCCATCCTCCAGGATGAGGGTGTTGCAGGTCACCGTAACGTGCGGAATTGAAACCATTTTTTAAATCGGGCTGGCGATAGCCGGAAAATTCCCGTCTAGTCCGGGCCTTGTACCATCGGCTGGTCACGAGAGATTGCGCGGCAGAAACAAGCTGGGACGCGGTCCCTCTCCCCTGGATTTGTGTCATAGTATATCGACATCCATCCCAGTGGTGAGGTGAAGGAGTCACAACAACATGACCCGCAAATTGGACCAGCAAACCTGCCTCAAAGAGGGGCATGAAGCCGATCATGTGCGGCCGAGACGATCATTGCTCGTCGGTGGCGCGGCCCTCATGACAGCGGGCACCATTAGAAGTGCCGTCGCGGCAGTCGGTCAGAAAAAACCCGCCACAGGCTCTCTGGGGCCACTCCCCGAGCCGCCACCGGCTTTCACCGCGGGTCCCATCAAACCGGGGCGCGGCTCGCAGCTTGCCGGGCGCGTTGCTGTGGTGACTGGCGCCGCTCGTGGCATCGGGCGCGCCATTGCCGTCGAATATGCGGCCAATGGTGCTGACGTGGTGGCTCTCGATATTGCTGGCCCGGTCAGCCCTGTAGCCGATGCGGTGCCTGCCAGTGGTGACGAGCTTGAGGAGACCGTGCGTCAGATCAGGGCATTCGGTCGCAACGCCATGGCGATCAAGGCCGATATCCGGCAGATCGCGGCGCTGCGTGCGGCAGCGGAACAGGTTATCGCACATTTTGGCAGGATCGATATTCTGGTCGCCAATGCGGCCATCCAGGGCTGGAAGCCGCTTCTGGAAATGGACGATGCCGACTGGGACGACCAGATCGAGAATAATCTCAATGGCACGTCACGCACCTTGCGCGCTTTCGTGCCGCATATGATCGACCGCCATGGGGGCAGGGTGCTGATCGTCTCTTCCATGCAGGGGCGGCACGGAACCAGAAACGGTGCCAGCTATTCGGCCTCAAAATGGGGGCTGATCGGTCTCATGAAGTCGGCGGCGATGGAATTCGCACCGTATGGCATGACGGTGAACGCCATTATCCCCGGGCTTGTCGGCACGGCACTCACGCTTAATTCCCAGCGTCTCGCCGCCGTCGAGCAGCAGGCCCATCACAAGGTCAAGGGCGACGTGACAGCGGCCCAGGCCTGGCGTGACCGTGCCAGAAGCGAGGTTCAGCCTGTCGGCTGGCTGCGACCCGAGGATATCTCGCCGATCGCCGTCTTTCTGGCATCTGACGCGTCTGCCCTGACGACAGGGGCCGAGTTCGAGGTGAATGGCGGCGACAGCGCGCTCATGACCTGAGGGCAGGGAGCGTTTGCGCTCCCTTTGTCTTCTTTTCTAAGGCTGTTTGATCTCTCGCAAAGGAGATTTCAGCGGATCAGAACCAGATCGTCGCGATGGATCAGTTCATCGCGGCCACTATGGCCGAGGCAGCGCGTGATATCCTCGGAGCGATGCCCCGCGATCTTGCGGGAGTCTTCGGCATCATAGGCCGTCAGCCCACGCCCGATCTCATGGCCTTCCTCGTCGAGGATGACCACCAGATCGCCTTGAGCGAAGACGCCTTCGATGGCCTTGACGCCTGCAGGCAGCAGCGAACTACCATTGAGCAGGGCGCGCGCGGCACCCTGATCGACCGTGACGCGTCCCTTGGTCTGCAAAGCGCCGGCAAGCCAGCGTTTGCGGGCGGAGCCAGCATCTTCGGAAGCGAGAAACCAGGTGCAGCGGCCGTCATCAAGCAGGGTGCTGATAGGATGGGGCGAAAGGCCCGAGGCGATGGCCATGCGGGCGCCTGCCCGGGTTGCGATCTGGGCCGCCAGCAATTTGGTATGCATGCCACCGGAGGAGTAGCCCGGTGGCGGCGCACCGCCCATGGCCATGATTGATTCCGTCAGCGCGTCGACGACCGGCAGATGTTCGGCTGTCGGGTCGAGGCGCGGGTCGGCGGTATAGAGGCCGTCAATATCCGAAAGCAGAACCAGCGTATCAGCGCCGATCATCTGTGCGACACGAGCCGCCAGACGGTCATTATCGCCAAAGCGTATTTCTGTCGTGGCGATGGCATCATTTTCGTTGATGACAGGCACGCAGCCCAGATCGAGCAATGTGCGCAGCGTCGCACGCGCGTTCAGATGACGTTCACGGTCTTCCGTATCGCCGGGTGTGAGCAGCAATTGCCCCGCCGTGAGATTCTGCAGGGCAAGAGCTGCGCTCCAGGCCTGAGCGAGCTGGATCTGACCGACGCTGGCTGCCGCCTGCTTTTCGTCCAGACGCAGCCTGCGCCCGATGAGACCCAGACGTACTCTCGCCAGGGCGATGGCGCCGGAGGACACCACAACAACGTCGGTCCCCTGAGCGCGCAGCCTCGCGATATCCTCGCAGACCGTGCTCAACCAGTGATGGCGAAGCTCGGCGTTCTTGGCATCGACAAGAAGGGCAGAGCCGATCTTGATGACAACGCAGCGTGCTTCGGCCAGTCGATTGGTCACAGAGAGGTCTCGCGTTCTTCCAGACGGTATTGGGTGACGCGATCCTGCACCAGACGCAGCAGCTCTGCCAGCCCCTCATGCGTTGCTGCCGACAAGGTGAACACTTCGGCGTCGGAAGCCTTGGCGAGCGCCTTTTTCTTGGCGGTAATCTGGGTCTTTGTCAGGGCATCGCATTTGTTGAGCACGATGATCTCCGGCTTTTCGGCCAGGGTTTCATCATAGGCGGCAAGCTCGTTTCTGATCATGCGGTAGTTCTTGACCAGCTGGCTCTCGGTGCCATCCAGAAGATGGATGAGCATGGCGCAGCGTTCGACATGGCCCAGAAAGCGGTCGCCCAGACCAGCGCCTTCACTCGCGCCCTCGATAAGGCCCGGAATATCGGCAATGACGAATTCCTCGGTCGCCGAAAGACGCACGACACCGAGTTGGGGATGCAGCGTCGTGAACGGGTAATCGGCAATCTTGGGCTTGGCGCGCGAGCAGACCGAGAGCAGGGTGGATTTGCCTGCATTCGGCAGACCTACGAGCCCGACATCGGCAATCAGTTTCAGGCGCAGCCACACCCAGCGTTCCTCGCCCGGCCAGCCCTTGTCTGCACGGCGCGGGGCACGGTTGGTGCTGGTCTTGAAGTTCGCATTGCCGAACCCGCCATCGCCACCCTTGCAGAGCAGCACTTCCTTGCCGTCCTCGTCGAGATCGGCCAGCATGGTCTCGCGGTCATCGTCGAAAATCTGAGTGCCGATCGGCACATTGATGATGACGGTCTCAGCCTTGGCGCCGGTTCGGTCGGAGCCCGCTCCATTGCCGCCCTTGCGGGCACGGAAATGCTGCGTGTAGCGGAAATCGATCAATGTGTTCAGATTGGGTACGGCGCGGAAAATGATGTCGCCGCCGCGGCCACCATTGCCGCCGTCAGGGCCGCCGAACTCGACATATTTTTCACGACGAAACGCGACGACACCATCCCCGCCATCGCCGGAGCGTACATAGATCTTGGCCTGGTCGAGGAATTTCATCGTCTGTCTCGTCTTCGTCCAAAAATAACGGTCTAAACAAGAAAGGCCGGCCCAAGTGGACCGGCCTCTCCCGTCAACTGGTTGTGGCCAGTCTTTACTCTGCGGCTTCTGCCAGCGTCACGGAAACGTGGACGCGGCCTTCAGCGCGGCGCGTGAACTTCACGGCGCCATCGGCGAGAGCGAACAGGGTGTGGTCACGACCAACGCCAACGTTCGAACCGGCCATCATCTTCGTGCCGCGCTGGCGGACGATGATGTTGCCAGCGATGACGGCTTCGCCACCGAACTTCTTTACGCCGAGACGGCGACCAGCACTGTCGCGTCCGTTACGGCTCGAACCGCCTGCCTTTTTTTGTGCCATGGAGGTCTCTCCTTCTCTCTAGCGTCAGTTACGCTGCGTTGATCGCGTCGATGCGCAGGACGGTCACGTGCTGACGATGACCGTTCTTGCGACGGCTGTTCTGCCGGCGGCGCTTCTTGAAGATGATGACCGTGTCCAGGCGGTCCTGGGCGATCACGGTTGCCGTGACGGTGGCGCCAGGGACCAGCGGAGCGCCGATCTTGATGCCGGCGTCAGAGCCAACGGCCAGAACGTCGGAGAAGGTGATGGTCGTGCCGGCTTCGGCTTCGAGCTTTTCAACCTTCAGCGTGACCTGCGGGGTGACGCGATACTGCTTTCCGCCGGTGCGGATGACTGCGAACATATGTAAACTCTCTCAAGTCCGATCTCTTGGCAATTTTGCCGGGGTTTTCCCCCAGTCGGCATTGCCCAGTCGCTTTTTATTATTGGCCGGCGCGCAAGCACGTCTGCGAGGGGGGCTCACTACAGGAGGCGGCACGGCGACGTCAATCTTTATCGCGCTGCCACGGCAGGAAAATAAGGGGATGGCAAAAAGAATCGTCACGCCCCCTCTTGCGCGTGGCGCGATCTGCCCCTTATAAGCCGCCCACGACCAGGTGATCCTGCTACGGAGAGGTGCCAGAGTGGTCGATTGGGACGGTCTCGAAAACCGTTGTGCCTTCACGGGCACCGTGGGTTCGAATCCCACCCTCTCCGCCAGACCCGTCTAACGGTGTCTTCAGGTCACCGGTCATTATCTGCCCCCGCTCAAATCAGCCGCTGCTCAGTCCATCAGAACGGATACCGTTTTTGGTGGACGATTTCTGATTTGTGCCTGTCACGGGGCTGAATGCTTTTCACTGCCTGCGAGAAACTCTAGAAGGGCTCATCCCGAAGGCAGTTGACGCCTTTGAACTGATGACAAGTCGGGTGCCGTCATGAAAGCTGTTTTGCTTCATGGACGCATCGCAAGAAAAACAGGACGATCAGACTCGTGAAAAGCGATATTTGCCCGCAATGCGGCTGTGAACACATCTATCAGGATGGCGGGCTCTGGGTCTGTCCCGAATGTGCCCTCGAATGGAGTATTTCGGAAGGCGCCGCCCCCGCTCAGGATGATGCCGTGGTGCGCGATGCCAATGGAAATCCCCTTGAAGACGGTGATACCGTCACCATCATCAAGGATCTGAAGGTCAAGGGATCGTCCTCAGTCATCAAGGGCGGCACCAAGATCAAGGGGGTTCGCCTTACCGATGGCCATGACGGGCATAATCTGTCCTGCAAGATACCGGGCATCGGTGCCATGAACCTCAAGTCGGAATTCGTCCGCAAGGCCTAGGTGCCGCAGGAAAGAGGAGGCAGCATGACGCGTGATCATTTTGGCGCCACCAGGATGGATCGTCGCACCTTGCTCACCGCCTCTTTCGCCGGATCGCTTTCCCTGCTTGGCGGCTGTCACGGGCCATCGCGCTCGCAATCGCCCGATCAGATCGCCCTCTGGCCCAATACGCCACCCGGTGGGGGTGGGCCCGGAGGAATCGAGCAATCCACGGTAACAGGGGCGCTCTATAATATACGCGAGCCAAGGCTGGAGATATTCCGGCCGGAGCGACCCAATGGCAGCGCCGTTCTCGTGGCGGCTGGCGGTGGCTATCAGCGGATCGGCATGCGTCGAGAAGCCTATCCGGCGGCACGATGGCTGACGGCACGGGGCATCACGGCGTTCGTTTTAGTCTATCGCCTTCCGGGTGAGGGCTGGGCCGAGGGACCGCTCGCCCCGCTTCAGGATGCGCGGCGCGCTCTGGCCTTGATCCGGCATCGCGCGTCTGCCGAAGATCTCGATCTAGACCGGGTTTCGCTGCTGGGGTTCTCGGCTGGCGGTCATCTTATGGGGATGACCGCCACGCATTGGGCCGGGGCAGGGCCGTTCTCTGCCGGGCCGGTCGGGGGTAGGCTGGCTCCTCTCGCCGGTGCCGCCCTGATCTATCCGGTCATCACGCTGGAAAAACCGTACGACCGCACGGCGACGCATCGTGACCTTGTCGGCACGAATTCCGACCCCGCTTTGGCGCGGTTGTGGTCCGTGCAGAGCCATGTGACATCAGGCTATCCGCCAGTCTTTCTAACCCAGGCGGATAATGATCGCATCGCCAACCCCTATAATGCGGCGCTCATGGCGCGCACCTGCGAGGCGATTGGCACCGAGGTCGATTATCACCGCCTGCCCACGGGCGGGCACGGCTTTGGCATGGGAGAGCCTGATCATGTCACATCCGAATGGCCCAACTGGTATCACGCCTGGCTGACCGAGCGCGGCATGGCCTGAGAGGGCCATTTTTCAGCGCGAGGGTGGATTGTGGCGTCGGCCCATCACGTAGGTTGCCTCGATGGCCCGATCGTCACCCAGCATCGACAGGGCGAAAAGCAGATCCGGCACGGTTTCGGCCCGCTCGGCCCGTTGAGCCATGAGGGGCGTGGCCATGGGATTCAGCACGCAGATATCGGCCTCGGCACCCGGTTCGAGCTGACCAATCTGCGGTGCAAGGCCAAGCGCCTGGGCCGCCCCGGCTGTGGCCAGCCAGTAGGATTGCACAGGGTGCAGGCTCGTGCCGTGCGATTGGGCCGCCGTATAGGCATCGTTCATGACACGCAGCATCGAAAGACTGTTGCCGCCGCCGATATCGGTGCCAAGGGCGACCGCGACACGGCGGTCTGGACGCAAGGCATCGAAAAGACGGAACGCCCCGCTGCCCAGAAAGGCGTTCGATGTCGGGCAATGGGCGAGGGTACAGCCCGCATGAGAGCAGCGTGTGAGATCCTGCTCCGTGACATACACCGCATGGCCGAAGATGCTGCGGGGCCGCACAAGCCCGGCACGATCATAGACATCGAGATAACCGGAGCGATGCGGAAACAGCGCCTCGACCCAGCGCGCTTCCTGCACGGTTTCAAGCAGATGGGTCTGCATGAACAGGCCCGGTGCCGTATCGAGCAACGCACCGGCAAGGTTCAGCTGCTCTTCCGTGCTTGTTGGCGCAAAGCGTGGTGTGACGGCGTAAAGCTGCCGGCCCGTGCCATGCCAGGTGTCGATAAGGCGTCGCGACTCATCATAGCCGCTTTGTGCCGTATCGCGCAGATAATCGGGCGCATTGCGATCCATCAGCACCTTGCCCGCAATCATGCGGGTGTTGCGCTTTTGTGAGGCTGTGAAGAATGCCTCCACCGATTCAGGATGAACCGTACAATAGACCGCTGCTGTCGTGGTGCCATGATCGAGCAGACTGTCGAGAAAGCTCTCGGCAATCTGACCGGCATAGACGCGATCGACAAAGCGGCGTTCTTCCGGAAAGACATAGCGTTCGAGCCATGAAAGAAGCTGCTCGCCATAAGAGGCAATGACGCCGAATTGCGGGTAATGCACATGAGCGTCGATGAAGCCGGGCCCGATCAGACATCCACGATGATCTGTGACCGGCATGTCCGGCGGCAAGTCGCGAGCGAGATCGGCGTAGCTGCCAATCGCGGTGATACGACCGGACTCGATGACTACGAGGCCGTCAGTGTCAGTCAGCAAGGCATCCTGTGGCGGCATGTCGAACGGGTTGCCGGCAAAGCGCAGGGTCGTGCCACGCAAGGCGAGGCTTGGTAGTTCGGGCGTCATCGCGACTCCTCCAGAATGTAGCGGCTCGTGAAGCTCTGGGTCTCGTCGAGAAACGCCGCATTGGCCACCAGCTCATCCCTGATGACCACGAGATAGGAAATGCCCCGGATCAGTTCGAGCCGTGTCACCAGATCGCGCTCGGTGCGATCAAGCGCGCGCAGGCGGCGTACAGCGGCAGCGGCAACCCGAGCGGGCCGGTCATGGCGGTCACGTGTGTATTCCATCCGGTCGAGAAGCAACTCGATGGCCCGTCGCGCGGTAACTGGCAGATGCTCGCGATCAAGAAGGGTGCGCAATCTGATGGCATTGAGGCCGATCGTCATGACGGCAAGTGTGCCTTGCAGATAGCTCTCGACAATCGGCAGAGGCGAGGGGCCGGCATGGCGGATAAGCCGGGCAAAGCGATCGATGTTGCGGCCGATCCAGAGGCGGGTTTCGGGCGCCTTGCGCAAATGACAGAGCGCACGCAATTCGCCCAGCATCTGCTTGCGCAGACGCAGACGCTCCGATTGCGGGTTGAAAGGCAGGAATGTGTGAAACACCAGAACGGCGGCGCAGGCCGCCATGACGGTTGAGGTTGCTCCGTTGAAGAAGGCAATTTCATCAAGCCGGTGGTGGTTTTGCACATTCACCATACTTGGCATCAGAAGCCCGTAAGCGGCTGCGGCCCCAGCTGTCGGCACATTGACCCGGGCAAGACCGCCTATGAACATCGCAGGCCCGAAGGCCATGATGAACATTTCATACGTGTCGAATTTTGGCACGAAAATGAAGGTGAGAATCCCCCCCGCAATAACCGACCAGATCGTTCCCTTGAGAAAGGTGGTGGTGCCAAGAACCGGATTTTCCTGAGTGGCAAACAAGCCGCAGATCAGCGAGGTCATTGAAATGAAGGCGGTGCCATTCGGCCAGGCAGTCACCTCCCAGACCAGCGCCGTGAACAGGATGGCTGCCATCACGCGCAGGCCGTTATTGATTGCGTTGCGCGGATCGTGATGGGATTGCAGGCGGAACTGGAAACGATCGCCACGAATGAGATGTGTGCTGGCATCATATTCGATGATGGCGATCTCGAGATCGTTCAGTAGCTCGCCCAGTGCAACATGCAGCACGCGTTCATCGACCGGGGCGAGCAGAACGGGTTCTTCCTGATCCGATCGTATGAAAGGGGCTGCGTGAACGCGGCAATCTTCAATAAGGATATGCAGATCGGCGAGGATGGATTGTACGGGCTCCTGCGCTTTCAGCCGCGCCTCAAGCCCACGCAGAAAGATCTGGGCGTCATGCGACGTCTCTCGAAAACTGCCATGGCTGTGTGAGAGCGCTGCCAGACGGGCGGCCATGCCGAAGCCTCGTGAGAGCAGGATGGAAACGGCAGCAAGGGCAGCGCGGGCATGGTCGCCCTCATGCCCATGCGGCCCCATCTCGATTTCTGCAAACTCGATTTCGCTGTTGAGACGCAGGATGGTGGCGAAAAGCTCGCGCGCCTTGCGCTGGGTCGTAGCCGCATCAGAGAGGATATCGGCGATCGAGAGTGACACCAGAGACAGGGCCGATTGCAGCTTGGTACGCACGGCCTGCCGTGCCTGACGCTCCTGACTGGTGGCAAAGATGAGGCCCATCGCCGCCTCGCAGATCACACCGAGCGCAATATAGGTCGAGCGCGAGACCGCGATCATGAAGACGTTTTCAGGGTCGTAGACCGCGCCCATTGCGATGATGGCGCAGGTATAGCCCGACAAGACGAGGGCATAAGCGCGAAAATTACTGACAAAGGTCGCAATGCCTGCGCACAGCCCCATCCAGAGCGCCAGTGTCAGAAAGAACAGGAGCGGTTGCTGGGGGAACACTGTGAAAAGACCGACTGCCGCGATGGCGCCGATAACGGTTCCAACGATACGCCATCTGGCCTTTGAGAGACTTTCTCCACGCGTGCCCTGTGCGACGGCCCAGACGGTCATTGTTGCCCAGATCGGGCTGTCGAGCTCCATCCACATGGCAATGCCGAGAGCAAGAAGGGCGGCGATAGTATTGCGCAGGGCAAACTCGACCGCCTGCGAGGAGGGGGCATAAAGCCACGCCCATCGATTGCGGCGCAGCGACAGGGAGACGCTTCCGAAGGCATTGGGGTTCAGGGAAAAACGGGAAAAGAAGCGCAAGACAGGCAAGACCGGGATTCACACGGTTGAAAAAGGCCGATGCGGCACAGAAGTGCCCATGATGACAGTCTGCGGGAATGAAGAAAAGCGCGGTGCGGCTTCCACGATCTAAACATTCATTAATTCGATTCGGGTATAGCCGCAGAATAGCGCGAGCCCTGACATCCGCCTCGCAAAGAATGCGCAGTGCTTTAGTCACCCCTCCGGTTTCGCTCTCGAGGATGGGCACGCGTGGCAGAAAATTTGTTAACGACCGTTATTCAGCGCGCGTGAATGCTGGGTCGCTTGCTGACGGGCGGTGGAACGCAATACGGACTGCGCTGTTAGAGGCACGGCCTTACTTCGTTACCGGTCTGTTGCGCCAGTATCAATTCGATGCAGTGCAGTTGAGAAGTAAAGCCGGAAGAGTATGACGAAGGAAACTTTCACTGTGGGAGCATCATCGGCACCAAATGACATCCGGCAATCGACTCGTTCCCTTGATGTGGAGACAAGAGAGGGCGTTTCTGGTGTTGCCATAGCTCTTCGCGTAGAAGACGGCGCGTCGAAATGACTCGGAGACGGGTATGTTGCTTCCAGCGCCAAAGAATAGGTTACGTTAATTATTCAGTAATTGACCTCATTTCTGACATAAATGTTTTTAGGTAAAAAAAATAATCCTGATTATCCTTGATTTATCAAAAAGTTTACAAAGGTGCTCTATTGTATTTTCACGGGCGTTGACGGAATGGTCAGAAAAAACCGCTTTTAAACGACACGAATAGGGATTATTTTCTTGCTGAAGAGAAGGAACCATTGTGAATTCTATCTGTTTTTAACAGGAATCTTCGAAGAGAATAAAAACCAAAGAATAAAACGTTAAACCTATTTACCTCACAAGGGTGATGGTATAAAAGATCCAGTTAAAAGAGTTAAACTTCAACAAAGAGAAAATAAATGTCAGAGTCTGAAAACAACGTCGCCCTGCTTGAGCTGACCGCTCAGATTGTTTCATCTCACGTTGCAAATAATCCCATGGCTGGCGAAGAGCTCCCGGGGATGATCAAGCAAGTATACAACGCGCTGCAGGGTGCCGGTCAGGCCGATCCCGAGCCGGAGCGTCCGCAGCCTGCTGTACCGATCAAGCGTTCGGTTTTCCCGGATTACATCGTCTGTCTTGAAGATGGTAAGAAGCTGAAGATGCTCAAGCGTCACCTGCAGAGCGCCTATGGCATGACGCCTGAGCAGTATCGTGAGCGTTGGGGCCTGCCGAGCGACTACCCGCTGGTTGCTCCGAACTATGCCGAGCGTCGTTCGCATCTGGCTCGTGAAATCGGTCTGGGCCGCAAGATCAATGCTGGTGGCGATGCCGCTGCCCGTGCTTCGGCAGCTGAAGGCACCGAGGGTGAAGAGCGTCCGGCTCGTCGTGGACGCGCCAAAAAGGCCTGATTTCACTTTTACCCAGTAGACTCGACCTCAAAGGCAACTCATCCTGTGATGAGTTGCCTTTTTTATTGCCGCACGAGGAAACGGGTCATGACGAACGAGACGATACCGGGTGATGACGCCAGTAACGTGAACCAATACCAGCGTCGTCGTCTCGTGCTCTGGAGAGGGGTGGCGCTTGCTGCGCTCGTTGTAGCGGGTGCGGCACTCTTCCTGCCCGCGCGCCCCCATCCGCCTGCCAATACGATTGCGCGTTTCGAGATCAAGGGCGTCATTTCCGATCGGGTTCGTCCTCAGGTCGAGGCGATCGAACGCGCTGAGCGTGATCCGCATATCCGAGGCCTGCTGCTTGTGATCGATAGTCCCGGCGGCGGCGTTACAGGGGGCGTCGCCCTGCATGATGCTGTGGCGTCCTTTGCGGCGCACAAGCCTGTTGCGGTTTCCATGCAGGGCACGGCTGCCTCTGCGGGCTATATGATTGCGGTTTCGGCCCAGCGCATTTTTGCCTACCCCTCCACGATTACCGGATCGATCGGTGTGATCATGATCAGGCCCGATGCCTCGGGTCTGCTTGGTCGAATCGGATTGACGACCGACACAATCGTTTCAGGGGCCATGAAGGATCAGTCGCAGCCCTTCGTGCCGCTCAAGCCGGAAGGGCGGGTCATGCTGCAGGGAATTGTCGACGATCTTTTCGACCAGTTTGTGACCATGGTCTCCAAGGGGCGCCATCGGTCGGTAGAAGACATTCGCGCTCTGGCCGACGGGCGTCCCTATACGGGTCGTCAGGCAGTGCCCCTGCATCTGATCGATCAACTCGGTGATGAAGGCCAGGCGCTGGTGTGGCTGCGCGGCCAGATACATGACGGCAAAGACCTCCCCTTGAGAACAATCGAGGCCAAAAAGCCTGCTCATTCGTTTTTCGGTCGCCTGCAGCGTGAACTGGGGGGTGACTGGTTTGGCATCGGCCAGGCCGTCGAGGCCCTGACCGCCTATCAGAAGCTTGACGGTGCGGTAGCGATTTTGCCACGGTAGCCATGATCACAGTCCCCGGATTGCCCTCAGGGGCCATCCAATCGATTTCGAGAGCGCATAGTTTTCTTCATGACGAAATCAGAACTCATTGCTGAACTCTCAGCGGTGCATCCTCACCTGAATGCTCGCGACATCGAACTGATCGTCCAGACGATCCTGTCGGAGATTTCGTCTGCGCTCTCTCGCGGCGACAGGGTCGAGATACGTGGCTTTGGCGCTTTTGTCGTGAAGAAGCGTGAGGCGCGCCAGGGACGTAATCCACGCACCGGGTCGAGTGTGGCTGTCGGCGAGAAGACAATCCCGTTCTTCAAGGCAGGCAAGGAGCTGCGTGAACGGGTCAATCGCCTCCACACCCGGAAAACCTGATTTCCAAAGGGCGGCTGACTGCTTCTTCAAGCCTTGATGCCGCGCCTGGCAGAGAGGCGCGTGACGTAAGGCGCCGTTAAAGCTTTGCGCTCTGGATTTCGCTCAGCAGGAAATCGCGCAGAACGGTGATGCGCTTCGACATCTTGAGTTCTTCAGGATAGACGAAAAACGCTTCCACAGTCGGTATCGGCTCGTGGGGCAGGATACGCACCAGTTCGGGATGCGCCTGAGCCAGATAGGTAGGCAGCGAGCCGATGCCGGCGCCATTGGCGATTGCGCTGGCGATTGCCGGGAAGCTGTTGATCTCGAGCTTGTTGCGCACCGATCCGTGGCTCTGACGACGCACAAGATCAAGCAGCCAGAAGGCGTCGGGCAGAGGCGGCGATAGCCCGGCAAAACCAACCAGATGATGCTGGGAGAGTTCGGCAATGCTCGTCGGCATGCCATGCTGATCGATATAGGCCTGACTGGAATAGATCGGCATCAGGAAATTCGCGAGATGACGCTGGATCAGATCGGCCTGACGGGGCGGATGCATGCGTATGGCCACATCCGCCTCTCTCATGCCCAGATCGAGATCCGTGTCCTCCATGATGAGGCTGACTTCGATATCGGGATGAAGCGCCAGAAAACGCTGAAGCCTCGGCGCGAGCCAGCCCAGCCCAAAGCCTGAGGTGGTCGTGATCTTGAGCTCGCCCTTTGCCTTGACCTTGCTCTCGCTCAGATAGGCCTGGGTCAGGGAGAGTTTCGAGAACACTTCCCTGACCGTGTGGTTCAGCGTTTCGCCCTGCTCGGTCAGGATGAGCCCGCGCGCATGCCGATGAAACAGCGGCACGTTGAGAGTTTCTTCCAGAGCAGAGATCTGGCGTGACACGGCAGACTGGCTGAGATTGAGCCTGTCTCCGGCATGAGTGAAAGACCCAGCTTCAGCGACAGCATGGAAGATACGCAGTTTGTCCCAGTCCATGCCGGCTTTCCTAGAGCTCGTCTCCGACCGCGGGACAGAAAAAGGCCTGACAGGCTCGGTCGCCTGTCAGTGTCCCATGCGGTCATGAAATGTTGATTTCATTGACTTGGCAGCATTCTTTGACGCTGCCAAGTCATTTTATGCAGCAGATCTTACGCAAGAATAACGATCTGGCTCTTACGACAATCCAGCAAGAAGATGCTCGGCTTCAAGTGCGGCCATGCACCCGGTACCGGCCGCAGTAATGGCCTGGCGGAATTTCTTGTCCTGCACGTCACCTGCCGCGAATACGCCGGGAACCGAGGTTCTGGTGCTGCCTGGTGTGGTCACGATATAGCCTTCGGAGTCGCAATCGAGTGTCTCGCGGAACGGCCCGGTATTGGGGCTGTGTCCGATGGCAACGAAAACCCCGTCTACGGCCAGACTCTGTTCGCTGCTGTCCTGCGTATTGCGCAGTCTGACGCCGCAAACGACCTCCGGCTTGCCTTCGCCCAGAATTTCCTCGACTTCATGGTTCCAGAGCACCGTGATCTTGGGATTGGCAAAAAGACGGTCCTGCAGAATGCGCTCGGCGCGCAGCGTGTCGCGGCGATGGATCAGCGTCACATGATCGGCGTGATGGGTAAGATACAGCGCTTCCTCGACTGCCGTATTGCCGCCCCCGATCACGGCCACCTTCTTGCCGCGATAGAAGAAGCCGTCACAGGTGGCGCAGGCCGAAACGCCGCCGCTCTGTAGGCGTGCCTCAGAGGGAAGGCCGAGCCACTTGGCCTGGGCGCCGGTCGCAATCACGACAGTGCGGGCCAGATAGACAGCGCCTGAATCGGCGATGAGCGTGAAATAACCGTCTTCGGTCTTCTGGTCGAAATGCGCCTCTGTGATCAGGTCATAATGGATCTGCGTGCCTACATGCTCGGCCTGCAGACGCATCTGCTCGACCAGCCACGGCCCCTGAACCGGCTCGGCAAAGCCGGGGTAGTTTTCGACTTCGGTGGTGATGGTCAACTGACCACCGGGCTGAAGCCCTGCCACGAGAATCGGTTTGAGATTGGCGCGTGCGGCATAGATGGCTGCGGTATAGCCCGCCGGCCCGGCGCCGATAACGAGCAGGTCGGTCTTGAAGCTCTGGCTCACAGATGGGGTCCTCGGTCTGGGGCCGGCGAACGCTGCGCCGAGCCAATGTGAAGAGACATGTATCAAGAGACATGGCTCTTGGGTCATGATGCAGATATAGGTGATGCGGCGCGCCTGCCAACCGACTAGTTTTGACCGACCCTCACGGTGACGATGACTGACAACGACTCAGAAGACCCCCATTTCCATCCCGGTTCGTCGCGGGGTGATACGCCTGCGGGGGGAATCGCTCCGGGGCCTTCCGCCTCCGGGATTGTCGATCTCGACCCGATCGATCGTCAGATCGTGGCGGAGCTCCAGCGTGATGGTCGCATGACCAATGTGGAACTGGCGCGTCGTACCGGCATCTCGGCGCCACCTTGCCTGCGACGCGTAAGGCGGCTGGAAGAGGTGGGTGTCATCGAGGGCTATCATGCCGATGTCGATGCATCGAAGCTGGGCTGGTCTCTCACCTTTTTTGCGCTGATCGGGCTCGAGAGCCAGAAAGGCAGCGTGCTCGAAGCTTTCGAGGCCGAGATTGCCGGCTGGGCTGAGGTGCGGGAATGCCACATGATACGTGGCGGTGGCGATTTTCTTGTGCGGCTCGTGGCCCGTGATGCGGCCCATCAGAACTATCTGACCAAGAGACTGACAGATCTCGATCATGTGGTGCGTGTGCAGACTCTGCAGACAATCCGCACCAGCCTCAGCAGAGCTGGTGTGCCGGTATGATCGAGCCGCTTCCTGCGGATCTGACACTCGTCATTCCCTGTTATAATGAGGCCCCCAATGTTGTGCCGCTTATCGAGGGCGTGAAACGCGCTCTTGAAGGCATGAAATGGGAAATCGTTTTTGTTGACGATAATTCTCCCGACGGCACGGCACGTGCGGTGGAGCAGGCCGCGCAGGCAGATCCGCGCGTACGGCTCATCCGCCGGGTCGGGCGTCGTGGTCTCTCTTCTGCTGTGATCGAGGGGGCGTTGTCGTCCACCGCGCCGGTCATTGCCGTCATGGATGGCGACCTTCAGCATGATGAGGGCATCTTGCGTGACCTCGTGACGCCGCTGCTCGAAAATCGCGCCGATATCGCGGTTGCGAGCCGCCATGTAGAAGGGGGCGATAGCAGCGGTCTGGCCAATCGCTGGCGGCATATGCTGTCGCAGGCGGGCATCAGGTTGGCGCAAAGCATCTTGCCGATGACGCTGACCGACCCGATGAGCGGTTTTTTTGCGATGAGGCGGCCGCTCTTCGAGCAGGCTGTGCCGAAGCTCACCGGGACCGGGTTCAAGATCCTGCTGGAAATCGTGCTTTCCGTGCCCGATACAGCGCGGCTGATCGAGGTGCCGTTCGTTTTTCGTCCGCGCGTCGCCGGTGAGAGCAAGCTCAGCCCTCTGGTCATGGTGCAGTTTCTGGGTATGCTGATCGAGCGTGCTTTTGGCGGCTGGCTGCCCACAAGGTTCATCATTTTTGCAACAGTCGGGCTGATCGGGATTGCGGTCAATCTGCTGGTATCTGAGCTGTCGCGTTTTGGCGGCGCCGATTTCCAGCTCAGCCAGGTGATCGGCACGGCTTGCGCCATATTGATCAATTTTCAGCTTAATAACCGGATCACCTATCTCGATCGCCCGCTGAGGGGGAAACGCTGGCTGCCCGGTCTGTGCATTTTTGTCATCGGCGCCACGATCGGTGCTGTCGGCAATATCGGCGTGGCGCAGCTTCTTTATGATACACACTGGCACTGGAGCGGCGCGAGCGCGGCCGGTGCCGTAATCGGCGTGGTCTGGAATTATGCGATTGCCTCAACCCTCGTCTGGCGCTGACGGGTTCAGCGTTTTCGGTCTCGACAACAAGCGCGCCGTCACGTTCTTCTGGGTTCTGCTGGTTGCTCTGACATTACTGCGTCTTGCTCTGGCAGCCCGATTGGGCGTCACGCCCGACGAAGCCTATTACTGGCTTTGGTCGCAGCATCTGCAATCCGGCTATCTCGATCATCCACCGATGGTGGCGCTCTGGATCAGGCTGGGCACGATGCTTTTCGGCAATGGGCCGCTTGGCATCCGGTTCCTGGGGCCGGTTTCGGCTCTGATCGGGTCATTGGCACTCTACCGGGCCGGTCGCGACCTTCTTGGCTCGCCGGCCGCTGGATATCGCGCTGCCTTGCTGCTTAATGCGACGCTCATGCTCGGCCTGGGGGCAGCCACAGCCACGCCTGACACGCCTCTCGTGCTTTTTCTTGCCCTTGTGCTCTGGTCGCTTGGGCGCCTGATCCGGACCGGTCAGCCCATCTGGTGGCTTGCCATTGGCGTATTTGTGGGTCTCGCCTTCGACAGTAAATACACAGCCGTGCTTCCCGGTCTGGGGTGCGGTCTCTGGGCATTGGCAACGCCTTCCATACGTCGCCACTGGGGCTGGATTCTGGGCGGGGTCCTGTCGGGATTGCTGACAATTGCTCCGGTTCTGCTCTGGAATGCGGCGCATCACTGGGCGAGTTTTGCCAAGCAGGGCGGCCGGGCAGGGGACTGGCATCCCTTGCGCGCCCTGAATTTTCTGGCTGAGCTGGCCGGAGGGCAGATCGGTCTTGCCACGCCGATCATCTTCATCCTGTTCTGCCTCGGGCTGGTCTGGTGTCTGAGACGCGCAGGCGAAGATAGTGTCGCACGTTTGCTGGCCTGCCTGTGCGTGGTGCCGGTGGCTGTGTTCGTGCAGCATGCCTTTGGCGGACGCGTGCAGGCCAACTGGCCGGTCGTGCTCTATCCTGCGGCCTCCCTTGCTGCTGCGGCAACGGGGCGACGCATTGGTGTCGCTTGCGCTTTGGGGCTGATCCTGACCGGGCTTGTCACCATACAGGGCATCTTTTCTCCGCTCAGGCTCTCTGCGCATCATGATGTCATTGCGCGCCAGACGGCGGACTGGTCCGGTCTGACGCATCGTCTGCGCGAAGCACTCCCTGCCGACGTGTCGCTTGTGGCTGGTGACTACGCATTGGCGACCATCATCGCCTATCATGATCCGGCTCATGCCCTGTTCAGCTATGACAAGCGCTGGTCGTATCTTGGTCGCGCGCTTCAGCACCCTGAGCGCGCCATGCTCGTTCTGCGCGATACCGAGCAACCCGACCTTCCGGCGTCCTGGCTGGGGGCGCAGGACCAGCGTCGCTTCTGCCGCATGCTGCGTAATGCGCCCATGGTCTGCTACAAGCTGATTCCACTGACACTTCCTGCCAATGTGCAGATGTACAGACTGCCCTGACGCGAACGGAAACAGGTGCAGAACGCCTGTTTCCCTCATCTGATGGCTGCTCTAGGCTCTGCGGGATTTCCACGAGGAGAGAGTCATGAGGCGCATTCTGTTGGCGATGACATCGCTTGTCTGCACATCCCTGATCGGATCGGTGCCGCTTCAGGCCAAGGCCGACCCGGCTGCAGTGCCATCGCGCACCGTGCTGGAACAGGTCGAGGGAAAAGAGGCTCTGGACTGGGTACGCGCCCAGAACAGCCGCAGCGCTTCCGTTCTGCAGTCTGATCCGCGTTATCAGCGTTTTTACGATGCGGTGCTCAAGGTCGAGCAGGCGCCTGGGCGTCTGCCTCTGCCTGATCTGCAGGGCGGGCAGATCTGGAATTTCTGGCAGGACGCCGCCCACCCCAAGGGAGTGTGGCGTGTTGCCAGCGAGGCCTCCTACGCGCAGCCTTCACCTGTCTGGAAAACGGCAATCGATCTCGATGCCCTCTCGAGGCAGGAGAAAAAGGACTGGGTTTTCCAGGGGGGCGATTGCCTCGAGCCTGAGGTCAGGCGTTGCCTGATCGCCTTGTCCCTCTCGGGCGAAGACGCGGCGGTCTATCGTGAATTCGATACGACGACCAACAGCTTTGTTGCAGACGGGTTTGATCTGCCTCGCTCGAAACAGCGTGTGACCTGGCTTGATCATGATACGCTTCTCGTCTCGCGTGACTGGGGCGCAGGAAGCATGACGCGCTCGGGTTATCCCTTCAGCGTGCGCCTTGTGAAGCGAGGCCAGCCCCTGGAAGCCGCGAAGGAAATCTATCGTGGTGATGAGGGTGACATGATTGTCGAACCTCAGGTGATGCATGACCAGACCGGTCGCCAGATCGCCATCATCCAGCGCAATCTCGATTTCTTCAGAAGCGAATACAGTGTCTATGATCCTGCGACGGGCAGCCTGACCCAGATCGCCCTGCCGCAGAAAATCGGCTATCTCGGCTTTTACGATGGCAAGCTGATCCTGCGTCTCGATCAGGACTGGGTCTCTGGCGCGCATTTCGCGCGGGGCAGCATCGTGGCAGTCGATCCTGCCGCCCCCGGCAAGGCGCCTGTTCTTGTCTTTGCCCCCGACAAAAGCGAGACGACAGCCGATATCGGCGTTACCTCCAAGGGGGTGATCGCTGTGGTTTACAGGGATGTGCAACCCTCGGTCAGGCTCTATAGCCCGACGGGAAAAAGCGGCAGCTGGCAGGAGAAATATTTCATCCTCCCGCGCATGAGTTCGGCGACGCTGCAATCCTCGTCGCCCTCGGTCAGTCATGCCTATCTGCGCGTCGAGGGCTATATCATTCCGCCAGAGCTCTGGAGCTTCGACTCTGCCGATGGCTCTTCCAGAAGGATCAAGAAGACTCCCGCCCTGTTTGACGCCAAGGGGCTGAAAACCGAGCAGTACTGGGTAAAATCGAGCGATGGGGTCGAGATCCCGTATTTCGTGGTCCATCGTCGCGATTGGAAGATGGATGACCACAACCCGGTGCTGTTCACAGCCTATGGCGGGTTCGATCTCTCTTACCTGCCGACCTATTACGCCGATATCGGCAAGACCTGGCTTGAGCATGGTGGCGTTTACGTTGTCGGCAATATCCGTGGCGGTGGGGAGTTTGGCCCTGCCTGGCACGAGGCGGGTATGAAGTCAGGGCGTCAGCACGCCTATGATGATTTCGCTGCAATCGGGCGCGATCTCGCCACCCGTCATATCGCAGACAAAGACCATCTGGGCATTCGTGGCCGCTCCAATGGCGGTCTGCTGATGGGGGTGGAATTCACCCAGCATCCCGAATTGTGGAAAGCCGTGATTATCGGTGTTCCGCTGCTCGACATGGAGAATTTCGAGACGATGGCCGCAGGGGCCTCCTGGGCGGCGGAATACGGGCATATGGCCGATCCGGCCGAAAGTCCCTTCCTGAAGCGTATCTCGCCCTTGCAACAGCTGAAGAAAGACGTCGCCTATCCGGAGCCCTTCATCTTTACCTCGACCAAGGATGATCGCGTCGGACCGGTTCATGCGCGGCTCTTTGCGGCGCGTCTCGCCGAGCTGGGCAAGCCCTTCTTCTATTACGAAGACACCGAGGGCGGCCATGCCGGGACGGTTAATGCACGGGAGATTGCCCATGAGCGCGCGCTTGAGGCGGTCTATCTCTTCCGGAGCCTGATCGATCAGGATGCGGCATCCAGACACTGAAGCAGGGATTGGCCTAAAACAGGGAACGGGGCAGGGAGCTGCAGGCTCACTGCCCCGTTTCGTCTATACAGCCTCCAGACGTTTGTAACCGGGAAATAAAGGGAATCACCCAGGCACAAAAAAACCGCCGTGAAAACGGCGGTTGATCTGTTTGCCGTGGAGGCAGGCTGATTAGAAGCCTTCACGCTCCAGGCGCTTGCGCTCCATCTTGCGGGCGCGGCGAACCGCTTCTGCCGCTTCACGAGCGCGACGCTCGGAGGGCTTCTCGAAGTGGCGACGCAGCTTCATCTCGCGGAAAACGCCTTCGCGCTGCATCTTCTTCTTTAGCGCCTTGAGCGCCTGATCAACATTGTTGTCACGAACCAGAACCTGCACGGGTCTGCCATCTCCTGTCCGACCATGGGATCATGGTCTTGTTTGTAAATGCGATGCCAGGAACGCGATACCGATGGCAGAGCGTTCCAAAGAGGCCGCCGCCTTAGCACAGGTTTTGAAGAGGACACAAACGGTTTGAGCAGTATCGTCCGAAAATTATTCATGTCACGATGCAGTTCTGGACCGAAACTTTTTCAGTCGGTGAAGGACAAGGTGATTAAATGGCGTTGCTGAAAATCGCGCGAATGGGGCACCCGGTATTGCTCCAGACAGCGCAACCGGTTGAAGACGTTCATTCTTTATCCGTAAGGCAACTTGTTTCCGACATGATCGAAACGATGCTTGATTCCCGCGGGGCCGGGCTCGCCGCGCCGCAGGTTCACAAATCCTTGCGTCTTTTTGTTTATCACGTTCCCGAGCAGCGCTGTGCCGAGGGTGAGATGCCGATTCCGCCTCGCGTGCTCATCAACCCCGAAATCACGCCGGTCGGCGATGCCATCATGCAGTGCACCGAGGGGTGCCTTTCTCTGCCGCTGCTGCGAGGGGTGGTGCCACGCCACGCCGTCGTGGCCTATAAGGGGCTCGATCTCGACGGCTCGGTGATCAGCGGCGAGGCGCGCGGCTTTCACGCTAATGTGCTGCAGCATGAGTTCGATCATCTCAATGGTATTCTCTACACCATGCGCATCAGGGATTTCGCCAGTTTCGGCTATGCCGATGAGCTGACAGCCCCACGCGACAGCGAGGACTGAGCCATGTCCGGCTTGCGAGGCACACGTGATGCGCCGGGGCAGGCGCATCTCTATCTGCGTGAAGAGCAGATACGCCTGACCTATGAGGCGATGCTGCTGGCCTGGCGCGAACTGAGCGCGACATGCGATCCTTTCCAGCGTGATCACCAGCTTGGTTCGGCACATCACAGGGTGATGTTCCTGGTCTCCACCCATCAGGGGCTGACCATGAGCGCCTTGTTACGGCGTTTGAACATTACCAAACAGAGCCTGAACCGCGTGCTTCAGGACCTTGTGGCGCGCGGGCTGCTGGAGCAGCGGCCGGATGAGCGCGACAAACGCGTGAAGCGCCTGCATCTCACCCCACAGGGCAGCGCGATCGAAGAGGAAATCTTTGCGGCCCTGCGTGATCGTATGACACTTGCCTACAGGGCGTCAGGGGGGCAGGCGGTGGAGGGTTTCCGCCGTGTTCTGGCGACCCTGCAGGGTGAGGGAGGCATGACATGAACGAATCGCATGTTCTCGTCGTCGATGACGACGCGCGGCTGCTACGGCTGTTGCAGCGTTTTCTGTCTGAAAACGGTTTCCGCATCACCACGGCAATGGATGCTGAGGCGGCGCGCAAGATACTGGCCGTCACCCAGCCAGACGCGATGGTGGCCGATATCACGATGCCCGGCGAAGACGGGCTCAGCCTGACACGGTCGCTGCGAGAGAAAGGGCAGGTGTTTCCGATCATTCTCCTTACGGCCCGGGGCGAACCCGCAGACCGGATCATCGGGCTGGAATCGGGTGCCGATGATTATCTGGGCAAGCCCTTCGAACCCAGAGAGCTTCTGCTGCGTCTGCAGGCTCATCTGCGTCGCCATGTGCCACGGCCCAGCAGCGCGCCGCGTTTGCTGCGTCTGGGCAAGCTGGAATTCGATACGGGGCGGAATCTTCTGAGTGGGCCGGAGGGTATCGTGCATCTCACCAGCGGTGAAGCTGCCCTTCTGGGGGTTCTGACACGAACGCCGGGTGAGATCATGTCGCGAGAGGTCATTGCCGAGGCGCTGGGCATGGACGAGATCGGCGAGCGTGCGGTCGATGTGCAGGTGACGCGTTTGCGTCGGCGTATCGAGCCCGATCAGAAAGAGCCTCGCTTTCTCCAGACTGTCAGGGGCAAGGGCTACGTGCTGAAGCCCGGTAGCTGAGAGGGATATCATGCGGGTTGCCCGTCTAATGGAGCGTGTGATCAGACGGCTGCTGCCGCGTTCCTTTCAGGGGCGCTCGCTTCTGATCGTGCTGATGCCGCTCCTGATCACGCAGATTGTGGCCCTGCAGCTCTTTTACGGCAATTATCTGAATGTCGTGTCGCGCCGGCTGGCCGATGGCGTGGTGTCGGATCTCTCCTTTATTGTGGATTCGGTCGAGCACATGCCTGCCCAGCGCGACTGGCTGGTCACGCAGGCGCGCTGGCGTACCCAGCTCGAAATCGATTTCCATCCCGGCGAGACGCTTACGACCAAAAATGCGCCTTTTGTGCTTGGGCCAATGGATGAGGATCTGACCAACGCCGTCAGGCGGGTCTTTGACGCGCCCTGCTATATCGACTGGAAAGCGACGAAACAGGGCGTCAGGCTTGAAATCCCACTGCGTGATGGCGTGCTCGACGTGATTGTGCCACGCAAGCGCCTGGATGTCGGGCCGATCTGGCTGTTCGTCGCCTGGGAGGTCGGAAGTGCCATCCTCCTCTTCATCGTCGCGGGTCTTTTCGTGGGGAAGCAGGTGCGTGCCGTCCGTCGTCTGGCCAAAGCGGCCGAAAATTTCGGCCTCGGGCGCGATGACGGTCCGATCCGCCCCCAGGGCGCGCTGGAGGTGCGCAAGGCTGCCCTGGCCTTCAATCGCATGCAGGCGCGGGTCAATCGCTTTGTCGCCCAACGTACGGCGGTGCTGGCCGGTGTGTCGCATGATCTGCGCACACCCCTGACAAGACTGCGCCTGACGCTGGCCATGATGCCGGTCGAGGGCAGTGTCGAGGCTCAGGAACTGCGTCCCGATATCGACGACATGGTGGCCGATATTGCCGAGATGGAGCGGTTGATCGGCAGCTATCTCTCCTTCGCGCGCGGAGAGGGGGAGGAAGAGCCTGTGCCCACCGACCTGGCGACCCTGATACGCGACGTGGCCGCCGATACCGTGAGGGCGGGTGGTGAAGTGCTGGCTATTCACGCCGAGCAGAATCTGGTTGTGCCAGTGAGGCCTGACGCCATACGTCGTGTGCTGATCAATCTGGCTGAAAATGCGCGTCGTCATGGTGGGCGCATGAGCTTTTCGCTGCGTCAGGCGGGCAGGATGATCGAGATCACCCTTGATGACGACGGGCCGGGAATTGCCCAGTCGCGGCGCAAGGATGTTTTCAGAGCGTTCAACAGCACGTCCGGACCGGAAGGGGGGAGTGGGCTGGGGCTGACAATAGCCCGTGACATCATGGCGGCGCATGGCGGCAGCGTGGTGCTGCGTAACAGCCCGTTGGGCGGCCTTCGCGTGGTGCTCAAGCTGCCTCGATGATTGCAGGCATCAGGCTCGGGCTGATGTCATCAGAGCCGGCAAAAAAAGACCCGGCGGGGAGAGGCTCCCAGCCGGGTCGACAGGAGAGGGGGTATAGCTCTCCGCCAGAAGATCAGGGGATCGAGTTGCCAGTACCGCCATGGCCTGTGCCAACGCCTGCGCCCAGCGGGCCCTGCGTGCCGCCGAAGGTGCTGCCCATGTTGCTCATGGGGTTATAGCGTCCGACATTGCCCAGCAGCTGCTGAAGCACATTGACCTTGGTTCCGGGTGTCGGGGTTGTTTCACCGACCATGCCCACATCGTAGCCGTTCTTGCGATGCAGCGTATCCATGCGGCGCAGAACACCGCCATTATCGAAAGCCAGCACCAGGACATTCTGTTTGGTCACACGAGGAAAGCCGAGAGGCTGCGGCACCGTCACCATGGAGACATAGATCCAGGTGTTGTCGTCGAAAGTCGCATGTGCCGTCGGCGAGCCGAGAATATCGGTCACGTCGTTGCGCGTGCTGGTGCCCGGAACGAGCTGCGCATAGTCGTCCTTTTCAATCAGCGACCCGCGATTTTGCGGAATCGGACTGAAAACGGAACAACCCGCCAGAGCAAGGGGAGCGATGCAGAGCAGGGCGCGCGCAAAACCCGCATGCGATTTCTGCCGCGGGGAGGTCTTCTGGGAGGCGCTCTTCATGGCGGGTTATGATGTCCTGCACTGATCGAGAAAAAGTCGAGAGATCGTTTCACCACGACCGAAACAGCGTTTCGATGCCATGGCAAGATGATCGAACTCTTCTATATTGCGGAGAGCGACGGTAAGGCAATTCGGAAAAGAAAGCCCGTCTGCGGGTTTTTCATCGTCAGTATCAGGAATTCAGTCATGAGCGACAGTCAGGGGACCTCCCATTCCCACTCCCCCCAGCCGGAATTCTCACGCCGTCTGCTGCTC
This sequence comes from Asaia spathodeae NBRC 105894, assembly GCF_025994195.1. NCBI lineage: Bacteria > Pseudomonadati > Pseudomonadota > Alphaproteobacteria > Acetobacterales > Acetobacteraceae > Asaia > Asaia spathodeae. The sequence goes on along the minus strand of NZ_BAPY01000001.1, from coordinate 242,119 downwards.
AACCGTATCGGTCACGACGGGCTGACAGAGACGATCAAGGCCAGCGACGCCGAGTGCCGGGCTCTGGCGAAGCGTCTGGAAATCCCGGCCGTTCACGCGCTCACCTGCCGCTTCAATGTCATTTCCGAGCCCTCCGATCATTTTGTGCTCGAAGGCGTACTGACAGCGCATGTGGCCCTTGAATGTGTCATCACGGGCGAGGTTTTCGAAGACGCGCTGAACGAATCCTTCGCCGTGCGTCTTGTGCCGAGCCGACGTTTTTCCGAAGAGACGGCGTCCGATCTCGAGGCGATTGACGAGATTCCCTATGAGGGGAATGCGCTTGATCTGGGTGAGATTGCTGCAGAGCAACTCGCCCTGATGCTGCCTGCCTATCCACGCAAGCCGGGCGCTGCCCTCGAAAATGCGGTTGACGAAGCCCCCCGTGAGACGGCAGAGGAGGCCGAAGATGAAGCAGGTGGCCGACCAAACCCGTTCGGTGCCCTGGCCGGTCTGTCTCTCCCCAAAAAAAAGACGGATCTGAGCTAGAAATGCACAGGATGCTTGCGACCCGGCTGCGGGTCTGCTAGAGCCGCCCGCCTGATCATAGTGAACAGCATCGTTTCCTGCTGCGGTCGAATGGCGACCAAAAGCGGGGGCGATCTAAGAAGAAAGAGGCTCCTGCCATGGCCGTCCCCAAAAGAAAGACCACGCCGTCCCGCATGGGCATGCGTCGCAGCCACCACGCCCTGACCGTTCAGGCTCATGCTGAATGCAGCAATTGCGGTGAGCTGAAGCGCCCGCACCATGTCTGCGCGCATTGCGGTCATTACGACGGTCGTGAAGTCGTTGCTTCCGGCAAGACGCTCAAGACGACCGTTCGCGTTTGAGGCTCGATGGAGCCGGCCTCTTTCGGGCTGGCTCCTCTTGTTCGAAATGAGACGCGGGGCGGAGCATGACTGACCTGAATGCGACGGCCAGCCAGGCTGCGCCTTATTGTTTGGCTATCGATGCGATGGGCGGGGATCATGCCCCTGAAATCGTTCTGGCCGGTTTGGATCGCGCAGCCGATCGACATCCCTCGGCAAAAATTCTGCTGGTTGGTGACGAGGCCGTTCTGCGTCCGCAGCTTGCGCGCTTCCCCAAGGCGCAGCGCATCTGCGAGATCCGCCACGCTCCATCATCCATCTCCATGGAAATGAAGCCGACTGCAGCGCTGCGTCTGCGTGACTCGTCGCTGCGTATGGCCATCGACGCCGTTGCGTCAGGTGAGGCTGGCGGTGTCGTGTCTGCCGGTAACAGCGGCGCCATGCTCGCCCTTGCCAAGATCGTTCTCAAAACCCTGCCCGGCATCACGCGCCCGGCCATGGCTGCGGTCAATCCGTCGGCCCGTGGCGATGTGGTCATGCTCGATCTTGGGGCGAATATCGCCTGTGACACCCGTAATCTCGTCGAGTTTGCCGTCATGGGCGAGGCCTTTGCCAAGGCGGTTCTGGGTCTTCCTGCTCCGAGCATCGGCCTTCTGAATGTCGGTGCTGAAGAACTCAAGGGCGATGAGCGTCTGCGCGCCGCGGCAGAAATTCTGCGCGAATCGCCTCTCTCATCCCAGTTCCATGGTTTTGTTGAAGGTCACGACATTACGGCGGGCACAACCGACGTCGTGGTGACTGACGGTTTTTCGGGCAATATCGCCCTCAAGACCGGTGAAGGCGCGCTCAAGCTCGTTTCGATGCTGCTCCAGCGCGTGTTCAAGACCAATCTTCTGACCCGTATCGGCTATCTTCTCGTGCGTCCCGGACTGGAACGCATGAAGGAATGGATCGACCCGCGCCGCTATAATGGCGCTGTGTTCGTCGGGTTGAACGGTATCGTGGTCAAGTCGCATGGTGGCGCCGATGCCGAAGGCTTTGCCGCGGCGATTGATGTCGCCATGGATGCGGTGACCCATTCGATCAACGAGAAAATTCGCGAGCGTCTTCGCCAGGTTGAGGCTCTGATGGCTTCTTCCGATACTGAAGGCGAGCTCGCTTCGTCCGTCACGGCAGCCTGACAGGCGTGGTGAGGGAGTGGCTGGCTGTGGCCTTGGCCCTGCTGGCACCAGTTCAAGAGGAAGAGATATGTCCCTGCGCGCGCGTCTGACCGGATTTGGCAGCTATCTGCCGAAGCGTGTCGTCACGAATGCCGAGCTCGCCGAGCGTATCGACACTTCCGATGAGTGGATCAGAACCCGCACCGGCATTGCGCAACGGCATATTGCAGGTGAGGGCGAGACGGCGGTCAGCATGGCGAGTGCTGCAGCACAGGCCGCTCTGGCCTATGCCGGTGTGTCAGCCGAATCGGTCGATGCAGTGATTGTCGCAACCGCGACGCCCGACCAGGGCTTTCCGGCCACGGCTGTGCGGGTTCAGGCCGCTCTCGGCATGAACAGGGGCTTTGCTTTCGATGTGACTGCGGCCTGTTCGGGTTTCGTTTTTGCGCTGTCGACGGCTGAAGCCTTCATTCGCAGCAACCGGGCAAAAAAAGTGCTGGTGATCGGCACCGAGATCTATTCACGCATCGTGAACTGGGAAGACCGTACGACCTGTGTGCTGTTCGGTGATGGCGCCGGTGCTGTGCTTGTCGAGGCCAGTGACGATACGGACGCGGGTATCCTCTCAACCCATCTGCATAGTGACGGCGCTCATGGCGATCTGCTTTATGTCGATGGCCCGACCACTGAGAAGCCCGTTCTGCACATGCAGGGGCGGGATGTGTTCCGTCATGCAGTGGCCAAGCTTTCTGCGGTCGTGGATGAGGCCCTCACGGCAAATGGTCTGGCTGCTGAAGATATCGCCTGGCTGGTGCCGCATCAGGCCAACCTTCGCATCATCGAAGGCATGGCGAAAAAGCTTGATTTGCCGCTGGACCGTGTTGTGGTGACAGTCGATCGTCACGCAAATACCTCGGCGGCGTCCATTCCGCTGGCGCTTGATGAAGCCGTGCGTGATGGCCGTATCAAGAAGGGTGATCTGGTGCTGCTCGAGGCGCTGGGTGGTGGTCTGACCTGGGGCTCGGCTCTCGTTCGTCTGTAAGCGGCTCCGGAGGAAAAACCTCCGCAGAAGCGCCCCGCGTCACTGATTTGATTGACCTTCATTACTGTCATGATACGGTGGCTTCATGACCACCGTGACCCGCGCGCAAATTGCAGAGCATATTTACAGCCAGGTTGGACTGTCCCGGCACGAATCCGCCGATCTGCTCGAGACGGTTCTCGAGCTGATTGCCGCGCGGCTCGAGAAGGGCGAGACAGTCAAGTTGAGTGGCTTCGGCACGTTTTCCGTTCGCCAGAAGGGCCGCAGGGTGGGCCGCAACCCTAAAACCGGCATTGAAGTGCCGATTTTGCCGCGTTCTGTGCTGGTCTTCCGACCGAGCCAAATTCTCAGAGCTGAAGTTAACGGCGAATCGACCGAAGGCCTCGCCAGCGAAAGCGATGATTCATGACCACGACCCACGCCTCTCCTGAACTCTCCAGAGTGACGGAGGAACGGGCGGATCTGGAGCGTCTGGTCAAAGGCCCCAATGCCTATCGTACCATCAGTGAAGTCGCCGACGAATTGCATGTGCCTCAGCATGTGCTGCGCTTCTGGGAGACCCGTTTCCCTGAGGTGAAGCCGCTCAAGCGCGGGGGCGGGCGCCGTTATTACAGCCCCGAAGATGTCGACCTGCTGCGTCACATCACTGATCTGCTCTATGTGCAGGGCTACACGATCAAGGGCGTTCAGCGCGTCCTGAAAGAGGCGCTGCCCGGTAGCGGCGTCACGCCTCTCCCGACCTTACCCGAACGCGAGACCATTCATCCGGTTCTGGCCGGGAATGGTGCCGAGATCCATGAGGCCGAGCCGGTGGTGGAGGCATTCCCGGCGGGTCAGAACGATGTCTCACCAGCTGCCGATACACGCTCTTCTCTCGAGATACCCGAATTCAACGTCTCGGCCGAGCAGGACGAGGTCGTCCTGTCTTCCGGTGGCGGTGACATTGAGCCTGTGACCGATCCGGGTGAAGAGACGGTAGCGCCAGCGGTCACCGAGCCGTCAGACGAAACGCCTGCCGAGCCGCACGAGGTGGCGTCTGGTGAGGAAGCCCCGATGGCAAGCAGCGAGTCGGTCATCGCGGCAGTGCTGTATGATGAACTGCTCGATCTGCGCATCCGGCAGGACCGGTGGAAGCAGGAGAAGAGAGCGCTTCGTCTCGCGCTGGAAGATGTGCTTGGCGAGCTCGATAATCTGCGACAGCTGGTGCCGGAGCAGAATTGAGAGCGATTGAAAAAACCTTCGCGGAGGCGCTTGCGGGATCGGCTCTCCACTGCTAAATGGCCTCTACCGCAGGACTGACGGGCAGTAGCGCAGCCTGGTAGCGCATCAGTCTGGGGGACTGGGGGTCGTGGGTTCGAATCCCGCCTGCCCGATATCTTCGTCCTGCGGTAATTCTCTCTTACAAGATCGAGAAGCAACGATCCCGCTTCGGCATTCAGCCGTGGCGGGTTTTTTGTATAGTTTTTTCCTGCTTCAAAAGTAGCCTGGCCTTTTTCGGATATCCCGGCAGATATGAAAAAGCCCCCGGGAAGGGGGCTCGATAAGCATAGCTCCCTGCAATGGGAGCACGTATCCGGTGCCAGCGTCTTTTTCAGCCGCCTTCTTCAAGCAGTTCCTGCTCTGAATCGGCGCTCCAGATGCGCCAGAGCAGATGCACTGCCGCCATGATTGCCGGGCCGAGAAACAGGCCAAGAAGCCCCCATGTCTCGACGCCCGCCAGAATGCCCAGAAGCACCCAGAGGAAGGGCATTTGCGTACTGCCGCCGATGAGGGCAGGGCGGATGAAGTGATCGGCGACGAAAATGACAATGGCGCCCAGAACGACCACGACAATGGCTGAGATCATCTTGCCCTGGATCAGGATCAGCAGAGCCGCAAGAACGACCGTAGGAAGGCCCAGAAAAGGGATCATGGCCGCAACACCGGTCAGCATGGCAAAGAGCAGCGGTTGGGGCGTATCGGTCAGCACATAGGCCACGCCCATAACGAGGCCTTCGCCGAGACCGACCAGAACAAGCCCTGCCACCGTGCCGTGAACCGAGGAAATCATCTGGCGAGCCAGCTTCTCGCCACGCTTGCCGAAGGTGCGGTTGGAAACCACCAGCACACGATGGATGATGTCGGCGCCATCGCGCAGCAGGAAGAAGAGGGTGAGGATGGAGAAAAGGAACAGCGTGGCGCGCTTGGCAACCTGGGTTGTGACCTGACGCGTCACAGCCATGCCATGGCCAGCGTCGAAGGAGTGAAACAGCCGGTTGAGATGTTCCGGGTTGACCAGATTATTCTGCCACCAGCGGGCCACCTGGGCGCGTTCAAACGGAAGGTCGTTCAGCCAGTCGGGCATGGGGATGCCGGTGTGGCGCACTTCGTCGATCCAATGCAGCGCGCTCTGGGCTTCTTCTGCGGCCTTGAAGCCCACGAGGCTCAGCGGGATGAGAAAGATGAGGGCGATGCCGGCGGTGAAAAGCATGGGCAGCCACTCTGTGCGACCGAATTTCTTTTCGGTGCGCTGGTAAAGCGGCCAGGATGCAATGGCGAAAACGCAGCCCCAAAGCAGGGCAGGCAGGAAATTCTTGAGCGTGAACAGGGCGAGCGCGATGAAGAAAAAGCCAAGCAACCCCCGCGATCGCCGCTGGGCACGTCCGACCGGCGAACCGGGCAGCGTACTCTCATCCGGGAATTCGTCTTCCACGTCCCGTTCCTGGCCCTTTCCGGATATCTTGCCTGGGCCCTTGGGAGGGGTGGGGGTCTGGTCCGTCATCATGTTCCTCGGGCACTGTGTCACGCGCCAGAAGCTCGTGGGGCGTCGACATGGCCGCTATTGCTGGTGAACCCCGATCTTCTCAGGGCGGTTTGACTCATTTCTTACACGTTACGGCGATGCGACACTATCGCAACGTCCGGGCTGCAAAGTCCATAGATCAGAAAGAGGCGCAGCCCTGCTGCGTGAACGCGGCGACCGAAACTTGGTTGAACTGTTTCTTGTAGGCGTCGCGAATGGCATCGAGTTTTGAGTCAAGCGCGCGCGATTCCTGGGCAGCGATCCAGACCAGTCGTGACTTCTCCCGAATGACAGGCGCCGCCGTGCCGTTCTGCCATTGGCCCTGCGCCTCGATAACCGAAAAACCGGCGGGGAAACGCGGGGTGACGACCCGGGCAAGGAAATCGGCCCACTGCTCTGCAGAGACAGTTCCCCCACCCGGTATAGAGAGGCCGAAGGCAAGCGTAATGAACGTGGCCGGATGCCCCCTGGTGCCGGTGCAGAAATCTGACGCCGCGATCATTGCCCCCGAGGGGGGTGGAGCCTCGGCACAGCCTGACATTCCGGCAAGCAACGTACCGCCAAGCGCGAGCAAGGCGAAAGCGCGCAATGCGGGCGCGCCCGCAGCTCTGGATGATCTCATGCCCCGTCGAGCGCCTGACGCAGGCGCGCGCTGTCTTCAGCCGAGAAAAGGCCACGACGCAGGAACAGATCGATCAGCACAAGATTGACGTTGAATTTGACGTCGTTCGTGTCGCGCACAATCCCGAATACTTTTTCGATCGGCATGAGCTCGAAGAAAGCGACCTCGCCATCGACCGGCTGAGGCTCGAAATCCGGAGGAAGAATCAGATCGTAGCAGAACAGGGTGTCCTGACGCAGGCCCTCCGGCCGTGCCATGGCATAGCGCAGTGTGGCAACCGGCTGGGCCTGTGCCGCGAGGTCAGGAGGAATGGCGGCTTCCTCGCCAGCTTCCTTGATGAGGGCCTGCAGTGGTGAAAGCCCGGTGCAGATGCCCCCGGCAGCCAGATGGTCGAGCTTGCCCGGGTCGAGTCTCTTGTTGTCGGCCCGATGGCCCATCCACAGGAAGACCCCTTCAGGCCTTTCGACCAGCCCGTTGAGATGCACACCTGCTGCCGTGCAGCCCAGGAGTGGCAGGGCGCCGCGATCGATCCGGCCTATGACGGCGCCGCTTTTGTCGAAAACATCGAATAATTCGTTGTGGGGGCGATAGAGTCGCTGTGCAGCCAGAGCCTCACCAAGCGATTGCAGCGCGGCTCCGTCCGGCAGACGGAACACGGGGCCATCAGCATAGCCAAGCGCCGTCAGTGCCTCGAAAAGAAGCGGGTCAGCGAGACCGAAAGAGGCATCGCCTGCCAGAACTTCACGGCGAGGGCCGGGCAGGATGGCGGTCTGGCAGTTCCGTATATGGGCGAGAAACGGGGCGAGGCTGTCGTCATGCATGAAAAGCGTTACTCTCCTGTCAGGGACACGACGATATCGCGTATCGCGTCGCGATTGCAAAACGCCCTCTGGCGCCTCAGGTTGAGGTCATGATCTTCCCCCGCACTCTGCCTTTTGCCGTAACCAGTCTTGCGCGCGCCTGGCGACTGGTTCTGTCTCATGACATCCGTTATTTCCGGCTCGGCATCGGGGCAACGCTTTTGCTCCTGCTTGCAGAGCGTCTTTGTCTTCTTGGGACACCTTACCTTTTCAGTCGGCTTGTCGCGCATTTCTCATCGCCCGACCTCAGAATCGTCGTGCCGATTGCGCTCATTCTCTCCTATGCGGGGCTGATCTTCTTTCGCAGCGCATTCTCCGCCTTGCAGGAGCTGGTTTATCAGCCTGTCGGCCAGAGGCTCCAGGCGCTGACGGCGCAGGAGGCTTTTCGCCACCTGCTTGATCTGCCCTACCGTTTCCATCGCGACCGCCAGACAGGATCGCTGACCCGTGCCATCGAGCGTGGATCAGAGGCAGCCGATACGTTGCTGCGTCTTGCTCTTTTCAATATCCTGCCAGCGATTCTCGATACGGGGCTGACAATTGCGGTCGTCTTCTCCTTTCTCGGTGGGCGCTATGCCTGCGTCATTGTGATTGCGCTGCTTTCTTATATCGCTCTGGCGCAATGGTTCGTCCGACAGCGGGTCCGGGCACGCCGGCAACGTAATGATGCCAATGGCAAGGCCCAGCATTTCCTGCTCGATTCCCTGCTGAATTTTGAGGCGGTCCGGCATTTCGCCAACGAACAGCATGAATTCTCACGTTACGAAACGGCTCGTCTCGCGCAGGAAAAGGCCAGTCTGCGCATGACATTCGTGGCGGGACTGTCTTCCGTCAGTCAGAACGCCATGATCGCTGTGGCAACGCTCATCATCTTCTTTATGGCTGCGCACGATCTGGCCGCCGGAAAGCTCGACGTCGCCGCATTCGTCATGATCGGCACCTATCTTCGCACGCTCTATCAGGCGATTATTTCGCTCAATATCGTCTATGCTGGCTGGCGCAACGCCTGTGTCGATTTGGAAAATCTGACCGAACTGATGGATGAGCCACCGCGCGCGGGTCATCTCGAGCCACAGGAGCCAACAGGGGTGCCGGAGATCTCAATGCCAGCCGCGCTCGATTTCGACAGGGTGAGCTTCGACTATGACGGGCGTGAGATCCTTCATGATCTCTCTTTCAGCGCGGCTCCCGGTGAGACGATCGCGCTTGTCGGTCCGACCGGGGCGGGTAAATCAACCATCGCCAGACTGATTCTTGGCGCCTACGCTCCAGCCTCGGGACGTATTCTGCTGGATGGAAGAGACCTTTCCACTATCTCACCTTCAGAGCTGCACAGGCTGATCGGTGTCGTGCCGCAGGATACGCAGCTCTTCAACGACACGATTGGCTATAACATCGCTTACGGTCGTCTCGACGCGACGCAGGACGAGATCGAAGAGGCGGCGCGTCTCGCCCAGATCGACGGTTTCATCGAGGGGCTGGAGAAGGGCTACGACACGCTGGTGGGAGAGCGCGGATTGAAGCTCTCCGGGGGGGAGCGCCAGCGTATCGCCCTGGCGCGCATCATCCTGCGCAAGCCTCGCCTTCTGCTGCTCGATGAAGCAACGAGTGCGCTTGATACCGGGACGGAGCAACGTCTGATGGAGGCCTTGCGTCAGGTCACCGCCCGCCAGACCACGATAGCCATAGCGCATCGTCTGTCTACCATCCGTCATGCCGATCTGATTCTGGTGATTGAGGTAGGGCGTATCGTTGAGCAGGGAAGACATGACACCCTCATGGCCGCGAGGGGCAGGTATTTCGCAATGGTGACCAATCAATCCGACCCGGTATCTGGTTTTCCTGATGAGGGCGTCCTACGTGTTGGGTCATGACATTCCGTCACGACAGGAGAGAGACCATGACGAAACAGGCTGAAGAAATCGCTCGCGATTTTCATCCCGACCAGGCCGTCGAAGCGGAAATTCGTGAACAGGCCGCGCATGAGCTCTCGAACGAACCCGATGCCGTCGAAATCCCGGAAGAGCTGCTCAAATGCGGCGTGGTGATCGACAAGGCAATCAGCTATCTGGTCGAACAGAATCTGCCATCTGAACTCATAGCCTCTGCACTGCTGGGTGGCTCGCTGGGTGTGCTGGCACGGACCACCGATGCCGAGACCATGGTGCGCATGCTCCAGACGGCCATAGACAGCGTGAGATCGGGTGAACTGATCTGCGCGGATGCGTTTTCCGACGGCGAATGACAGTTTGCGACGCTTTCGGCTTGACGGGAGCGGGGGGCTCCGTCATAAGCCGCGCCTTAACGCATCGTCGTATGCCGGGACTGGTCTCGGCGAACATATTACTACCGAGGATCAAGTCCATGTCACGCCGCTGCCAAATCACGGGCAAGGGTGTGCTGACGGGCAACAACGTCAGCCACGCCAACAACAAGACCCGTCGTCGCTTCCTGCCGAACCTGCAGGAAATCACCCTGCTCTCCGACATTCTCGGCACGGGCGTTCGTCTGCGTCTGTCCACCCAGGGCATCCGCACGGTTGAGCACAACGGTGGTCTGGACTCGTTCCTGATCAGCACGCCGAACCGTAAGCTCCCGGTCGAAGCTCAGGTCATCAAGCGCCGCATCCTGCGCGCTCAGGAAAGCAAGGCCGTTCAGACCGCCTGAGTCTGATGGCGCCTGCCTCCGGCTTATGGCCGCAAAAGGCAGGCAACAACAAAATTGGCCTTGAAAACGTGATCGGGTTGTTTCATTCAGCCACTCGATCACAAGGCCCGACTTGGTCGATCCGGCTTCGACGTCTTTACCGGACTATTCCGAAAATTGCGTCGATCTGTGACGGCCACGGCAAAAGGTGTTTCGGGGCGGCCTGAAGCACCTTTAATCGCATTCTGGAGGTATCCCGTGTCCGAAAGCAGCGTCGCAGAAGCCAAATCGGCTCTCTCGAAGATCCGCAATATCGGTATTACCGCGCATATCGATGCCGGCAAGACCACGACGACCGAGCGCATTCTGTACTACACCGGCGTGTCGCATCGCATCGGCGAAGTGCATGATGGCAACACGACCACCGACTACATGGCGCAGGAACGTGAGCGTGGCATCACGATTACCTCGGCAGCCGTGACCTGCGAGTGGGAAAACCACCGCATCAACATCATCGACACCCCGGGCCATATCGACTTCAACATTGAAGTGAACCGCTCGCTGCGCGTGCTCGACGGCGCCATCTTCATCATCGAAGGCGTTGCCGGTGTTCAGCCGCAGTCAGAAACCAACTGGCGTCTGGCTGACCGCTATAACGTTCCGCGCGTCATCTTCATCAACAAGCTCGATCGTACCGGCGCCGATTTCTATCGCGCGTTCGACACGCTGAAGGAAAAGCTCGACATCGTCGCTATTCCGCTTCAGCTGCCGATCGGCATTGAAGAAAATTTCGTTGGCGTGGTCGACCTGGTCGAAATGCGCGCCATCATCTGGGAAGGCGGCGAGCTGGGTGCGAAGTTCCACTATGCCGAGATCCCCGATGACCTGAAGGAGAAGGCAGCTGAAGCCCGCCAGAACCTTCTGGACACCGCGCTGAGCGTTGATGAAGCCGCTATCGAAGAATACTTCGAGAAGGGCGATGTCGATGTCGCAACGCTGAAGAAGTGCATCAAGAAGGGCGCCATCTCCGGCGTGTTCCGTCCCGTCCTGTGCGGCACGGCCTTCAAGAACAAGGGCGTCCAGCCGCTCCTCGATGCCGTTATCGATTACCTGCCGGCTCCTGACGAAGTCGAAGGCATCCGTATCGCGCCGCCGGAAGGCGAAGAGGTTGACGAGAACTTCCTGCCGATCGTGCCGGTCGATCCCGACGGCAAGTTCGCTGGTCTCGCGTTCAAGATCATTTCGGACAAGTACGGCACCCTGACCTTCGTGCGCGTCTATCGTGGCGTTCTGAAGTCGGGCGACACCGTGCTGAACACGACCAAGGGCCACAAGGAACGCGTGGGCCGCATGTTCCAGATGCACGCTGACAAGCGTGAGGAAGTCAAGCAGGTCGGCGCTGGCGATATTGCTGCTTTCGTGGGGCTGAAGGACACCCAGACGGGTGACACCTTGGCTGATGCCGCTGATCCGGTGGTTCTGGAGCGCATGCAGTTCCCGGTTCCGGTGATCGACATCTCGGTCGAGCCGAAGACCAAGGATGCCGTCGAGAAGATGACGCTGGCCCTGCAGAAGCTGGCCGCTGAAGATCCCTCGCTGCAGCTCAAGACCGACCAGGAAACGGGTCAGACCATCCTGTCCGGCATGGGCGAGCTGCATCTGGACATCATCGTGGACCGTCTGCGTCGTGAATACGGCGTGGAAGCCAATGTCGGTGCGCCTCAGGTTGCTTATCGTGAGACGATCTCGCGTCCGCATATCGAGACCTACACCCACAAGAAGCAGTCTGGTGGTTCGGGTCAGTACGCTGAAGTCAAGATCGAGTTCACCCCGGTCGAGCGTAACGAAGGCATCAGCTTCGAGAACAAGGTCGTCGGCGGTACGGTTCCGAAGGAATACATCCCGGCTGTCGAAAAGGGCATCCGCATGCAGTCCTCGACGGGCGTGCTGGCTGGCTTCCCGACGGTGGACTTCAAGTTCACGCTGCTCGACGGCAAGTACCATGACGTCGACTCGTCGGCTCTCGCCTTCGAAATCGCTGCCAAGGCTTGCTTCCGTGAAGGCATGAAGAATGCCGGCCCCGTGATCCTTGAGCCGATCATGGACGTCGAAATCACGACCCCGAACGATCACGTCGGCGACGTGGTGGGCGACCTTAACCGTCGTCGTGGCATCATCCAGAGCCAGGAGACGGCCGGTTCGACCGTCATGATCCGCGCTCAGGTGCCGCTGAAGGAAATGTTCGGCTACATCTCGCATCTGCGTTCGGCCACCAAGGGCCGTGCGTCGTTCACGATGCAGTTCCATCACTATGATCCCGTGCCGCGCAACGTGGCTGACGAGATCATGGCAAAGAGCGCCTGATCCTTCGGATTTCAGTCTCTGGTTACGAGAAAGCCGCCCTTCGGGGCGGCTTTTTTCGTTTCAGCGGGCGTCATATTCAGACGGTGCGCGCTCTCCGAAAGGCGCGTAGCGTCGGTAAAGCGTTTTGCCTCTGAAACTGAGCAGGAACAGCCTTCCTCGCTCTCCCGCGATAACGCGCAGACGTCATAGCCCATCAAAACCAGCTCCAAGCAGGTCGTCAGGTGAGGGGGCAGTACCCTACGGCGGCTCACGCGGTAGGAAATGCCTATATCGCCTTTGCGCACGCGAACCCTGACCTTTTCCGACTCATGTTTCGCGACGCCCTGCTCGATCATGACCGACCAGACCTTGCGGCAGCTGCCGGACGAGCTTTCGAGGCTTTGCGACTCCTGTCTGACCATGAAGTGTCGGGAGCCGCCCAGGCAGCGCGCATGGCCGGGCTTTGGGGACGTGTCCATGGACTCGCCGTTCTTGCGATTGATGGCATGCTTGGACCGCTTCGGAAGGGTGCGGAATCTGCGTCCCTGACGGGGTTCCTGCAGGCCGCGCTCGAGGCAGCCGGGTGACTGAGAGCAGGGTGACGTTTTCGAGAGGAACATGAACGACGTTTAACGTTCACATTCCAGTTACTAACCAAAATATTGCAAAAACATTATATAAAATTAACCAGAACTCTGCTTCTCTCCTTTTCGGCAGAGGGACCCCACTGGGCAAAACCCCCGCTGCTTCAGGCTCAAATCGGGAGGCTGGTCCCATGGCATTCGCCCAACAGACCACATTGGAAACGCAGGAAAGCGGGGCTCCGCTCCTGCATGTGGCGGGTATTTCTAAGACATTTTCCGGGATCAAGGTTCTCAAGGATGTCTCGCTCAACGCCTATGGCGGTGAGATTCTGGCCCTGATGGGAGAGAACGGGGCTGGCAAGTCCACCCTCATGAAAATTCTGTCAGGTGCCTACAGCGCCGATCCGGGCGGCGAGATCCGTATTGCCGGTGAGGTCGCGAAGATCACCAACCCGGCTTCGGCGCGCGCTCTGGGCATCGGGATCATCTATCAGGAGCTGGCGCTCGCCCCCAATCTTACCGTCGCCGAGAATATTCATCTGGGTTCGGAGCTTCGCAAAGGCGGCATGATCGATCGCGCCGCCATGAATGAGGCATGTCGCGGGCTGCTCAAGGAGCTCGGGGCTCCTTTCGGCCCGGAGCACAGGCTCTCTTCCATGTCGGTCGCCGAGCAGCAACTGGTCGAGATCGCCCGTGCGCTGCATCGCGATGCGCGCATTCTGGTGCTCGACGAACCGACGACCGCGCTGTCCGCGCGTGAAACCGACCGTCTGTTTGCGCTCATCAGGCAGTTACGCGCCAAAGGGCTCGCTCTGATCTATATCAGCCACCGCATGGACGAGATCGACGAACTCGCTGATCGTGTCTCCGTGCTGCGCGACGGAGCCCATGTCGGCACGCTGGAAAAGCATGAGCTTTCTTCCGGCCGGATCGTCAGCCTGATGGTTGGTCGCGACCTGTCGAGCTTCTACGAAAAGGATGGCAATCACATCCGTCAGGACGCCGCGCCGATCCTGCAGGTCGAGGGGCTGAGTGACGGCAGGCGCGTGCAACCCATCAGCTTCGACCTGCGTCCCGGCGAAGTGCTGGGTATAGCCGGACTGGTGGGCGCAGGCCGCACCGAACTGGCGCGGTTGATCTTCGGTGCCGATCCAAAGGTTGCGGGAACAATCACGCTCGACTCACGCAAAATCGACATCCGCTCGCCGCGTGATGCGCTGGCTGCGGGCATTGCCTATCTGACCGAAGACCGCAAATCGCTCGGGCTGTTCCTGGACATGTCCTGCAGCGGCAACATCAATCTCGGTGTTGTGGAGCGTGATTCGCGGCTTGGCGTGCTCGATCAGGGTAAGGGCCGGACGCGTGCGACCGGCTCCTTCGCCGCATTGCGCATCAAGGCGCAGAACATGCTGACCAATGTCGGCGGCCTCTCTGGTGGCAATCAGCAGAAGGTCCTTCTGGGGCGTCTGCTCGAAACCGGGCCGAGGGTGCTGATCCTCGATGAGCCGACGCGCGGTGTCGATATCGGCGCAAAGACAGAAATCTATCGTATTATCAACGATCTGGCAGCTCAGGGGCTGGGGATCATCGTCATATCGAGCGAAATGGCCGAGATCATCGGCGTGAGCGATCGCGTGCTGGTCATGCGCGAAGGTCATCTCACGGGCGAACTCACGGGCGACGCCATCACCCAGGAGGCCATCATGTCTCTGGCTGTTGGTCTTGCCCCCGTTTCCTCACTCGCCGCCTAGGAAATCTCTCAATGAGCACCACTCTCAACCCGGCGGTTGCGGCTACTCCCGCCGCCCAGCTCAACGCGCGCGCAACAACCCGCAGCATTCTTCAGACGGCTGGCATGTTGCCTGTTCTGATTCTGCTCGCCCTCGGCTTTCATTTTCTGGGCGGGCATCGTTTTCTCTCGGGGCAAAATCTCTCGATCATCGCCCAGCAGGCATCGATCAATACGGTGCTTGCTTCCGGCATGACCTTTGTGATTCTCACTGGCGGTATCGATCTGTCGGTAGGCTCAACCCTGGCTTTCGCTGCCATGTGCGGGCTGATCACATCGCTCTCTCCTCATCTGGCATGGCTTGCCGTACCGGCCTGCCTCGGCGCAGGATTGCTAATCGGCGCATTCAACGGCGCCCTGATTGCCGGAGTGAAAATTCCGCCCTTCATCGTGACGCTCGGAACGCTCACCGCTGTGCGCGGTCTGGCCCGTCTGATGGGCAATGACCGGACCATCTTCAATCCTGACCTGTCCTTTGCCTGGATCGGCAATGACGGCATTGCGGTGACGTCGAGCTTCACCATTCCTTGGCTGGCAGTCATCGCCCTCGCTGTCGTGGTGGTGAGCTGGTTCATTCTGCGTCGCACCGTTCTGGGCGTGCATATCTACGCCATCGGCGGCAATCCCTCTGCTGCTCGTCTGGCCGGTATCCGCGTCGGTCTTGTGCTGATGTTCGTCTACGCCGCTGCGGGGCTGCTGGCGGGTCTTGGTGCCGTCATGTCATCGGCACGGCTCTATGCAGCGAACGGGCTGCAGCTTGGCCAGTCATACGAGCTGGATGCCATCGCTGCCGTCATTCTCGGCGGAACGTCCTTCGTCGGTGGTGTCGGCACGATCTGGGGGACTCTGGTCGGTGCCCTTCTGATCGCTGTTCTCACGAATGGCCTCATCCTGATTGGCGTGTCCGATATCTGGCAGTTCATCGTCAAGGGACTCGTCATCATCGTGGCGGTCGCTCTCGACCGGTTCCGCGCTCCTGCGGCGCGCACCTGATTTCGCGTTGCAGTCCTTTATCCTTCGAGTTTGTTTTCCTTCCGTTCCGGATGTTTCAAGATGATCACTCGTTCCAAAATCCTCCTCGGTATGCTCGCTCTCTCGACCACTCTGGCTGCGCCTGCTGCGCGCGCCGAAGGGATCAGTGCAGTCGGTGTATCGGTCGGTTCGCTCGGTAACCCGTATTTCGTGGCACTCGTCAAAGGAGCGACGACGCAGCTCAAGACGACGGCGCCCAGTGCAAGCATCAATGCCCTGTCGGCCGATTATGACCTCAACAAGCAATTCTCCCAGATGGACAGTTTTGTCGCGTCAGGCGTCAATCTGATCCTGCTCAACGGTGTGGACCCGCAGGCCGTCATGCCGGCCATCAAGCGTGTGCAGAAATCCGGAGCGACCGTCATCGCCGTTGACGTGGGGTCAGCCGGAGTGGACGGAACCGTTCAGACCGATAACGTGGCGGCAGGACGCATCTCCTGCGAGTATCTGGCCAAAAAGCTGGACGGCAAGGGTGAGGTGGCTATTGAAAACGGCCCGCAGGTGTCGTCGATTATCGACCGCGTGAAGGGGTGCAAGGAGGTTCTGTCTGGCTATCCCGGCATCAAGATCGTCAGCGACGATCAGAACGGAGGCGCGGAGCGTGACCTTGGCTTCAAGGTCATGCAGGGCTTCCTTGTGCGCTTTCCGAATTTGAAAGGCGTGTTCGCGATCAACGACCCCGAGGCGATCGGTGGCGACCTGGCCATCCGTCAGGCGCGTCGACAGGGCATTACGGTTACCTCTGTCGACGGTGCCCCCGATATCGTTTCGTCTCTCAAGGACCCGAAATCGTCAATCGTCGCCTCTGCCAGTCAGGACCCTTACCAGATGGGGAAGGATGGCATTGCGATGGGTCAGGCCATCAAGGACGGCAAAGTGGCAAAGGGCACGGTACGCCTGATGGCGCCGACCCTCATCACGCGTGACAATGTCGGCAGCTACAAGGGCTGGACTGGCGAATAAGCCCAGTTTCCTCCCCGGCCCCAGGGCCGGGGATGTTTTTCAGCTCTGGCTGTTATTGTTGCTGGCGAAAAGCCGATAGAGCAGAAGCAGGATCATGGCGCCGAAAACCGAGGCGACGAAGCCGGCAGGCTGACCTTCATGATAGAAATGAAGCTTCTGCCCGATCCAGCCCGCCAGCAGGGCGCCCGCAATGCCCAGAAAGATCGTGATGATGAAGCCACCCGGATCGCGCCCGGGCATCAGAAACTTGGCGATCAACCCAACGAAAAAACCGACGATCAATGTCCAGATCAGATGCATGTCATCTCCTCATGCCTGAAGGCAGGTAGTCACATTCCCGTGACTAGCATGAGGGGGAAGACCGGTCCACGTCTGCGAGAGTTCCTGAGAGAAACGCCCCTTGAGGGCCTCTTACGGCTTGTGGGGAAACGCTTTTTCGAGCGCGTCATCCGAAGAGACAAACTGTCCGGGGAGATCGACCGTCTTTTCATAGCGAAAATAGAGCGGTGTCCAGCCAGGGTCGCCATCAGAAGCCACGAGCCGGAAATAATAGAGACTTGCCGGGGCAGGGTCGGGCACAGGGCCGTCCTGATGTCTCAGAGCCTCGACCAGAAACAGCCCCGGATCATGAGGATCGGTCGACTGGGCGAAAGCAAAGGAGAGCAACGCGTCCTCGCCGGTATGAGGCGTATCGATGAGATGATCGCGCAGCGCCTTGTCGTTATCCTTGCCTACGGGGAGCGGATCGAAACCGATCAGTCTCGTTTTGCCGTCCGGAGCTTGCAGGAGCGCGATGGCGAAGTGGTAGCTCCAGGCATTGTTGTTCTCGCGCCATGTCTTGATTACCGAAAACGACGTGCCTGGTGCCAGCGCCCATAGACGTTGCGGGTCGAGTCCGCCGGTGAAGGCGAGGCGTGTCTCACCATCGACGAGAGAGAAGGGTTGTAGAGAAGGGATCGGTGTAGCCCGCGCAGGGGCGAGCTGCACCATCATGGCAAGGAGACCGCACAGGAACAGGGAAGAGCCCGTTCTGACTTTTTTCATTTGTCCCGTGCTCCCTGTTTTAGCCGAACGAGCCATTGGCATGCATGACCGCTACGCTGATTTCACGCAGAACGGCAAAAAGACGCGCCATCGGTGCGAAGATTTCCTCGTGCTCGCGCGTGAAGCCATGATCGTCACGCGGCCCGCTGGGCTCATGGAAGTCGAGATCGGTAACCATCCCGGCCGATTGCGGGAAGATTTCCGACAGACGCTTGAGCACGGCGGGAATCTCGAGTTGCAGCACGAGCTTGAGCAGCGTCTCGCGATTGATGTCATTGCGCGGGCTGAAATAGGGGATGCGCGTGGCCAGAATCCAGATCTGGCCGATGACGGCATGACGGATCGCGTGAAGCGTGCGCTCCTGCGCACTCATCTTGAGGGTGTGGCTCCAGACTGATTCAAGCGCGATGTGATCGGCCTGGATGCGTCGAAACATCGCAGGCAGGCTGCGCCAGAATTCCAGCTCTTCCAGTCCGCTCGCCAGAACGAGATGCTGGCTGCGTTGCTCTTCGTTGCGGGCAGAAGCTGCGCGGTCGAGCCAGGTGCCGGGGTCGAGAAGACGCACGATACCGCGCAAAGCACCGATATCGGAATGCGCCGCTGCCTGTCGGGCAAAATCCAGCGCAAGGCCGAAGCGTCGGCTGCTGCGGGCCAGTTTCTCGAAGGTTTCGGGGTGGCGCGAGGCTGCCGTGCCGAAGCCCTGCAGCACATTCGTCCACCAGCCGAGCTGCTCGAGAATGGCATTGTTCGGGATGGCACGCAGCTGGCTCGGATGGGTGATCCGCGTCACGCTGATGCCATCGCCCTGACGGGCAGAGGGGCGTGAGCCTGATTTATCGATGAGTGCCGGACCGAACGCCCCGAGCAGCCCTGCATAGCCGGGATCTTCAACAAGGCTGCTCATGTCGAGTGCGATGGTCGAGAAGAAATCGGATGAGAAATCCGGCTCGTCATAGATCGGGTCGCGCGCGGTCGAAAGCGGGCGGGTCAGATGCTCTGCGAGGGTCGCAATGGTCGAGGCGGCCAGCGGTGCAGTGCCGAACAGCGTGTAGCCATCGCCACCCTGAAAGGCCGCTTCCTCACGCAGGCTGATGCCAGCCTTGGCGAAAAGACCACGGGTATGGTCCGGCGAGAAATAGCTGAGACGATCCGACAGGCTGAAGGGATGGGCGCCGCGGCCGATGCTCTCGCCATGGGTGTCGAACAGAACGAGTTCGATATCTTTCATGCCGTGTTTCTGCATGAGAGACAGCGTACGCAGGCGCAGGCGCTCGACCAGATTGGTCGCGGCAAGCTGGCCGATATAGCGTCCCGAATCCGAATAGCCGAATTGCAGGCAGAGACGGCCATTATTGCGGATGTAGTCGCGCCAGTGTGGCGAGCGGAACGCTTCCTCGAGAATGATCTCGCCGTGTTCGAGAGCGCTCTGCGTTTCGAAAAGCGGAGAAATCTGGATCTGGTCGTCACGAATACCCAGCAGACGCGCCAGCCAGAGCGTCGCGAGCAGCGTATAGCCGCTTTCGGTCTCGGCAATCAGGAAGCGGATCGGTGTGCCGCAATCGATATGCTTAAGGATCTGCGCCATGGTCATCATCAGGCGACCAGCCGAAGACTGCTCAATCATCAGCGCGCCGAAATCGACGGGGATGGGCGCCTTGAGCGATTCGAGGGCCTCGTTGATCTGCGACAGCACAAGGCGGCGGCGCGACGGAATGGTGGGATCGTCTTCAATCCCGAGACGATGACGCACCACATTGTAAATCTGGGTCGCGTTCAGGCGGGTATGGATATGGGCTGCGCCCAGACCGTGCGCCATGAAGCCCGAGCGGGCTGTCAGCAGGGCTGCGCGCTTCGGGCCGTCGACCAGCGCGAGCGCCTCTTCGAAAAGCGGTGCCAGCGTCTCGGCTGAACTGAGCGCGGCTTCGCGTCGGCTGACCAGCGTGCGGGCAAAATCGGCGATAGCGACGGCGTCATGATGCTGCTGGTCGGGGCAGGCGGCTTCCTGCTCCTTCACCGCACCCAGCGCGACATCGATACGGGCGACGAGTTGCGAGCATTGCGGCAGCAGGGATTCGAGCTGCGTGCGCAGGCGTTCGAGCTGCGTGCGCTTGAGCGCAAGGCGAATGCGCAGCGTGTCCCACCAGTGGATATCGCTGCGGCCATCTGTGTCGAACCCGACCCAGGTCGCCAGAATGAGCGTTCTGATATCAAATGAAGCGAGCGTGGCTTCCTGCTCGGGCCAGCGCGCGGCAGCGTGTTTCAGAATGGACGCATTGAAGATATCGAGCGCATCGCGCCCGCGCAGAATGGCGGTGAGCGCCAGATTCTGCTCATGGGCGAGGGTAGGGGCGCCCTCGCGACGATGCGACTTCAGCTCGGGCAGTTTGTGGCTGGGGTCGGTCGCCATCTCGACAATGTGGCGATAGACATTATCGGCCAGAGCGAAGGTCGGGTGCGCCGTAAAGACGGCTGCAAAGCCGGGGCGGGAAAGCTTGGCAATCAGCCCTTCGACCGTGTCGCAGCTTTCGACCGTCTTGCGTGCTGCCTCGTCGAGGCGCTCCTCGGGTGTTGCCTCACCTTTCAGGCCGACATAGCTGCGCAGCCGCGCAGCGCGTTGCTTGAGATTGCCGTCGCGCAGCACGCGTACAGTGTTCTCGAGGGTCGCAACCGAGAGATTGCCGTCGATCAGTTCGTCACCGATCTGGCTTGATAATGTTTCGATCGGGTCCGGTGCGTGGCGCTCATGCGCTGCGCGATCCTGAAGCGCCTGCATCTCGCCTGTCAGACGTTCGGCAAAAACGGCGCCCTCACTGGCGATGGCGGCAGGTTTCTGGTCCGCCTTCTGGGCGGGCGTTCCGTCAGGGGCGTGATGCGGCGCGGTATTGGACAAGGCACTCTCGCTTGAATTCAGGTCACGGACTGCGTTTGGTTTTCCATGCCAAAGACATGATGGCAATGGAGGATCGCGGGAGGTGCAGGACTTTTTATCCGACTGATGATAATCGGTTGAAAATGCAGCATCCGAATTCCGATAATTCCCCCGGCACTGAGCGTCAGGCAGAGAGCGGCACCACGGAGGCGGAAGCGCTTGCCGGGCTCAAAGCCTCACGCCGTCTTGCTGGTGGGCTGCTCGTCTCGATGGGCGGGGTCATGGTGCTTTCTGCCGGCCTGCCTGCAATGGGGCTGGTGAAGGATCATTTCCTGCTTGAAGTGCTGCGCTCGGGCGCGCGGGCGGGGGTTGTTGGCGGCATTGCGGACTGGTTTGCCGTGACAGCTTTGTTCCGGCATCCGCTCGGTCTGCCGATTCCGCACACGGCCGTTCTGCCCCGTCAGCAGCCGCGTCTGGCGCGAGCCCTGGGGCGTTTCGTTTCGACCCAGTTCTTTACAGAGGAAGACGCCAGCCGCGCCCTCGCTTCGGCGGATGTGGCGCGCATTCTCGCCAATCTTCTGCGCCAGCCGCGCACAGCCAATGCAACGGCGTCAGCCCTTCGACGCAGTGTGCCGGATATGCTCGACAGGCTGGAAGACGGACGCGCCTCGGCCGCCATAGGCAAGGCCCTGCCGGTGCTGGCTCGTGGCGAAGCCTCCATCAAGGTCGTGACACGCGCCCTCAGGGCATTGGTTGATAACGAGCTGCATCAGGAAGTGCTCTCGGCCCTGCTCGAACGCTTCAAGGGGGGCGTGCAAAAGCGCGAAGCGACCTTGCGTAGCTTCATTGAAGAGCGTGTGCGCGAACAGGGCGGGCGCATGATCGGCTGGGCCATAGGGCCGTCAGTGGCCAATCGCGTGATCACGGCGCTCTATCTCGAACTGGACCGTGTCGATCCGCAGGATTCGGAACTGCGTGAGGGCTTTACCGGCTGGATCAGGCAGGAGATTGACCGGCTCGAGCAGGACCCGGAGCGCCGCGCGCGCTTTGGCGATGCGATGTCGGGCTATCTCGGGCATGACAGCCTCAAGCTCTGGTGGTCGGAAATCTGGCAGCGCTTCAGAGGGCTTGCAGAGGCCGATCTGGCCAGTGATGATGGCTGGAGCCGCAGCGTGATCGAGGCCGCCCTGCTCAGTCTGGCCGATCAGCTCGACCACGACCCCGCCATGCGCGCCCGTCTGGAGCAGACGCTCAAGACGACACTTCTGCGCATCCTGCCTTCTCTGCGTGACAAGCTTGCCAGTTATATTGCTTCGGTGATGGAGCGGTGGGATCCGTCAGAGCTTTCGGCAAGGCTGGAGCAGCGCGTCGGGCGCGATCTGCAATACATTCGCATCAATGGCACGCTGGTCGGTTTTGTGGTGGGCGCGGTTCTCGACATGCTGATGCGGCTCTGCTTCGGCCATCTCGGCTAGGCAAAGTTTTTCTCTTTGTAACAAGGGCCGAAAAGGGTTGACGCAGAGACCCTCAGCGCGCATCTGCTACTAAAAATAGCACCATTTAGGTCTTTAATTTCTGTCCATGCGGGACTGATCGAGGGAGCACAATGCTCAGGTTATCGAAACTCGCTGATTACGCAACGGTTCTGCTCGTGCAGCTTGGCCAACAGGACACGCTCATGACAGCCACCGCGCTTGCGGGGGCGACTGGCGTGCCGGAGCCGACCGTTGCGAAACTGCTCAAGGGTCTGGCTGCCGATGGCCTCGTGGCCTCGCATCGTGGCGCGAGGGGCGGCTATCGTCTCGCCCGTGCCCTTTCCGAGATTTCGATTGCTGCTGTCATTACCTCGGTCGACGGA
Organism: Asaia spathodeae NBRC 105894; assembly: GCF_025994195.1. Classification (NCBI taxonomy): domain Bacteria; kingdom Pseudomonadati; phylum Pseudomonadota; class Alphaproteobacteria; order Acetobacterales; family Acetobacteraceae; genus Asaia; species Asaia spathodeae. The sequence goes on along the minus strand of NZ_BAPY01000001.1, from coordinate 219,677 downwards.
CCGATCGCGCTGACTGCCTGTGTCGAGGGGCGTGTATGCGAAGCGAAATCGCTCTGCGCCCTGTCATCGGGTCAGTGGGATATGGTGAACAAGGCCATTCGCTCGACACTCGAATCCATCAATCTTGACGATATGAGCCGTGCGCATCTGACAGGCGGTTTCGCGCCTGCGTCGCGCTGCGTTGCTCATGATCACCATCCTGCCAGGGAGGGATGAGATGCCAGCCGTAACGGAAACCCGTGAAGCCGTCGAAACGCTCGGTCAATCGACCTATAAATGGGGTTTCGAGACCGATATCGAGATGGAGTTCGCGCCGAAAGGGTTGAGCGAAGAGACCATCCGGTTCATCTCCGCGCGCAAGCAGGAACCCGAATGGATGCTCGACTGGCGTCTGCAGGCTTTCCGCGCCTGGCAGTCGATGGAAGAGCCGAGCTGGCAGAAGCCCGAATATCCGGCCATCGACTATCAGGACGCCTTCTATTTCGCCGAGCCGAAAAGCAAGCCCGGCCCGAAATCGCTTGAAGAAGTCGATCCGGAGCTGCTGCGCACCTACGAAAAGCTCGGCATTCCGCTGCATGAACAGGCCATTCTGGCCGGTGTCGAAGGTGCTGGCGAGCAGGAAGCGCGTCTGCCGGTAGCCGTTGATGCCGTGTTTGACTCCGTGTCGGTTGTGACCACCTTCCGCAAGACGCTGGAAGAGGCGGGCGTAATCTTCTGCCCGATCTCCGACGCCATTCGCGAGCATCCCGAGCTGGTGAAGCGCTATCTTGGCTCCGTGGTGCCGGTAAGCGATAATTTCTTTGCAGCGCTCAATTCGGCAGTCTTTACCGATGGCTCGTTCGTCTATGTGCCAGAAGGTGTGAAATGCCCGATGGAGCTGTCGACCTATTTCCGGATCAATGCCCGTAATACGGGGCAGTTCGAGCGCACGCTGATCATCTGCGAAGATCGCGCAACGGTATCCTATCTCGAAGGCTGTACTGCGCCGATGCGGGACGAGAACCAGCTTCATGCTGCGGTCGTCGAGCTGGTGGCTATGAACGACGCCAAGATCAAGTATTCCACGGTCCAGAACTGGTATCCGGGTGACGAGAATGGCAAGGGCGGCATCTATAATTTCGTGACCAAGCGTGGCGCCTGCCGTGGTCGCAATGCCAAGATCTCCTGGACCCAGGTCGAGACCGGGTCTGCCATTACATGGAAATATCCGTCCTGCATTCTTGCAGGAGAGGGATCGGTCGGTGAATTCTATTCTGTCGCCGTGACCAATAACCGTCAGCAGGCCGATACGGGTACGAAGATGATCCATCTGGCGCCCAACACGCGCTCGACCATCATCGCCAAGACCATTTCGGCGGGTCATTCAGACAGCACGTATCGCGGTCTGGTGCGCATGATGCCAAAGGCCCGTGGCGCGCGTAACTTCACGCAATGCGACAGCCTGCTGATCGGCGATCAGTGCGGTGCGCACACCGTGCCCTATATCGAGAACCGCAACATGACGGCACGTGTCGAGCATGAGGCGACCACCTCGAAGATTTCTGAAGACCAGCTTTTCTACTGCCGGTCACGTGGCCTGTCGGAAGAAGATGCCGTGGGTCTCATCGTCAACGGGTTCTGCAAGGATGTCCTGAAGGAACTCCCCATGGAGTTTGCAGTGGAAGCTCAGAAGCTCCTGCAACTCAGTCTTGAAGGTAGCGTCGGGTAAAGAGCCGCATCATGAATGATTTTCTGAAAATTTCCGGTCTCTGTGCGCAGATTGACGATAACGGAACCCCGAAGGAGATTCTGCGCGGTCTCGACCTCGAAGTGCCCAAGGGCCAGATCCATGCCATCATGGGTCCGAACGGTTCGGGCAAGTCGACGCTCTCCTATGTGCTGGCCGGTCGTGAAGACTATGAAGTGACAGGCGGCAGCGCCGAGTTTCTTGGCGAAGACCTTCTGGCGCTCGAGCCGGAAGAGCGCGCAGCTCTCGGCGTGTTTCTCGCTTTCCAGGCGCCGATCGAGCTACCGGGGGTGAATAACGCCAACTTCCTGCGTACAGCCGTCAATGCGGTGCGTCGCGCCCGCAAGGAAGACGAGCTCGATGCGGTGGGCTTTCTCAAGGCCGTACGTGCCGAGACGAAGCACCTGCACATGTCTGACGAGATGCTCAAGCGTAACGTCAATGTCGGCTTCTCGGGCGGTGAGAAGAAGCGCAATGAAGTGCTACAGATGCGCATGCTGCGTCCGAAATTCGCTATTCTCGACGAGACGGATAGCGGTCTCGATATCGATGCCCTGCGTATCGTCGCAGAAGGCGTGAATAGTCTGCGCGGTCCCGACTTCTCTGCGCTGATCATCACCCATCACCAGCGTCTGCTCGACTACATCAAGCCTGACCGCGTGCATGTCATGGCCAAGGGCAAGATCATCCATAGCGGTGGTGGCGAAGTGGCGCTGGCGCTTGAGGCGCAGGGCTATCAGCAATATCTCGAGGCGGTGGCATGAGCGGCGCAACCGCCATTTCTCCCGCGATCGAGTCCTTTCTTTCGCGGGCACATCAGGGCGAAGCGCGCAGCCTCCTCGAGCGTCAGGGGCTGCCGCAGCGTCGCCTTGAAGCCTGGCGCTACACGCCGCTGCGCGATCTGGACAAGACCGGGTTTGCTGCACCGGATGCCGTGTCGGTCGACGAAGCTAGGGCGCTTCTTGCCCGTCTCGCGCCCGAGGCGCTTGAGGGGCATCGCATTGTCGTCGTCAACGGTGCTGCGGTCGCTGCCCTGACCAGCCTGCCGGATACGGTCGAGGTTGCGGATCTGTCCGTTCCGCTTCTGGCTGATCGTCCGCTCAGCGTGCTCAATAATGCCATGCAGCAGCCTGGCATTGCCCTGCGAGTGGCTGCCGATGTCGATGCTGGCCAGATCGCGCTTGTATCCCTCGTCACCAATGGTGATCAGGTGTCCACGCATCTTGCGCATCAGATCACGCTGGATGCCGGCGCGAAACTGACACTGCTCGATATCCAGTCGGGTGAGGGTGCGTATCTCGCCAATCCGAGCCTGACGGTTTCGGTGGCGGAAAAGGCCCATCTGACCCATCTGCGCATACAGCAGGACAGTCTGGAAGCGACCAATCTCGCTCTGGTCAATGCCCGGATCGCCGAGCATGGCACCTATGACAGCTTCACCCTCACGCTGGGGGCAAAGCTCTCGCGTCACGAGGTTCTGGCTCATCTGGGTGGCAAGCATGCCATCGTGCATGTCAACGCAGCCCAGCTTCTGGCTGGTTCGCAGCATGCTGATCTGACCTCGGTGATTACACACGCCGCCCCTGACTGCAATTCCCGCCAGACGGTGAAGAATGTGCTGATGGATGCGGGTCATGGCGTATTCCAGGGCAAGATCTTTGTCGATCGCATCGCTCAGAAGACCGATGGCTATCAGATGAATCAGGCGCTTCTCCTTTCTGAGAAAGCTCAGATCGACAGCAAGCCAGAGCTTGAGATCTACGCTGACGACGTCAAATGCAGCCATGGTGCCACTGTCGGCGCGCTTGATGACGAGCAGCTTTTCTATCTTCGTGCCCGTGGCATTCCGCATGCCGAAGCCCGCGCCATTCTGGTGCGCGCCTTCCTTCTCGACGCTCTGGCGCTGGTGACGGATGAGGCCGCTTATGCGTTGCTCGACCGGCGTGTCGATGCCTGGTGGCAGAAAAGAGAGGCATGATGACCTCAAACGACGTTCTCGATCGTTTCGCGACCCTGCGCAGCCGGTTTCCGATCCTTTCGGAAACCGTCCACGGGCGCCCGCTCGTCTTTCTGGATAGCGCAGCTTCGGCGCAGAAACCGGATTGCGTGATCGATGCGATGGCGCAGGCCATGCAGCACCAATATGCAAATATCCATCGCGGGCTGCACTGGATGAGCGAGCGCACGACGGAAGCGTATGAATCGGTGCGTACACAGGCGGCGCGCTTTCTAAAAGCGCCTGACCGTCACGAGATCATTTTCACACGAAACAGCACCGAGGCGATCAACCTCGCCGCGCATTCCTACGGAGCCTTGCTCAAGCCAGGTCAGGCTGTCCTGATTTCCGAGCTGGAGCATCACTCCAACCTTGTGCCCTGGCAGATGCTGCGTGACCGGCAGGGCATCGAATTGCGCGTCGCGCCCATTACCGAACAGGGCGATCTCGATCTGGCGGCCTATGAGGCCCTGCTCGAGGATGGTCGTGTCGGTCTGGTAGCCATTACGCATATGTCCAACGTGCTCGGCACGCTGACCCCTGCGAAGGAACTGGCGCGTCTTGCCCATCGGTATGGCGCCCGTATTCTTTTCGACGGGTCTCAATCGGCCGTTCATCGCGCGATTGATGTGCAGGATCTCGACGCAGATTTCTTCGTCTGCACTGGGCACAAGCTTTACGGTCCCACAGGGATTGGTCTGCTCTGGGGCAAGACGGAATTGCTCGAGGCGATGCCACCTTTTCTGGGTGGTGGCGAGATGATCGAGAGCGTCAGCTTCGAGAAATCTACCTGGGCCAGAATACCGCATAAATTTGAGGCGGGTACACCGCCGATCATTGAGGTGATCGGTCTGGGAGCCGCACTCTCCTTCATGGAAGAGCTGGGCGCCGAGGCGATTACCGCGCATGAAGAGGCGCTCGTCGCCTATACACGCGAGACACTCGGTGCCTGCGAGGGTGTGCGTCTCGTGGGTGCTCCGAAGGAGCAGGGTGGTGTGGTTTCCTTCGTCGTTGAAGGGGCGCACCCGCATGATCTGGCTGTGCTGCTGGACCGGCTGGGTATCGCCATCCGCGCAGGTCAGCATTGTGCCGAGCCACTAATCCGCCGTCTCGGCCTTACTGCGACAGCCCGGGCCAGCTTTGGCGTCTATACGACACGCGATGACATCGATGTCCTGGTCAAGGGCGTAGCCCGTGCCCGGCAGATGCTGGTCTGACACAGGAAGGATCTCTCATGACTGATGAAAACCATATCCTGACCAGACCGCTCGGTGCCCCGGCAGAAGAAGCCGCTGTCGAAGGCGCAGCCACGGGTGTGCCTGACGAAGACAGCGTCATTTCGGCCATTGCGACCGTTTATGACCCCGAAATTCCGGTCAATATCTACGAGCTCGGTCTGATCTACGCGATCGATCTGCATGATGACGGTCGAGTGGATATCGAGATGACGCTCACCGCCCCCAATTGCCCAAGCGCGCAGGAATTGCCTGAGCAGGTGCGTGAGGCCGTGGCTGCACTGCCCGGTGTCAGCAAGGCGAGTGTGATGATCGTCTGGGATCCACCATGGGATATGAGCCGCATGAGCGACGATGCGCGTCTTGCGCTGAACATGTTCTGAACGGGGAGAAAAGCCATGAGCGACACACAGACAGTGCCTTCACCCGTCAAGCGGGAACTGCCCCCTCTGATGCAGATGACCGAGCGTGCGGCAAAGCGCCTGAAACAGCTCTATGAAGGGGCCAATAAGGGACAGATCCTGCGTATTGGCGTCAATACGCGTGGCTGCTCGGGCATGTCCTATGACATGAGCTTTGTGGAAAGCGCTTCACCGGGCGATGAATCCGTGACCGATCACGGGCTCAAGCTGCTTGTTGACCGCAAGGCCACATTGTTTCTGATCGGCACGGTGATGGATTACGAGGTCAAGGACCTCGAATCAGGGTTCACCTTTACCAATCCCAATGAAAAAGGCCGTTGCGGCTGCGGAGAAAGCTTTCACGTCTGACGACGTGAAAGTCTCTTCTTGCTTGTCGTGAAGCTGATGACGGCTTCGACTTCGGTAGACCAGAGAAACTGGTCGATAACCGACACCGACAGAACCTCATAGCCAGCCTTGGCCAACAGGGCTGCGTCTTTCTGCAGGGCCTGTGGGTTGCAGCTGACATAGATGATGTCTTCCACACCCGAACGCGCGATATGGTCCATCTGTGACAGGGCCCCTGCATGGGGCGGGTCGAGAACGATCACGCGTGCCTTGGCGAATTCCTTCGCGATGAGCGGCTGACGTGTCAGATCACGATGCGTGGTTTCGATACGCTGGCCGATCGCGCCGGATTTCAGGGCCGCTATAGCCTCGAAATGACCCTCATAAGCCAGAACCCGGCCCTTCTGTGCCAGCGGGACGGTCAGTGTGCCAAAACCGGCAAACAGCTCGACGATCGGATCGCGTCGATTGAGTGCAGGCAGTGCGGCAAGAACAGCATCGGCAATGGCTGTTTCGCTCTGGTTGGTCGCCTGCAGGAAGCCGCCGGGCGGCGGAGTGAGCTTGACCGCACCAAAGGCATGAAAGACCGGGCCCTGTTGGGCCACGATTTCATAACCCTCATTGGGGCGACGTCTGGACCGCCAGGAAATACGGGGAATCTTGTGCGCGCGACCGAAGGCGGCGAGCTTGACCCGATCCGTCGGCACAAGCGCGGAATCGGTTGCGATCAGCAGATCCGGCCCCGAACTGTAGAGATTGATCTGGAGATCGCCGCCACCGGTCACCGCACCTAACCCGCCCAGAACCTCGCGTAGCGGGTCCAGCAGGGCCAGGAGGGTCGGATCGATGACATGGCATTCTGTCATATCGACCACATCGCCGTGGCGGCGGTGTAGCCCCAGTATGATTTTTCCCGGTTGGCGCTGGAAAGCGAGATCGATTCGACGGCGGCTCTCTGCGGGAACCTGCATCGACTCGAATCGGGGGAGGGTCTCGAACCCCGCACGATTCAGGGCATGACGGACAAGCCCGATCTTCCAGTCCAGCAGCGCCGGTCGAGCCGTTGTCTGCATGGCACAGCCGCCGCAGCTTCCGAACAGGGAGCAGACAGGCGCGACCCTGTCGGGCGATGGAGACAGCAGGTCGATCACCTCGACATGACGTGACCCGTCATAACGCAGCTTGAGCGTATCACCCGGCACCGTTTCCGGAACATAGGCGGGCTTGTCTTCAATGAGAACAAGCCCGTCACCATTTGCGCCGAAAGAAAGAACCTTCGTTTCGATAAGGGAAGCCATCAGAACTCAGACAGTGCCGCGATGCTGGATCGGCCCAATCTGGTCGTCATTTTCGGCTTTCCGATTGCGGCGGGGGAGCAGCATGAAGGCGGGTGTGTCGTGACCGAACCCCGTGCGCGGGGCATCGTGATCGAAGGGGGTGGTCGGCGCGATGGAACCATTGGCTGACTCAGCCCTGTCACGCGGCTGTTGACGCAGGGCTTCGTTCGCCACAGGGCGGTCACCACGGTCACGGTTCTCACCGCGACGGTTATGGCGTCCACCACGTTCCTTGCCAGAGCGTTCGCGACGCTCAGGCTGTGCGCCGTCCTGCTCCGGGTCGGCCCAGGGCAGGCTTTCCACACCCTCGATTTCGATCAGCGGAATCGGTGCGTGTTTCAGCTTTTCAATTGCCTCGGCCAGCAGCTTCTGGCGTGGTGATGCCAGGCTGAACGCATGACCCGTCTTGCCTGCACGACCCGTGCGCCCGATGCGGTGGATATAGTCTTCCGCGTTGAAAGGCAGATCGAAATTGAAGACGTGCGAGAGCCCGCCGATATCGATGCCACGCGCAGCGACGTCAGAGCAGACGAGAATCTGCAGCTCACCGCTCTTGAAGCGTTCGAGCGTCTTGAAACGCAGCGATTGCGCCAGATCACCATGCAGATGCCCAACGGAGAATCCGTGCTTGTGCAGGGATTTGTAGAGCACATCGACATCGCGCTTGCGGTTGCAGAACACGATGGCGTTCTGGACGTTTTCACGCTTCAGCAGCTTGCGCAGAACCCGGCGCTTTTCATGCTCGTCAACAACCAGAAGGGCTTCTTCGATGGTCGTTGCCACAGATGACGGGCGCGATACCGTGATTTCTTCCGGCAGGTGCAGGAACTGGTCGGCAAGCGTGCGAATTTCTGGTGCCATTGTTGCCGAGAAGAGCAGGGTCTGGCGATGAGCGGGGAGCATCGACACGATACGGGTGATATCGGGAATGAAGCCCATATCCAGCATACGGTCGGCTTCATCGATCACGAGGATGCCGGTCTGGGTCAGAAGCAGCCCGCCGCGATCAAAGAGATCCATCAGACGACCGGGCGTCGCGATCAGGATATCGACACCCTGATTCAGTACAGCGCGCTGATCGGCCATACTCTCGCCACCGATGAGCAGGGCATGGTTGAGTCGGAGATGCTTGCCGTAAAGGGTCAGGTTTTCAGCAACCTGCAACGCCAATTCGCGTGTGGGTTCCAGAATCAGCGAGCGCGGCATACGGGCGCGGGCACGCGATCCGGCCAGACGCTCAAGCATCGGCAGGGTAAACGAGGCCGTTTTGCCCGTACCTGTCTGGGCAACGCCGAGCACGTCCTGACCACTGAGAACCACCGGGATGGCTCGCGCCTGGATTGGGGTAGGATGCTCGTAGCCCATCTCTTCAATGGCGCGCATGATCGGGGCGGACAGGCCAAGTTCTGAAAAGAGCGGCTTGGGAGCCTCGACAATCGCCTTCAGGGCCGGGTCGAGTTCCGGTGTCGCTGCAGGCGCTGCTTCAGGTGCAGGAACGACGGCATTTGCCTTCGCGGATGCGCCGCGTCTGCGACGGCCACGCTTGGCAGAGGACTCGCTGACCGCTTCTGGTGTCGCCTCCACTAATTCGGCCGCAGGGACTTCGATCGCGGGAGCATTATCCTGTGCGGCGACTTTCTCTGCGGCGTCCTTCACAGCGGCCTTGCGGGTTTCAGCCCTGGTCGTGCTGCGTGGTGTGCGCTTGCGGGCGGCAGGGGTGTTCTCTGCGGCGACTTCGATGGAAGGTGCCTCTGCCGCAGCTACGACAGGAGCAGTCTTTGCTGCCTTCGCGCGAGGCTTGGGCGCTGCGGATTTGGCAGAAACCGCTTCCTTGGCGGCAGCGGGCTTTCTGCCGCGTTTGGGCTTCGGCTCTTCAACTGGGGCCGCAACAGCAGCGGGTTCGCTCACAGAGGCTGCGACAGGGGTCTTGCGGGGGCGACCGCGCCCGCGCTTGACCGGCTCGGCTGCTTCTGCGGCCGCAACAGTCTCGGGAGCCTGCATTTTCTTTTCGACCGGTGCGGCCTTGACCAATTTCTTGCGCGAAGGCTTTGCAGCAGCGACAGGTGTCTCGACAGCTTCAGGTGCCTGAGGCTTGCGGCCACGCTTCGCCTTGACCGGGGGTTCAGCCGCCGGGGCTTCGGACGGAATGTCGCGTGGCAGGGCTTCTGCCACGGATTCCACCACACCATTCTCCGTCTTGGAAGAGGAACGTTTCTTGCGTGCGGGGGAGGTTTTTGCCGAACCTGCGGTCGATTTTGCGGTCAAACTGCTCTCTGATAACTATGGAGGTCTAGAAAAATAATCTGGCGCTCGGGCAATGCCACGCTGAAGCCGGGCAAGCGCAGAGCCTGAGCCAATCGCCCGTGCGTTATCTTGAAATCCTGCAAAAGGCAAGATTTTCCGTTGCTTGGGCACGAAAACGCAATGAATGACGCGTTTTTCATACCCCAAGCCAGTATCGGGGTAAAAAAGATCAGATATCGCCGCCCATGGCAGCGCAGAAAACGGTGAGCACGCCCACAGCGACCATCAGAATGACGCGCAGGCGCACCTTGGCGAAAAGGGCGGGCTGGGGGCGGATGGCGCGGCGCAGGCTCTGGAACGGGCCGAAATAGGCGCTCAGGAAAATCAGCGCCATGATCAGCGCAAGGCCCTGCATGATATTGATCGGCAGGCTCATCGCGCCGAATCCGCCCATATGCAGAACAAGAAGCCAGCCCGTTACCAGAGCGGTCGGTACGATATGCAGGAGGGCGCGGAAATAGCGTGCGATCAGCTGGATCTGCACATTCTGGCGCTGGGCCGGCTCAAGCAGGGCCACAGTGCTGCGGCTGACGATGGCGGCATAGAGACCGCCGCCAATCCAGTAGGCCATGCAGAGCAGGTGAAGCGCGAGGATGACGCTCCAGAGAAACGGGTTCGACATGTCTTCTCCACCAGAAATCAGGTCCGGAACACTTCGTGCCCTCAAAAGCGCGGGATCAGGAATACCGGAAGGTTATGCGACGTTCCCTAGCAGTATGCGCGAAATCATCAACTGCGGAGTGACATGCCCATGAAGTCTGACCTGCGTTTTTCCCTGCCCACGCCCGCGCAATGCGGCGAGATGGATCGAAAGGCGAGCGAAACGATCGGGATCAGCGCGCTGATGGATCGGGCTGGCTGGGCTGTGGCTCAGGCAATCAGGGCGCGTTTTGCGCCCTGCCGTGTGCTGGTGCTGTGCGGGCCGGGCAATAATGGTGGCGATGGTTATGTCGCGGCCCGCTATCTCGAGCGTGCGGGCTGGTCGGTTCAGGTCGCCCCTTTGGCACCGCCCCGTGAGGGAAGTGCTGCCTTTGGGGCTGCGGCGCAGTATCGCGGGCGAATAACAGATTTTGCACCAGAGAATGCCCGCCGCGCCGATCTGGTGATCGATGCTGTTTTCGGTGCGGGCCTCGACCGCCCCCCGGCGCCTGAGGTGGTGGCGGTGCTTTCTGCAGCCAGAACGCTTGTGGCGATCGATCTGCCCAGCACGGTCAATGGCACAACCGGAGCCGCTCTGGTTGAGGGGCCGGATTATCGCATGAGCGTTACATTCGTCCGTCCCAAGCCCGGGCACATACTGTACCCGGGGCGCGAAATCTGTGGCGAGCTCATCTGCGCGGATATCGGCATGCCTGAGGTCTGCCTTGAGGCCGCGGGGCCCACGATCTGGCTCAATGGACCGGGGCTCTGGCACGTGCCGGCGATGAGCCCGGAAGATCACAAATACCGTCGGGGTGTCGTCAGTATCTGTGCAGGCCAGGTCATGCCAGGGGCGACCAGGCTGGCCGCGGCCGGTGCGCGGGCAAGTGGAGCCGGACTGGTGCGTATCAGTGCCGGGGAGGGTGCAGCGGCCTATTGCCTTGGTGCGCCCGGTCTGGTGATTGACGACGGGCCGCTGAAAACACTGCTTGAAGACGAGCGTCGCAGGGTCTGGCTCTGCGGGCCAGGCCTGACCGAGCCAGAAGTCGCTGCGAGTCTGCCGCTTCTTCTTGCATCGGAACGCATTGTTCTGGCCGATGCTGGCGCTTTGGGCTGGGCAGGAAGTGAGCCGGAAAAGCTCCGTGGCGTTTCTGTCATCACGCCCCATATCGGAGAATTTACCAGACTTTTTGGTGCGCCGGGGGATGATCTCGTTGCTGCGGCGCGAGAGGCGGCGCAGCGTATTGGGGCGGTAGTCGTGCTCAAGGGTGCCGTCAGCGTGATTGTATCACCCGACGGGCGGGTTGCGCTCAATGACCACGCGAGCCCGGCACTGGCGACAGCCGGTTCGGGCGATACGCTGGCAGGCGTGATTGCGACGATGCTTGCTGCCGGTATGGCCCCTTGGGAAGCCGCCTGCGCCGGTGTGTGGCTGCATGGTGAGGCAGGGATGCGCGCTGGAAACTGGCCGATTGTCGAGGCACTCGACGCCCATCTGGGCGATGCGCGCGCCAAGGCGATCGCACTGGCTTGTGAAATCTGAAATTGTGCTGTAAAGCGGCGCGCTTGACGGCCCGGTCTTGGACTGGGCTGCGTGTGCGGGCGTGGTGGAATTGGTAGACACGCCAGATTTAGGTTCTGGTGGCGCAAGTCGTGGGGGTTCAAGTCCCTCCGCCCGTACCAAATATTTTCTCCTTAGTCGGGGCTTCCTGCCTTGCCTGTGCTGCGATGAAGCTGGGTGCAGGGCCCCGATGGCAACCCGGTCAATAGAGGATCGCCTGACAGATGCAGGTTACCCAAACGCAATCCGAAGGTCTGAAGCGCGGCTTTACCGTCACTGTGCCGGCTGGCGATCTGGAGGCGCGACGCGCCGCTCGTCTCGCCGAGCTCGGCCGCACGATCAACCTGCCTGGCTTCCGTCCCGGCAAGGTGCCCGCATCGCTCGTCAAGCAGCGCTATGGCGCCGCCCTGAATGGCGAGATCCTCGAGCAGGTCGTCAACGAGACCACCACCAAGGTGCTGGAAGACAACAAGCTGCGTCCGGCCGTTCAGCCGAAGGTCGAGCTGGTTTCCGGCGGTGAAGGTGAAGGCGATCTCGAGTTCAAGATCGAACTCGAAGTTCTTCCCGAGATCGCTGTTCCTGACCTTTCCGGTCTTGAGCTGACCCGTCTGACGGCAAAGCCCGCTGATGAGACCATCGACAAGGCTCTGGCCGAGCTGGCCAAGCGTCAGCGCAGCTTCGAGACGATCGAGGAAGACCGCGCCGCCCGTTCGGGTGACGTCGTCAACTGCGATTTCGTCGGCAAGCTTGATGGCACGCCTTTCGATGGTGGCACGGCGCAGGACGTCAATGTCGAGATCGGTGGCGACGGTTTCATCCCCGGTTTTGCAGAGCAGCTCGAAGGCATGAAGGCTGGCGAAGAGAAGGTGATCACCGTCACGTTCCCCGCCGAGTATCAGGCAAAGGAACTGGCTGGCAAGGAAGCGACGTTCGACATCAAGGCGAATGCGCTCAAGACCCCGGTCGACCCGTCGCTTGATGATGAGCTGGCCAAGAAGATCGGCTTCGAGAACATCGCTCAGGTTCGTGACATCATCGTCAAGCAGGCAGAAGGCGAATACAGCCAGCTGTCACGCCTGCGCATCAAGCGCGAGCTGCTCGACGCCCTGTCTGACAAGACGGATTTCGAAGCTCCCGAGAGCATGGTCGAGAGCGAATTCGGTCAGATCTGGCAGCGCGTCGAACAGGACCGCGCTTCGGGTGAGATGGACGAGGAAGACGCGGGCAAGGACGAAGATACCCTGCGCGCCGATTATCGCAAGATCGCCGAACGCCGCGTGAAGCTTGGCCTTCTGCTGGCTGAAATCGGTCGCACGAAGGAAATCACGGTTTCCCGTGAGGAGCTGATGCAGGCCGTCCGTCAGGAAGCCATGCGCTATCCGGGTCAGGAGCAGGCCGTGTTCGAGTTCTTCAGCAAGAACCCGCAGGCAGCCGATGGTCTTCGTGGCCCGATTCTGGAGAACAAGGTCGTCGATTATCTGATCGAGCTGGCCAAGGTCACCGACAAGGAAGTGACGCCGGAAGAGCTCGCAGAGATCCCGCCGGCCGACCTCTGATCGTCTGATTCGCACCGCGACTCATGGAGTCCGTTCGTTTTTTGACGGACGGGCTCTAGGCGTTCATGGTGGCCATACCAAGATGGAAGAAGTCACACACCGGCCCGTTGAGGGCCGGTGGCAGTTAGGAACGGAAATGGCCATGAGGGATCGCGATCCTGTCGAGATCTTCAACAACGCGCTCGTACCGATGGTCGTCGAGCAGACGTCACGCGGTGAACGCGCTTTCGATATCTATTCCCGTCTCCTTCAGGAGCGGATCATTTTCCTGACAGGCCCGGTCTATGACCAGGTGGCCGCAGTCATCTCGGCGCAGCTTCTCTATCTGGAGAGCGTCAACCCGAGCAAGGAAATCTCTTTCTACATCAACAGCCCCGGCGGCGTCGTTTCGGCTGGTCTCGCGATGTACGATACCATGCAGTATATCCGTTGCCCGGTCAGCACTGTCTGCATCGGTCAGGCAGCCTCCATGGGGTCGCTGCTTCTCGCTGCTGGCGAAAAGGGGCGTCGCTTCTGTCTGCCGAATGCACGCGTAATGGTGCATCAGCCCTCGGGCGGTGCTCAGGGGCAGGCTTCGGATATCGAAATCCAGGCACGCGAGATTCTCGAAATCCGCAAGCGCCTGAACGAGATCTACCGCAATCACACGGGGCGTACGCTTGAGGAAATCGAGCAGAAGCTCGAGCGCGACAGCTATCTCTCGGCTGACGAAGCCAAGGAGTTCGGCCTGATCGACGAAGTCGTCCAGGCACGTCCCAAGAGCATTTCCGAGCAGGGCTGAGCCTGCTCCCGGTTGTGAGGTCCGGCCCTCTCGCCGGACCTTCAGCGGGGCTGCGGCAGGCAGCCTCGTGCCCGGGGCCTGGTCGCCCCGTTACAGCCTCAGACCGGAGGGGCTTGCCGGGCTCTCATCGCCTGGCCTAAGTTTGGAGTTCCCCCTGTCGCGTTCCGGTCGCATGGCCGGGCCGATCGGGGAGGAGGAGCAGCGATGAATAACAAGACCGGCGATTCGAAAAACACCCTGTATTGCTCGTTCTGCGGCAAATCGCAGCACGAGGTGCGCAAGCTCATTGCCGGTCCTACCGTCTTCATCTGCGATGAATGCGTCGAGCTGTGCATGGATATCATCCGCGAAGAGCACAAGACGCATCTTGTGAAGTCGCGTGACGGGGTGCCGACTCCCAAGGAAATCTGCAAGGTTCTCGATGATTACGTGATTGGCCAGTTCATTGCCAAGCGCGCCCTCTCGGTGGCCGTGCACAACCATTACAAGCGTCTGGCCCATTCCCAGAAGAGCAATGATATCGAGATTGCAAAGTCCAATATCATGCTCATCGGGCCGACGGGTACAGGCAAGACGCTGCTTGCTCAGACGCTGGCGCGTATCCTCGATGTGCCCTTCACGATGGCTGATGCCACAACCCTGACCGAAGCCGGTTATGTGGGTGAAGACGTTGAGAACATTATTCTCAAGCTGCTTCAGGCCGCTGATTACAATGTCGAGCGCGCCCAGCGCGGCATTGTCTATATCGATGAGATCGACAAGATTTCGCGTAAATCCGACAATCCGTCGATCACGCGTGATGTCAGCGGTGAGGGCGTGCAGCAGGCATTGCTGAAGCTGATGGAAGGCACGGTTGCATCCGTTCCGCCCCAGGGCGGGCGCAAGCATCCGCAGCAGGAGTTCCTGCAGGTTGACACGACGAACATGCTGTTCATCTGCGGTGGCGCCTTTGCCGGTCTCGACAAGATCATCTCGGCACGCGGCAAGGGCTCGGGCATTGGCTTTGGCGCCGATGTGCAGAACCCTGATGACCGTCGTCTCGGCGCCGTCCTGCACGATGTCGAGCCGGAAGATCTGCTGAAATTCGGGCTCATTCCCGAGTTCATCGGTCGTCTGCCGGTCGTTGCCACGCTTGAGGATCTGGATGAGGAGACGCTGGTCGCCATTCTCTCCAAGCCCAAGAACGCCCTCGTGAAGCAGTATCAGCGTCTGTTCCAGATGGAAGGCGTTGCACTGACGTTTACAGATGACGCGCTCACCCAGATCGCCCAGCGTGCCATCGCGCGCAAGACAGGCGCTCGTGGCCTGCGCTCGATCATGGAGGCCATTCTGCTCGGCACGATGTTCGATCTGCCCGGTCTCGACGGGGTCGAAGAGGTCGTGATCAACAAGGATGTCGCCGAAAACCGTGCGGCGCCTGTCTATGTCTACGGCAAGGGCAAGGCCGAAGAACCCGCCGAGCAATCTGCCTGAGGGACACCCTAAATTCGGAGGACCGGCTTGCTGCCCCGGTCCTTCGTTCTCATATGAAAAGAACTTGCCTTTTCGGCAGTCAAGACGCGGCGTCGTTCACGCCAAATTTCGGGTGACATTGCCGAGATCGTCCTCAAGGAGATCAGAGTTTCATGAGTGAAAAAAAGAGGAAGACTGCGGCGAGCAAGCTCAACACCGCAGCCAAGGCAGAAGCAGCCAAGGCAAAGCCGGTCGAGACAATTGCTGTCCTGCCGCTGCGCGATATCGTTGTCTTCCCGCATATGATCGTGCCGCTTTTTGTCGGTCGCGAAAAATCCGTTCGTGCCCTGGAAGCTGTTACGCGTGACAACAAGCAGATCCTGCTTGTTGCCCAGAAGAACGCCTCGCAGGATGATCCGCCGGCTGAGGATATCTATCGTTTCGGCACGATCTCCACGATCCTGCAGCTGCTCAAGCTGCCTGATGGCACCGTCAAGGTGCTGGTCGAGGGCATTCGTCGCGCGCGCATCAAGGAATTCCACGATATCGACGGCCATTTCGAGGCCGAGATCGAGGAGGTGGCTGACGCACCGGAAACCGGGAGCGAGGTCGAGGCCCTTGGCCGCACGGCGATCTCCCAGTTCGAGCAGTATATCAAGCTCAACAAGAAGATCGCCCCGGAAGTCATGGTGTCTCTCAACCAGATCGAGGATCTCTCGAAACTGGCAGACACCATTGCGAGCCACCTGAACCTCAAGATCGCTGAAAAGCAGGATATCCTTGAGGGTGGCTCTGTCAGCCATCGTCTGGAGCAGGTCTTTGCCCATATGGAGCAGGAGATCGGCGTTCTTCAGGTCGAGAAAAAGATCCGCAACCGCGTCAAGCGGCAGATGGAAAAGACCCAGCGCGAATATTACCTCAACGAGCAGCTCAAGGCGATCCAGAAGGAGCTCGGTGAAGGGGAGGACGGCCGTGACGAGACGGCTGAAATCGAAGAGCGCATCGTCAAGACCAAGCTGAGCAAGGAAGCGCGCGAGAAGGCCATGGGCGAGCTGCGCAAGCTGCGCGGCATGAGCCCGATGTCGGCTGAATCCACCGTTGTGCGAAATTATCTCGACTGGATCCTGAGCATTCCCTGGAAGAAGCGCTCGAAGGTCTCGCGCGATTTCACGGCAGCGGAAGAAGTGCTTGAATCCGAGCATTACGGTCTTGAGAAGGTCAAGGAACGCATCCTTGAGTATCTGGCCGTGCAGACGCGTTCCCAAAAGCTGAAGGGGCCGATCCTGTGCCTTGTCGGGCCGCCGGGTGTCGGCAAGACCTCACTGGCGCGTTCGATCGCCAAGGCGACAGGGCGCCAATACGTGCGCATGTCGCTGGGTGGTGTGCATGACGAGTCCGAAATTCGTGGGCATCGTCGCACCTATATCGGCTCGATGCCGGGCAAGATCGTTCAGGGCATGAAAAAGGCCAAGACGTCCAACCCGCTCTTCCTGCTTGATGAGATCGACAAGCTCGGTTCTGACTGGCGCGGTGATCCGTCTTCGGCGCTTCTTGAGGTGCTGGACCCGGAGCAGAACAGCACGTTCAACGATCATTATCTCGAAGTCGATTATGATCTTTCGGACGTGATGTTCGTGACCACGGCGAACAGCCTGAACATGCCCCAGCCTTTGCTGGACCGCATGGAGATCATCCGTCTGTCGGGTTACACCGAGGATGAGAAGGTTGAGATTGCGCGTCGCCATCTGGTGGGCAAGCAGGCCGAGGCACATAACCTCAAGCCGCATGAATGGTCGATCAGCGACGCAGCCCTGCGCAGCCTGATCCAGCATTACACGCGTGAAGCCGGTGTACGTAGCCTCGAGCGAGAGATCGCCAAGATTGCCCGTCGTGTCGTCAAGCGTCTCGTGACCTCTTCGGTCGAGACAATAGCCATCACGCCGGAAAATCTCGATGAGTTCTCGGGTGTGCGTCGCTTCAAGCATGGCGAGACGGAAACCGAAGATCTCGTTGGCATGGTCTCCGGTCTGGCATGGACGGAAGTCGGTGGCGAGATTCTGACCATCGAAAGCGTGATGCTGCCAGGCAAGGGCCATGTGAAGGCGACCGGCAAGCTGGGCGAGGTAATGCAGGAAAGCGTCTCTGCTGCGGTTTCCTATGTTCGTTCGCGCGCGCAGTCTTTCGGCATCAAGCCGTCGATTTTCGAAAAGCGTGACATCCACGTGCATGTGCCCGAGGGTGCAACGCCGAAAGATGGCCCGTCTGCCGGTGTTGCCATGGCGACCTCGATCGTCAGCGTGATGACCGGTATTCCCATCCGTCGCGATGTGGCCATGACGGGTGAAATCACGCTTCGTGGTCGTGTGCTCGAGATTGGTGGTCTTAAAGAAAAGCTGCTTGCGGCAACCCGCGCCGGTATCGCAACGGTCTTCATCCCGAAGGACAATGAGAAGGATCTCGCCGAGATCCCGAACAACGTCAAAGAGGCGCTGACGATCATTCCCGTTTCTCATGTCGATCAGGTTCTCGAGGCAGCGCTTGTGCGTCCGCTCGAGGCGATTGAATGGGATGAGGAAGAGGACGTACCGGCAGGGCGTGCTGCCGAGGTGCTGTCGAGCCAGTTGCCGCACTGACGCTGTCAGGGCGCGGTCCGCGAGGAGGCGAGGGGCATCAGGCGGGTCAAGCCTGTTACCCTCTGCCTTCAGAGTCTGAGTGTGGGCTCTGCTCGCTGATAGATATGACTACCTGTTTTCTGCAATGCATGATGGTCGCCTCGAAAGGGGCGGCCATTTTGCTTTGCATGGCAGGAAAGACGCAGCTTTGACCAAAGCGTTAAACAGCGTCGCCCCGTGGCGCTCTGTGCGGTTGACGTAACAGAAAACGCCTTCATAGTGCCCTGCAAGACATGCCGAGCGACCTATGAAGGGTCGGATTTTCAGGAATTCTATAAGGGAACGAGATGGAAAAGCCGCTGAACAAACAGGAGCTCATCGCAGCGGTCGCCGAAAAGACCGATCTGCCGAAAGCCAAGGCTGGTGATGTAGTAGAGGCGCTTTTCGCAAGCATCGAAGAAGCTCTGGCGCGCAAGCAGGAAGTGCGTCTGGTCGGGTTCGGCTCTTTTGCTACCGCCACGCGCAAGGCCGCCAAGGGGCGCAATCCGCGCACGGGAGAAGAAATCGACATACCGGCGTCGGTTTCTGTCCGTTTCCGTCCCGGCAAGGGCTTGAAGGATGCCGTAAGTTAACGTATCCCCAGTTTCACGACAGGCAGCGATTCGACGCTTCCTGTCCTGAGGGCGATTAGCTCAGCGGTAGAGCGTCTCGTTTACACCGAGAGGGTCGGCGGTTCAATCCCGTCATCGCCCACCATTCCTCAGCATCTGGAAGAGTCATGAGCTTCCCCTGGTCCCTGACGTGTTACGAAACGCTCGGGTCGACCTCCGATTTCTGCAAGCAGCAAGCCGATCAGGGCGCCCCGAACGGTATGGCCGTTCTGGCGCATCTCCAGACAGCCGGGCGGGGTACGCGTGGTCGTGCCTGGACGGCGCCCCAGGGCAATCTGTCTTTCTCCTTTCTGCTACGGCATGAGCGCATCGAGGCCCTGATTCTGGCCATGCCGTTTCTTGTGGCTGTGGCGGTGCATGAGGCGCTCTCCTTCTGGCTCCCTGATTCGGGGCTGCGGCTCAAATGGCCCAATGACGTCGTTTGCGAGGGCGCCAAGCTCTGCGGCGTACTGATCGAGCGCGGCGGCACGCCACAAGATTCCTGGATCGTCACCGGCATAGGCGTCAACCTGCGCACCGCCCCCCTGATCGAGGGACGAAAGACCGTCTCGGCTGCGGCGCTGGGCGCGCAGATCGGGGCGGAGGACCTTGCAAGGCGTATCCTTGAGCAGTTCGGCCTCTGGCTCGACCGCTGGGAGCGTGGGGGCTTCGAGCCGATCCGCATCGCCTGGCTCGATCGGGCACACGAGCCAGGCTCGCGGCTTGCGGTTCAGAGGGGCCCTGATTATATAGAGGGTTTCTTCGCAGGTCTCGACGCGGGCGGTCGACTGCTACTTCAAACCGTTCAGGGCGAGATTCAGACGTTCGCGGCGGGGGATATTCTACTGCTTGGGTGAAGGACGGTCTGTGCTCCTCGTTGTCGACGCCGGTAATACCAATATCGTTTTTGCCGTGCATGATGGCAGGGAATGGCGCGGCACCTGGCGCATCTCGACCAATGACCAGCGCACTTCTGATGAATATGCCGTCTGGCTTTTGAGTCTGATCGAACGTTCCGGCCTGAATCCCCAGGCTATCTCACGGGCCATCATCGGCACGGTTGTGCCAGCCGCGCTCTATCATCTGCGCCGCCTGTGTCGCGAATGGCTGGATCTCGAACCCCTTATTGCCAATACAGCGCTCGACTGGGGCTATCCGCTGAAGGTCGATACACCCTCGGAGGTCGGGGTTGATCGTCGCCTCAACGGGCTTGCAGCGCAGCATTTCTATGGTGGCCCGCTGGTCGTCGTCGATTTTGGCACGGCCACGACATTCGACGTTGTGGATGAGGAAGGGGCATTCTGTGGTGGGGCGATCGCGCCGGGTGTCAACCTGTCGCTCGAGGCGCTGCACCAGGCTGCGGCACGTCTGCCTCGCATCAGTGTCGGTCGGCCATCATCTGCCATCGGTCGCAGCACGAGTGTGGCCATGAGGTCCGGACTTTTCTGGGGTTATGTCGGTCTGGTCGAGGGGATCGTCTCGCGCATCGCGCTTGAGATGGCCACCCCGATCAAGGTGATCGCCACGGGCGGTCTGGCCCCGCTTTTTTCTGAGGGAACGAACCTGTTCCAGCATGTTGCTCCAACACTCACACTCGACGGATTGCGCCTTCTGGCTGCGCGCAACTCGACGGGTGAATTTATTCCGGCACCAGGATGAAGGTGTGTTTCTTTTATTTGTTTCTAGGAATTTTGAATGTCAGTGACTGAAAAGGGTCTCGCATTCCTGCCATTGGGCGGGACCGGCGAGATCGGCATGAATTTCAATCTCTACTGCCTCGACGGCAAGTGGCTTGCCATTGATTGCGGTATTGGTTTTTCGGGCAACGATACCCCCGAAGCCGAAATCCTGATGCCTGATCCGCTCTTCATCGCAGAGCGCCACAAGAGCCTGTGCGGCCTTGTGATCACCCATGCGCATGAAGATCATCTGGGCGCTGTTGCCCATCTCTGGCCCCAGCTGCGCTGCCCGATCTATGCGACGCCTTTTGCCGCCGCCGTGTTGCGACGCAAGCTGGGCGAGGCGCATCTTCTACCGCAGGTGACCATCCACACCATACCGATGGGCTCGCGCTTCGAGGTCGGCCCGTTCGACCTGCAGTTCATCAACGTGACCCACTCTGTGCCCGAGGCGCAGTCTCTGGTGCTGCGCACGCCTTACGGCACAATCGTGCATACAGGCGACCTCAAGCTCGATCGTGAGCCTGTTGTCGGCCCGCTGACCGATCTCGAGGCCTTCAAGGCCGTCGGTGACGAGGGCGTTCTGGCCATGGTGTGTGACAGCACCAATGTGTTCCGCGAGGGTATTTCGGGAACGGAAGGTCAGGTGCGCGATTCCATGGCGGGTCTGATCAAGACCCTTCATGGTCGCGTGGCGATCACCTGTTTTGCCTCCAACGTTGCGCGTGTCGAGAGCATTGCCCGTGCGGCCAAGGCGGCAGGCCGTCAGGTGATGGTTGTCGGGCGCTCGCTGCGCAACCTCGAAGTGGCTGCGCGTGAATGCGGCTATCTTCAGGACATCCCGCCGTTCCTTGACGAGCGCGAAGCCAATTCGGTTCCTGATAACCGCCTGCTGATGATCATCACCGGCAGCCAGGGCGAGCCGCGTTCGGCGCTCTCGCGCATTGCCTCCGACGTTCATCCGAATATCTCCCTCGGTGAGGGCGATACGGTAATCTATTCATCGCGCATGATCCCGGGCAACGAGCAGGCTGTCATGGCGGTGCAGGACAATCTGACCCGTCGTGGTGCGACTGTGCTGACCGACAAGGATCATCTGGTGCATGTGTCGGGTCATGCGACTTCGGACGATCTGCGTCATCTCTACAGCCTTGTTCGTCCGAAGCTGAGCGTGCCGACCCATGGTGAATGGCGTCATCTGACCGCTCATGCCGCTCTGGCTCGCGAGACAGGCGCGGAAGCGATCCTTCTTGAAGATGGCGATCTGCTGCGCCTTGGCCCCGACCACGCTGAAGTGGTTGATACGGCTCCCACAGGCCGTCTCGCGCTTGATGGCGGGCGTCTGCTGCCCATGACGGGCGGTGTTCTCGCGGCGCGTCGCAAGATGCTGTTCAACGGTATGGTACTGGCCAGTTTTGCGGTGGACGATGAAGGCTATGTGATCGGCATGCCCAAGATCAGCGCTCCCGGCCTGCTCGAGGCGGAAGACCCTGAGAGCACGCGCATCTCGGAAGAATTCGCCGATGCAATCGACGAGATTCCCGATGATCTGCGTCGTGACGATGCCGCTTTCCGTGATGCTGCCAAGACGGCGTTGCGTCGTGCGCTCGGACGCAAGCTCCAGAAGCGGCCGCTGGTCGATGTTCATCTGCTGCGGGTCTGATCCCGCAGCCAATACTCCTGAACGCGCCGTGAAAGGCGCGCGGTTTTTCTCCGGAATGGTCTAGCCTGATGCGTCTCTCCAGCGGTTTTCTGCCTACCCTCAAAGAAGTGCCTTCCGAGGCCCAGATTGCCTCGCATCGCCTGATGCTGCGCGCTGGCCTTGTGCGCCAGACATCGGCCGGCATCTATGCCTGGCTGCCTGCCGGGCTGCGGGTTCTGCGTAATATCGAGCAGATCGTGCGCGAAGAGCAGAACGCGATCGGTGCGCAGGAACTGCTGATGCCGACCGTGCAGTCTTCCGAGTTGTGGAAGCGGTCAGGCCGTTATGATGCCTATGGGCCGGAGATGCTGCGCATTCGCGATCGTCAGGACCGCGAACTGCTCTATGGGCCGACCAATGAGGAAATGATCACCGATCTTTTCGGCCAGGTGATCAAATCCTATCGTGAGCTGCCCCAGGCGCTCTACCATGTGCAGTGGAAATTCCGTGACGAACTGCGCCCGCGCTTTGGCGTGATGCGTGGTCGCGAATTCTTCATGAAGGACGCCTATTCCTTCGATGCGTCTTATGACGATGCCGTTGCAGCCTATCGTCGCATGATGCTGGCCTATCTGCGCACCTTCCAGCGTCTCGGCGTTCGCGCTGTGCCGATGAAGGCTGACACAGGCCCGATCGGTGGTGATCTGAGCCATGAATTCCTGGTGCTGGCCCCCACGGGCGAGAGCGGCGTGTTCTTCGATGCAGCCCTCGAGGAGCAGGACTGGCTGCACGAGGCGGTGGATATCGCCGATCACAAGAGCCTCGAGGCCTTTTTCAGCGGCGTGACGAAATTCTATGCCGCAACCGACGAAATGCATGACGAAAAGGCCTGGGAAGATGTACCGGCTGATCGTCGTCGCGAGGGGCGTGGCATCGAGGTCGGACATATCTTCTATTTCGGCACGAAATATACGGAATCCATGGGGATTTCTGTCAGCGGCGCCGACGGCAACCAGTTCTTCCCGGAAATGGGTTCTTACGGCATTGGCGTGTCCCGTCTCGTTGGCGCGATTATTGAGGCCAGCCATGATGAGGCCGGTATCATCTGGCCTGACTCGGTGGCGCCTTTCCGTGCGGCCATTCTCAGCCTCAAGCCGGGTGACGAAGCGGTGGATGCGCTGTGCGAGAAGCTCTATGCGGCGGCTCCCGATGCGTTCCTCTATGATGATCGTGGCGAGCGTGCCGGTGTTAAGTTCAACGACGCCGATCTGATGGGCCACCCTTGGCAGATGATCGTTGGCCCGCGCGGTGCGAAAGAAGGCAAGGTCGAGCTCAAGCGCCGCGCCACGGGCGAGCGTTTCGAGCTTTCTGTTGACGAGGCACTGGCCAAGGTGCTGGGCACTGACGCTTCCGGCAAGGGCGCTGCCTGATCATGTTCAATCGCTTCGAGCGCGTGGTGGCAGGGCGCTATCTGCGCGCCCGTCGCGGGGAACGTTTCGTTTCCATCATCGCCATTTTTTCGCTGATCGGTATTGCGCTCGGTGTCGCAACCCTGATTATCGTCATGGCGGTGATGAATGGTTTCCGCGCCGATCTGATGGGGCGCGTGCTCGGGCTCAATGGCGATCTGAACATTTTCAGCGCCGGTCACAGTATCAGCAATTATCAGGATGATGTCGTCGCCATCAAAGGCGTGAAGAACGTCACCCGTGTGACCCCGATGGCGGAAGGCACGGTGCTGATCGATGCGGGCAACTACTCGACAGGGGGCGTCGTGCGCGGCATTGCGCCGGATGATCTGCGTGATCTTCATGCGCTGAGCGATACCGTGGTCGAGGGCAAGCTGGCCGATTTTCAGGGGGACGATGCCATTGCCGTTGGCGCGACACTGGCAGCGCGGGCCGGGCTGAGCGTCGGTAGCAAGGTCACGCTGCTTTCGCCCAATGGGCGCGCGACGCCTTTCGGCACTATGCCGCGCATACGCGCCTATCATGTGGCAATGGTATTCGATGCCGGCGTCAATGATTACGATACGAGCGTCATTCTCATGCCGCTCGATTCTGCGCAGCGTTTTCTCATGATGCCCGGTGCCGTGTCGCTCATTCAGGTGGCGACCAAAGACGCGTTGGAAGTAACGCCGGTCACGCGTGCCATTGCCGAGCGACTGGATGACCCGAGATTGCGGGTCATGGACTGGACACAGAGCAACAATGCCTTTCTGGGCGCTCTGACCGTGCAGCAGAACGTGATGTTCCTCATTCTCACACTCATCATTCTTGTGGCGGCGTTCAACGTGATTTCGTCCATGATCATGATGGTCAAGGACAAGACACGCGATATCGCCGTGCTGCGAACGCTGGGGGCGAGCCGTGGGGCGATCATGCGCATCTTTTTGATGTGCGGTGCCTCCGTGGGCGTGTCAGGCACGCTGATCGGCTTTGGCATTGGTGTGGTGTTCTGCCTTAATATCGAGCGTATCCAGCATGGTGTGGAGCATCTCACCCATACAAGCCTGTTCAATCCCGAGTTCTACTATCTCGAGCATCTGCCCGCGAAGCTGATCTGGTCTCAGGTCATCGAGGTGATGGTCATGGCGCTGGCGCTTTCCTTCCTTGCCACGCTGTATCCGTCATGGCGCGCGGCCAAAACCGACCCTATCGAGGCGCTGCGTCATGAGTGAAACACCGGTCCTCAGTCTTGAGGGCGTTACGAGGCGCTTTCGGTCGGGCGACGAGACACTCGAAATTCTCAAGGGAGCGAGCTTTGATCTCTATCCCGGTGAGATCGTGGCGCTGGTCGCGCCGAGTGGCACAGGCAAATCGACGCTTCTCCACATTGCGGGCCTGCTCGAATCCCCTCAGGAGGGCGCAGTCCGTGTCGCCGGGCGTGAGACACGCACGCTCAGCGATACGCTGCGGACGCAGATACGCCGGGACGAGATCGGCTTCGTCTATCAGTTCCATCATCTCCTGGCCGAGTTTTCGGCGCTGGAAAATGTGGTGCTGCCCCAGCATGTTGCAGGTGTGGCTCCTCGTGAGGCAAAGGCGCGGGCGACCGATCTGCTGACCCGTTTTGGTCTGGCCCATCGTCTGCAAAATCTGCCCGGCAAGCTCTCGGGTGGTGAAAAGCAGCGCGTGGCGATCGCCCGCGCTCTGGCCAATCGCCCCAAGCTGCTTCTGGCAGATGAGCCGACCGGCAATCTAGACGTGCATACGTCCGACGCCGTGTTTGACGAGTTGCTTCATGCTGTGCGTAGCGAGAATGTGGGCGCCCTGATCGCGACCCATAACGAGGAGCTCGCTTCGCGCATGGACCGTGTCGTCACCCTGCGGGACGGCCAGATCGTCGCGAAATAAAGAAAGGGATGAAGCCATGAGGCGGGTCTGATACATCCTGCCTCATGTCCCATGCCCGCTTCGTTCATCTTCGTAATCACTCCGCCTATTCGCTGAGCCAGGGGGCGATACGCATCCCCGATCTGGTGGCGCTGGCAGCCGAATCGGCCATGCCTGCGGTGGGACTGACCGATACGGGCAATCTGTTCGGCGCTCTGGAGTTCTCCCAGTACTGCACGGCCAAAGGGGTGCAGCCAATTGTCGGCTGTCAGCTTGCCCTCCCGTCACGTAGCGACAAGCCAGGCGCGCCGTCAGAACCCATGGTAGCGCTGGCGCGCAACGAGGTGGGGCTCGCGAACCTGCAGTTCCTGTCCTCTGAAGGGTTTCTCAAAGGCGATCCCTCGGACCCGGCCATCCTGCTCGAGACGCTTTGCGCCCATTCTGATGGCTTGTTCCTTCTGACAGGGGGCACGCGCGGCCCGCTTTTCCGGCTGCTGGCCGAAGGGCAGGAAGATCAGGCAATGGCGCTGCTGCGTCGTTTGCAGGAAGGCTTTGGCGAGCACATGGCCGTCGAGCTGCACCGGCATGGCCTGCCAGAAGAAAAAGCCGTAGAGCCCGGGATGATTGCAGCCGCAGATCGTCTAGGCCTGCCACTTGTTGCCACCAATGAGTGCTTTTTCGCCAAGCCTTCCATGCATGAAGCCCATGATGCCCTGCTCTGTATTGCACAAGGCCGCACCATGGCCGAGCAGGAACGCTGGCGTGTCACGCCCGAGCACTGGTTCAAATCGCCTGATGCCATGCAGGCGCTTTTCGCCGATCTGCCAGAGGCCTGCGACAACACGCTCATGATCGCACAGCGATGCGCGGTGAAGGTCTCGACACGCCCGCCTCTTCTGCCTGTCTGCCCCAAGGTCAATGAGGGATCGACGGAAGAAGAGACGCTTCGGACCATGTCTCAGGACGGGTTGAGACTGCGCCTCGAACGTATGGACGCCGATGAGGCGACACGCGCGCGCTATGAGGCGCGTCTCGAAATGGAGCTCGGCATCATCGCCCGTATGGGCTTTCCGGGTTACTTCCTGATCGTTGCGGATTTCATCCAGTGGGCCAAGGAGCATGATATCCCGGTAGGGCCGGGGCGTGGATCGGGTGCTGGCTCGCTTGTGGCCTGGGCATTGACCATTACCGATATCGACCCGCTGCCTTTCAATCTGCTGTTCGAGCGCTTCCTGAACCCGGAACGCGTCTCGATGCCTGACTTCGATATCGATTTCTGTCAGGACCGGCGCGATGAGGTGATCCGATACGTGCGCACCGAATATGGTGGCGAGCGCGTGGCGCAGATTATCACCTTCGGTAAGCTTCAGGCGCGTGCGGCGGTGCGCGATGTCGGGCGTGTGCTTGGCCTGCCTTTCGGCATGGTCAACCGCGTGGCGGAACTGATCCCGAATAACCCGGCCAAGCCTGTCACGCTCAAACAGGCAATTGACGGTGAGCCGCGCCTGCAGGAAATGCGCGATAACGACGAAGCCCTGCGTCGGCTCATGGAAATCGCCTTGCAGCTTGAAGGGCTCTATCGCCACGCCTCGACCCATGCCGCAGGTGTGGTGATCGGCGATCGCGAACTGGTCGAGCTTGTGCCGCTCTATCGCGACCCCAAGAGCGATATGCTGGTCACGCAGTATAACATGAAATTCGTCGAGCAGGCCGGGCTGGTAAAGTTCGACTTCCTTGGCCTCACTACGCTCACCATTCTCAAGCGCGGTATCAATTTCATCGCGCAGCAGGGCATCGAGGTCGATCTGGCGACCCTGCCTCTGGACGACGCACCCACCTATGACATGCTGGCCCGTGGCGATGCTGGCGGCGTGTTCCAGTTCGAAGGCGCGGGCATGCGCGACGTGCTCAAGCAGATGCGCCCGACGCGGCTTGAGGATCTGATTGCCGCAGTGGCCCTGTACCGACCGGGGCCGATGGCCAATATTCCCGATTACTGCGCCCGCAAGCATGGCGCGGAGTGGGAGCCGCCTCACGAAGAGATCCGCGATATCCTCTCCGAGACCTACGGCATCATGGTCTATCAGGAGCAGGTCATGCAGATCGCGCAGAAGATGGCCGGGTACAGCCTTGGCGGTGCCGACCTGCTGCGCCGCGCCATGGGCAAGAAAATCCGCGCCGAGATGGACACGCAGCGCGAGATTTTCGTCAAGGGTGCGACCGGACGCGGGATCACGCCGGAAAAAGCGGCTGAAGTGTTCGACCTCATGGCCCGCTTCGCGGATTACGGGTTCAACAAATCCCACGCAGCTGCCTATGCCCTTGTGTCGTATCAGACGGCCTGGATGAAGGCGAACCATCCGGTGGCTTTCCTCGCCGGGTGTATGTCGCTGGCGCGGGAAAAGACCGACAAGTTGGCTTCGCTCTGTCAGGAAGCGCGCCGGATGAAAATCAAGGTGCTGCCTGTCGATATCAACCGCTCGAAAGCCGATTTCTCTCTCGAAAAGCAGGAGGATGGCAGCTGGGCCATCCGCTATGCGCTGGCCGCGGTCAAGCGCGTGGGCTTCTCGGCCATGCAGGCGATCGTCGAGGCACGCGGCGACAAGCCGTTCATCAGCCTTGCCGATCTGGCTTCGCGTTGTGACGCAAAACAGCTCAACAAGATACAGATCGAAAATCTGGCCAAGGCGGGGGCATTCGACTCACTCGACAAGCCGCGTCATATCGTTTTTGCCAGCTCGGAAATCATCATGCGCCGCGCGCAATCCGAAGCGCAGGAGGCCGCCTCGGGCCAGATCGGTCTGTTTGGCGCGGCAGCCGAACCGGAAGAGCTTCGCCTTGCCGAGGCGCCCTACTGGCCCGAATTCGAGCGTCTGGCGGCTGAGGCAGAAGCGATCGGCTTTCACATGTCGGCCCATCCGCTTGACGCCTATCGTTCGGTTCTCAAGCGCGCCAATGTGCTGACGTCGCAGAATCTTACGACGGCTGCCGAGAACGGGTCTTATCGCGTGCGTATCGCGGGATGCGTGGTCGACAAGAAGGAACGTCCGACCAAGAGCGGCAGTAAGATGGCCTGGGTGCGCCTTTCTGATGCGACGGGCGGCTGCGAGGTGACGCTCTTTTCTGAAGTGCTGTCGCGCTGCCGTGATCTGCTCGTGGCGGGTCAGGCCGTGATGGTGACCGCTGATCTCAAACTGGAAGGTGACGCGCTGCGCATCACGGCGACCGACGTGACAGATCTGGAAAAGGCGGCGGCTCAGGAGAGCTCCGAAATGCGCGTCTGGATAAGCGAGACCTCAGCCGTGACGAAAGTGCGCGATCTCCTGGGCAGCAAGGGCAGGGGACGCGGCAAGATTATTCTGGTACCGGCCGTCGACGACACCAAGGCCGTCGAAGTGACGCTCAGCGGTCATTTCCCGGTAACGCCGCGTCTGGGCGAGCAACTGCGCACGATTCAGGGGGTGTCAAGGATCGATCATTTATAAACCGAGGCGTGTAGGCGAAATTCATCTCTCGGGATAGCAATACTATTGCTAACTCGTAGATATGCTGTGCAAAGACAGCGTTTTTTTGCGAGGAGGCTGTAATATTTTCTGTGATAAAATAATGTTGCGTGATATTTATCTCTTCAGATCGATTTATTTGCTTATAAATATATGAAATACCCAGTGATATTTGGGAGTGGCGCAAATATAAGTGAAGGAATAAGAAGATTGGGTCGCTTAAGCGCAATGGCGGCTTTTGCCGTGGTCCTGTTCTCTTCCACGGGCGCGGCGCTTGCTGACAAGCCCCTTCCCGAGGGAGTAACCAAATTTATCGCGGATAAGGGACTTGCACGATATGGCGTGGCACTGGCCGATCTCGACAGCGATGGGACACAGGAGGCGCTGATATATGCCATTGCTTCAAAGGAGGGGGGCGATTCAGCTGACTTCTGTGGCAGTGGCGGTTGCACCCTTTTTGTATTGTCGCTGCATGGCCATGGGTACCGGGTGGTCTCTAGGATAACCGTTGCCAAACCACCTGTCAGGGTTCTGGATGCCAGGACAAATGGATGGCACGATATGAGTGTCATGGTGTGTGGTGGCGGCATTACCCGATGTTACGACGCCTATCTTCGGTTCGATGGGCATGAATATCCGACCAACCCCTCAATGATGCCTCCTGTGCCACCCTTGAAACAGGCGGGGAAAACCCTGCTGACTGATGAGATTTTCAAGATGTCCCTGGCCGAACACTGAGGCTTTGGCAGGGAAAGGGTCATGTTACGTGACCCAGATCGACCTGGGTATGGGCTCCAACTGCTGTTTTCAAACGCAAAGTCGCTTCCTTCTTGCTTTTTGCCGCGGAAAAAGCCATACCGCGCCCGTCTGATCCCTTTTGCCGCGTCGTCGCGGTGAGGGAAGGGCAATTCGCACGTATGACGACAGACTATCTGGTGTCGGCCTGCAAGGCTGGCGAAGTCATACGGAGGCACAACCAGAAGAACAGGAATTTGCATCATGGCGATGCCCGAATTCACCATGCGTCAGCTGCTCGAAGCCGGCGTTCACTTTGGTCACCACACGCGTCGCTGGAACCCGGCGATGGCACCGTATCTCTTCGGTGTCCGCAACCAGGTTCACATCATCGACCTGCAGCAGACCGTTCCCCTGCTCGACCGCGCCCTTCAGGCCGTTCGCAACACGGTTGCCGGTGGTGGTCGCGTGCTGTTCGTCGGCACGAAGCGCGCTGCAGCCGAGCACGTTGCTGAAGCAGCAACCCGTTGCGGCCAGTACTACGTCAACCATCGCTGGCTCGGCGGCATGCTGACCAACTGGAAGACCATCACCGGTTCGATCAAGCGTCTGCGCCAGATCGACGAGATGCTCTCCGGCGACACGCATGGTCTGACGAAGAAGGAAATTCTCGACATCACCCGTGACCGCGAGAAGCTCGAGCGTTCGCTCGGCGGCATCAAGGAAATGGGCGGCTTGCCCGACATCCTGTTCGTGATCGACACGAACAAGGAAAAGCTGGCTGTTGAAGAAGCCAACAAGCTCGGCATTCCGGTTATTGCTGTTCTCGACAGCAACTCCAACCCGGCTGGCGTGACCTACCCGATCCCGGGCAATGACGACGCTATCCGCGCCATCACCACCTATTGCGACCTCGTGGCGCAGTCGGTTCTGGACGGCATTTCGGCTGAAATGGCCGCTTCGGGCGTTGATTTCGGTGCTTCTGAAGAACTGCCGGTCGAGACGGTTGTTGAGGAAACGACGGCAGAAGCTCCGGCTGAAGCCTGATCTGCCTGTGGAGAGCTTTCGGGCTCTCCCGGCATCTGACTATTTTGGGCGTGCCCGGCTGAAAGGCTGCGGCGCGCCGTTTCATTCCTGAAGGAGTATGGAACATGGCGGAAATCACTGCTGCCCTCGTTCGTGACCTGCGCGAAAAGACCGGCGCCGGCATGATGGACTGCAAGAAGGCCCTCACCGAAGCTGCTGGCGACATGGATGCCGCCATCGACTGGCTGCGCGCCAAGGGACTGTCGCAGGCTGCAAAGAAGTCTGGCCGCACCACGGCAGAAGGCCTCGTGGCCGTTGCTTCCGGCAAGAACAAGGCCGCTATGGTCGAAGTCAATGCCGAGACCGATTTCGTGGGCCGCAACGAAGCGTTCCAGGCATTCGTCGAGGCCGTAGCTCATGCAGCACTCGAAGCCGGTGACGATCTCGACACCCTGTCGCAGGCAAAGCTGGCCTCTGGCCGCACGGTTGCAGAAGAGCTGACCCACCTGATCGCCACGATCGGTGAGAACATGTCGCTGCGTCGCGCCAAGGTGCTTACCGTTCCTTCGGGCATTGTCGCTTCCTACGTCCACAGCGCCTTGCGTCCGGGCGTTGGCAAGATCGGCGTTCTGGCAGCTGTCGAAGCACCGTCGGAATCCGAAGCCCTGTTGACGCTGGGCCGTCAGATCGGCATGCATGTCGCGGCAACCCGTCCGGCAGCTCTCGAAGTGGCCAGCGTCGATCCGGAAGCTCTGGAGCGTGAGCGCCAGGTTCTGATCGAGCAGGCTCGTGAGTCCGGCAAGCCGGAAGCCATCATCGAGAAGATGATCGAAGGCCGTATCCGCAAGTTCTACGAGGAAGTCGTTCTTCTGGAGCAGGTCTGGGTGCATGACGGCGAGACGCGCGTTGCCAAGGTTGTCGAGAAGGCCGGTGCCAAGCTCGTGGCTTTCGAGCGCTTCCAGCTCGGTGAAGGCATCGAGAAGGAAACCAGCGACTTCGCCGCTGAAGTGGCCGCTGCTGCTGGCGTCTGATCGTCTGATCAGGCCTCAAATCGGGCGCGGCGCATGAATTTTGAATGCGCCGCGATCGTCCTCTCTGCCCGCCGCTACGGCGAGGGCGGGGCGGTGGTCCATCTCTTCACCGAAGAGTATGGCCGCATTGCCGGTCTGGTGCGTGGCGGTTCGTCACGGCGTCAGGCCGCGCTCTGGCAACCGGGCAATCTCATTCTGGCCCGCTATGCCTCACGCCTGTCTGACCAGCTTGGTCAGTTGACTGGGGAAATGGTGCAGGAAACAGCCGTCAGGCTTCTTGATCGCCCCTTGCAGCTTGCCCTCGTTCAGGCCGCTGCCGAACTGACCGATTCCGCCTTGCCGGATCGTGAACCCCATCCTGATTTCTTTCTGCGGACGATACGCGACCTGACCGCCTTCTGCGTGCTGGCCGACCCGGCGCCGGTAATCGATTACGTCCGTTGGGAGACGGCGCTTCTTGCCACGCTCGGCTATGGTCTGACGCTCGATTTCTGCGCAGTGACTGGCGTGCAGGATGGGCTGCGCTATGTCTCCCCTAAAACCGGCCGCGCCGTGAGTGTGGAAGGGGCAGGAATCTGGACCGACCGCCTTCTGCCACTTCCTGCCTATCTCCGTCCGGATGGTGGCGATGAGGGCGCTGATGACCCGATACTTTGGGCGCAGGGCCTTGCCCTGACAGGGCATTTTCTCGCCCGTCATTTGTTTGGCGCACGACATCGGCCTGTTCCTGGCGCGCGGGAGCGATTGGAAATGCGCGTCAAAGCGCTGGTTATGCCGAAAGCTGATGAAGAGGGCGAGCAGGAGGATGCTTCGCTATCGCCGTCAGACGGGGCGGATGGCTGAACAGCGCTGCGCTTCTTCTTCTATTCGGCCTGTCAGGAAGTCGAACACCATATGGGGCAGCGTCAACGCCGCCAGAAGTTGGAAGGTGAGGGACAGCAGCCGCTCTACCATGGGGCCAGTATAAAACGGGATCAGCAAGGCGCCGATAATCAGCGTCGCTACCGTCAGACTCAGGCTGTAGCGTAACGCTGCTCGCGCCGAGACCAGGCGTTCCCATCGCCTGTCTTCCACAAGCGTCGCGACATGAGCCGGCGCGTGCTGGAAAATGAAATAGATCATGAACGCCTGCAGAGGCGGCAACACGACAAACACCGCATTCAGCCCGCAGAGCAATCCCAGTTTCTCCAAACGTTTCTCGCAAGGGGTTGCGCCAAGCCAGGCACTTGCTGCCATGACCCAGAACGGGAAAAGCCAGACCAACCAGAAGGGCGGGGAGGTGAGATGCACTGGTGGCGCCATCGCGCTCAGCAGGGAGGCTGTTGCCGCCGGGTGAAAAACGCTTGGCAGGATGAGTGATGCGCCACCCCAAACCAGTGCGCTGAGTATCGGTGTGCCGTTCTCCCTTGTCTCGCTTCCGAAATGCCAGAGGGAGAGGGCAAGAAAACCAGTCAGCGTTGCAGGCGGATAGAGGCGCCACAGAACGAGTACGAGGGCAAGCAGGGCGAGATAAGGGAGCGCAAAGAGAATGAACCACGCCGCTCCGTAACGGGGGCGAAGGATCTGACGCGCCATTTCACCATCGAGGGCGCCATGGGGCAGCCCGAAAAGAATGATCGCCGCAAGGGCCAGTAATGTGCTGCTGGTCAGGATCGTGGCTGCGGCGAGTATCACGGCGCAGCCCCAGTAGAGGCGTAGAAAAGGGTCGTGGCGTCCGGTCATGCTCACAAGGGGCGCGCCGGACGAGACACGGTCAGATGCTCGCAAGCTTCCGGTCATCCGACAGGCTGATGAAGCCGAACCCGACCTTTGCAAGAACATCGGTAACCGCAATCACCAGGACGCTGGCGGAGTCCGGGACAATGCCCAGCCCGTCGGGCGAGAGAGCCAGAATGATCGGGTAGACCATCCACAGTACCGACAGGATCGTGGCGCTGCGGATATAGGCACTCTGCACTTCAGGGCGTTCGAGACGGTTCGCCTCGAGCTGAGAGACCCAGATGACGTAATACACGCCCAGGAAGGCGATGCAGGACAGCAGGAACCAGATCCAGCGACTGACGATGTTTTCCGATGCGCTGAATGCGAAAGCCGTGATCACCATGATCACATCTGCCGAGACCGCACCCAGCAGCAGATCGCCCCGCTTGCGGCCGTGGAACATGCCCAGAAAACCGAGGCCAACCAGAAGAAGCGGCGTGGTGAAGACCCAGTCGATATAGCGACCAAACCAGAAGATGCGGGTCGTGCTGGCGGCGCCTGCCAGAGTGGCGTCCGTCGGGAGAAGCATGGCGCCCTGTCCGGTCGCCATGGCGACGTAGAGGCATCCAGCGATGATGGGCACGATACCATGGGCAAGGCTCATTACCCCTTCGGTTTCCGTGCGGCGCTTGCCGAGCACAAGCAGGGCCGTCCCACCGGCAAACATGATCAGGGCAGTCAGCCAGAGAACCGTCAGGGTCATAATCGCTGTCTTTCATAGGAAGAGGAGAGCGATGAACGGCGCCTGACACATAAAGTTGTAAATCTCTTAACTTGACATGATTATTTTCTCTGACAGCTGCGCGATCACGGGGCAGGACGGGCAAATCGTGACCCTGGCCCGGTGCGATGAAGATGGGAACAAAAACGGGGTATTTGCTCTGGACAGCGCCCCTCGCGCCGCCTTATCTGCCTTGAAACGAAAGGGCGTGGCATGAGTCAGGATCTGGCAGGACATATCGAGGATACGAAGCTCGCCGACGCGCTGAGCGAGCGGTATATCGCCTATGCGATGTCGACCATCATGGCACGCTCCCTGCCGGATGTGCGTGACGGGATGAAGCCGGTCCATCGCCGCATCCTTTACGCCATGCAGCAGCTGAAGCTGGACCCGAGCTCCGGCTTCAAGAAATGCGCCCGCGTGGTGGGTGACGTCATCGGTAAGTTCCATCCCCATGGCGATGCCGCCGTTTATGAGGCGCTGGTGCGTCTGGCGCAGGATTTTGCCGTGCGCTACCCGCTTGTCGAGGGGCAGGGCAATTTCGGCTCGATCGATGGCGATAACGCGGCAGCCATGCGTTACACCGAATCCCGTCTGACCGAAGTCGCCAAGGCGCTGCTGGAGGGTATTGAGGACGACGCCGTCGATTTCCGCCCGACCTATGATAACGAAGACGCCGAACCCGTTGTGCTTCCGGGCGCTTTCCCCAATCTGCTGGCCAATGGGGCTGCCGGTATTGCGGTTGGCATGGCGACCAGCATACCGCCCCATAATGCTGCCGAAATCTGCCGTGCCGCGCGTCATCTGATTGACGACCCGCAGGCGCCCGTCGAAACGCTGATGCAGTATATGCCCGGGCCGGACTTCCCTACAGGCGGCGTGCTGATCGAGGAAGCGCAGAGCATGCGCGCAGCCTATGAGACCGGGCGCGGCAGCTTCCGGACGCGGGCGCGTTGGGACGTCGAACAGGGACGTTTCGGTACCTGGACCGTTATCGTGACCGAAATCCCCTATCAGGTGCAGAAATCGCGTCTGATCGAGCAGATCGCCGAGCTGATGGAGCAGAAGAAGCTGCCGCTGCTTGCCGACATCCGGGATGAGAGCACGACCGATATCCGCCTTGTTCTTGAGCCGAAGACCAAGGGTATCGAGCCTGAAGTGCTGATGGAGACGCTCTTTCGCGTCACAGCGCTTGAGAGCCGCTTCAGCCTGAACATGAACGTGCTGGATGCCAATCGTGTGCCACGTGTCATGGGGCTGCGGGAGGTTATCCAGTCTTGGCTCGATCACCGTGAAATCGTGCTCGTTCGTCGTTCGAATCACCGTCTCAGCGCGGTAGAGCGTCGCCTTGAAATTCTCGAAGGATTTCTGGCGGTCTATCTCAATCTGGATGAGGTCATCCGCATCATTCGCGAAGGCGATGAGCCCAAGCCCGAGCTGATGCTGGCCTTCAGCCTGACAGAGCTGCAGGCCGAATATGTGCTGAACATGCGTCTGCGTTCGCTGCGCCGGCTCGAGGAAATCGAGATCCGCAAGGAGCGCGATGCGCTGCTCAAAGAGAAGGCAGGCCTTGAAGGGCTGCTGGGCAGTGAGCGCAAGCGCTGGAACCGTATCGGCAAGGAGCTTGAAGCGACCGCAGCGCGCTTTGGCGATGGCGCGCTTGGCGCCCGCCGTACGCAGATTGCCGCGCCCCCCGCGCCGATCGATCTGAGTGCTGCCATCCAGGTCGATCGCGAACCGCTGACCGTTCTGTTGTCGCGTGAAGGCTGGGTGCGGGCGATCAAGGGGCATGGCATCGACCCGGAGAGCCATAAATTCAAGGAAGGCGATGCTTTCGGCCTTTCGCTCGAATGTCAGAGCACCGAGCGACTATGTCTTCTGGTGAGCGGGGGGCGTGTCTTCACGCTCAAGGCAGCCGATCTGCCGCGTGGACGTGGCTTTGGCCAGCCGATCCGGGTTCTGGCCGATCTGCCGCAGGAAGAAGAGATCGTCACCTTCTTTGTTCTCGACGAGAACGGCCGCCATATCCTGGCAAGCGAGAGCGGGCGAGGCATGGTGGTGCGCGATGTCGACATGGCGGCAGAAAAGCGTACGGGCAAGCAGGTGCTCACCCTGCGTGACGGTGACCGCGCGTCGTTCTGCGTGGCTGTGACGGGCGACCAGATCGTGACCATGGGCAGCAATCGCAAGGCCTTGTCATTTGCGGTCTCAGCCTTGCCGGAGATGACCAAGGGCATGGGCGTCACCATTCAGAAACTCCCGCCGGGTCAGCGTCTGGTCGACCTGCGTGTGTTCTCGAGCACCGAGGGGCTGGTCTGGCATGAGGGGCAGAAGCCGCGCAGTGAAGCAGATCTCGCCTCGATTACAGGCAAGCGCGCCGATCAGGGCAAGGCTGCCCCTCAATGGATGACGCGCAAACCCGCATCGCGTGGCTGACAGGAGCCTTGCCGTTCAGTCTTCCTGAATGGCGAGACGCTGCCACTGCCCGGATTTGAGGATTTCTGCCGGGCGAAAGCGCGATTTATACCCCATCTTGGCGCTGCCAGGCACCCAGTAGCCGAGATAGAGATAGGGCTTGCCGCGTCGGGCGGTTTCTTCGATCAGCCAGAGGATCGAGGCCGTGCCATACGAGCGTTGAAGGTCATCGACGCAATAGAAGGTATAGACCGCCGACAATCCGTCGGAGAGCATGTCGACAAGAGAAACGCAGACAAGTCTGCCTTCTCTCGCGCGGAACTCGAAAATACTTGTCTCGATCGGGCTGGTCTCGATCATGGCCTGATAATCGTCGAGCCCCATGAGCGCCATGTCACCATCGATGTGGCGCTGCTCCTGATAGGCGCGAAACAGGTCATACTGCTCAATGGTGGCGACGATGGGTCGTTCCACCACTGTCAGATCAGCGAGACCCCGTCTGATCCGCCGCATGGTGCGGTCAGGCTCGAACTCGAAAACGGGCAGCCGGATGGGGATGCAGGACTGGCAGTTATGGCAGACCGGCGCGTAGACAATGCCATGGCTGCGTCTGAAACCTGCGCGCGACAGCCGGTCATGCAGCAGATCGGCATCGATCCCGGTGAGCTCGGTCATGACCTTTCGCTCGATGCGCCCTGGCAGATAAGGGCAGGGGGAGGGTTGGGTCGTGTAGAAAAGCTGTGGACGATGTGCCGACATAACCACCCTTTCTTCCTCCCCTGCGTTATCCGGTGTCTTTGAGTGATGCTCCTCCATCCTTACATATTTTACGATGAATTTTATCGTTGCAAGATGGTGGCCTTTGAATTTCGGCCGAATACGCTAACGTAATGAGTGATGAGCTGGCCTATCACGCTTTTTGACTATTTCATGATCGTCCTGCGGGTCTGTCTTGCCGTGGCGGTCACGCTACATGTTCTGAGAACGAAACAGAACACGGCGGCCTGTGCCGGCTGGATAGGCGTCAGCTGGCTCATGCCGGTCTGCGGGGCCCTGCTTTATCTCATGTTCGGCATCAATCGCGTCAGGCGTCTCGCCCGGCGACTGGTAAGCGATCATCACTGGCGCGACCGGGGGCTGGCCTATCATGCCCGTTATCGTCTGAAGGGTGATTTCGAGCCACTGGCACGCATGGTGGGCAAACTGACCGAGCGCCCCCTTCTGGGCGGTAACGCCATTACCTGCCTGCATGACGGCGACAATATCTATCCGCGCATGCTCGAGGATATCGCGTCTGCCCGCGTGTCGATTCTCCTCTGCTCCTATATTTTCAGGGCCGACCGTATTGGCGACCAGTTTGTCGAGGCGCTGGCGCTCGCCCATGCCCGGGGCGTTGCGGTGCATGTTCTGGTGGATGGTATCGGGGGCGGGTATTTCTTTTCAGGCATTGCCAGGGCGCTGCATGCCAGAGGCATTCCCTGTCATCGCTTCATGCATTCGCTCCTGCCCTGGAAGATGCCGTTCATCAATTTGCGCAACCATCGCAAGATGCTGATCATCGATGGACGGATCGGCTTCATGGGTGGCCTCAATATTGGCGAGGAGAATCTGCGTCGTCTGCGAACGAAGCATCCTGTTGCCGATACGCATTTTCGTCTCGAGGGCCCGGTAGTGCATCAGCTGTCAGAGGCTTTTGCGCGGGACTGGTCATTTACCTGCGGTGAGCAGCTCGATGGCGAGGTCTATTTTCCCGAGCTGGAACGTCAGGGCGACATACCGATGCGTGTCGTGACGTCGGGGCCGGATAACGATCTGGAAAAGATCGAATTCTCGATGCTTCAGGCCATCGCGCTTTCACGGCGCTCCGTGCGCCTCATGACGCCCTATTTTCTGCCCAATGAGCGTCTGGTTTCAGAGCTTTGTCTGGCTGCCCTGCGTGGGGTCGAGATCGATATCATCCTGCCAAAGCGCAGCAATCACCGGCTGATCGATTATGCCCGCGATGCCAGTCTGGCCCCGTTCCTGACAGCAGGGTGCCGTGTCTGGATGAGCCGCCCGCCCTTCAATCACGCCAAGCTGATGGTGGTTGATGAGGCCTGGTCGTTTGTGGGAAGCAGCAATATCGATGCCCGAAGCCTGAGGCTCAATTTCGAGATCAACCTTGAAATCTACAGCGAGTCAGTCGCGCAGGAACTCAATGCGTTCATGGAGCGCCATCGCACGAGACGCCTGACCCATCATGCGCTCGACAGCATGAGCATCGTTCGCAAGGTCCGTAACGCCTTGGTCAGGCTTTTCAGCCCTTATCTTTGAGCTGCTGCCTGTCCTTGAGCCGCTGAAAGAAGCCTCGATGCCTGTCCGGCGCATCGAGGCGCAATGTCACGCGGATAGGATGATGGTCGGAGCTCTGATTGGGCAGAACCGCGGTCTCAAGGGGCGTCATGCCACGCACCATGCATCGATCAATGCGAATGGGCAGCACATCCGCCATGCGATGCGTCGCTTCTCTGGGGCCGACATCCCGAAAGCCGGGCATCAGGGTAGGGCCGATGAGATTGAAATCGCCCATGACGAGCGCATTGTGACGCAGCATGGGGGCAATGCGTCGAAGCTGGCGCCGGTTGAGGATCTGCCCGTGCGACAAATGAACATTGGCGATGGAAAACGAGCCGAAATCGATCAGCTGCGCGGTGCGCTTCACCATCACTCCTGAAGGCAGGGCACAGGAGACAGGGGGACGGGCGAAAGGAAAGCGGCTCCAGCATGCCGTACCATGAATACGGTCGGGCAGGGGGATGCGTGCATAATGCCCCCCCAGTATCTGGGGAAGACGGTCAAACGTGCCGATAGCCTCCTGCATCAGAAAGATATCCGGCTTCACGCTGCGCGCAACGGCAACGACCTCGTCAAGAGGGGCGCCGACGGCGCGCAGAAGATTCCAGCTGAGTATGGTAAAACTCTGACCGATTCGCGGGGCTTCGGCCTCCGCGATGGAAGAGTCTGGCTCTGTCTGAAGTAAAGACTGGCTCATTGCAGCATTTTCTTTTCGGTCTGATAGGCGCCACGAGCGAATTCGGTCGTCAGTGTATAACCGACACCGAGCAATACTGGACCAAGGAAAATGCCCAGTCCACCCAATGTGACCACACCACCCAGAACGCCGAGCACGGTCAGCAGATAGGGCAACTGCGCACCGCGCGCGATGAACGCGGGACGGATGATATGATCGGCGCCTGAAATGAAGATGATGCCGTAACCGGCCAGAAACAGCCCCCAGCCGAGATGATGATGCAGGGCAAGCCAGATGGCGGCGGGCGCCCAGACAAGTGGGGCGCCCACGGGGAACACGGCAACAAAAGCGGCTACGCCACCCAGAAGCACAGGGGCGGGCACACCGGAGATGAACAGGCCGATGGCCGTCAGCACGCCCTGAACGATGGCCGTGCCGAGAATGCCGTAAACCGTGCCACGGATCACCCCGCCAATGATGGTGATGAGACGGTCGGCATAATTGCCCGTGATGCGGGTGAGGACGGCATGAATGACGCGCCCCAGCGAGTCTCCGCTGATCCAGAAAAACAGGGCGATGAACAGCGCCATGACCAGCTCGGCCAGACCGCTTGCCATCTGCATCAGGGCCTTGAGGGCATAATGCGCTATCTGCCCGGCATAAGGATGCAGGGCTTCACCGATGCCTCTGACATCGTGGTTCCAGTGCAGATAGGCGGTCGATAATTGCGGGCCGATTGCGGGGAGGGAGGCCAGCCAGTTCGGTGCGGGGTGGGTACGGCTCAGCGCCTCGATTTCTGAATTGATCCCTTCGATGATGAGGGGCAGGTCAGCGATGCCGGTGGAGGTGAGAAGCGCCAGTGGCATGACGATGGCAATGGCGCTGCAGACCATCATGGTCACGGCAGCAAGGGAGGGACGCATGTGGCGGCGCAGGCGCTTGAAGAGCGGCCATGTCGTGAAAGTGAGAATGGCGCCCCAGAGAATGGCCGAAAGGAAGGGCCACAGAACGACGCCGCAGCCATAGGCCACACCGACAAGCAGCAATCCCAGCATGATGCGTTCAGTCGTCACAAAATCTCCCGTGGCCCTCAGCCGCGCCAGTTGACCAGATCGTGCTTCTGGCTGCTATCGTGCGGTCCTCAACTGGTTCTCGCAAGGTCCGTTCATGACGCTGGCACCCCTCATCGATGTGCAAACCCTGATGGCGCTTCCCGCGCGCCGTTACCGCTATCTTGACGCCTCGATCCTTCTGCCCGGGCAGGAAGGGGATTTCGAGGCCGCGTTTCATGAACTAGCGTTTCCGCAGGCCGATCGTTTCCGCATCAACGAGATATGCGAGAAGGCGGACAGTCTGCCGCATATGGTGCCGGGTGCGGCTGTGTTCGCGTCGTTCATGACGGCGCTGGGTATAACCCGCGAGACCGGCATCGTTTTTTACGACCAGAAAGGCAGCATAGGCGCGTGTCGCGCCCATTGGATGGCCTCGCTTTTCGGACATGATACCGTTCATGTGCTCGATGGCGGATTGGCTGCCGTCATCCGCGCCGGACTGAATCCCCATGAGATTCCGGAGCCGGCTCCAAAAGCTCATGACCCTTATCTGACACGCACACGCTATGCGCTGCTTGCAGGCAAGGGTGACGTGCTTGACGCGCTTAATGATCCGGATGTGGTAATTCTGGATGCGCGTAGCCATGCGCGGTTTCATGCGGAGGTGCCGGAGCCAAGACCGAACACCCGTGGTGGCCATATGCCGGGCGCGTCCAGCCTGCCCTATAGCGATCTGATCGACGCGCAGGGCTGCTTTGTGCAGCCTGAGGTACTTCTGGCGCGTTTGCAGAGCCTCGGTGCCGGGCAACGCCGCGTCATCACCAGCTGCGGTTCGGGGCTGACAGCGGCGACAGTGACCATGGCGCTACGCGTAGCCGGTCTTGCGCCGGGGCGGATTTACGATGGGTCATGGGCAGAGTGGGGGAGCGACCCCACGACCCCGATAGAAGCGTCTTAGGAGACAAGAGAGAGTGGAAAACACCGCAAAGCAGGTCACTTCCGGCTGGAAGCGCCTGTCCTCCCTTCTGGTGCAGGGTGGTCGCCCCGAGCCGACGCCTGAAGAAGGAAGCTTCGTCAACGCGCCTGTGACACGCGGTTCTACCGTCCTGTTTCCATCCCTCGCCGCCATGAAGGAACAGGGACTGCGCAGTCATGAGCACGAGCTGATCTACGGTGCCATGGGGTCGCCAATCCAGCACGAGCTTGAAAAGCTGATCGCGCTGATCGAAGGGGGCACTCATAGCCAGGTGGTCTCATCAGGGCTGGCAGCCTGTACTCTGCCCCTTCTGGCGTTTCTCAACGCTGGTGATCATCTGCTTCTGCCGGATTCCGTTTACGGACCGACACGGCGTTTTGCGGGTACGATGCTTGCGCGCCTGGGCATCGAGACCAGCTATTATGCGCCGCTCGCCAATGAAGCGACGATTGCCGGGATGATGCGCGACAATACGCGCGTGGTTTTTGCTGAAAGCCCCGGCAGCCATACTTTCGAGGTGCAAGATGTGCCGATGCTGGCGCGCGTGGCGCATGAGCGTAACGCCCTGCTCATGCTCGACAACACCTGGGGGATCGGCATTTTCCAGCCTTTCCGCCACGGGGTGGATGTCTCTATCCAGGCGCTGACCAAATATCCGGCCGGGCACTCGGATGTCATTGCAGGGGCAATTACCGTGGCCGATGGCGCGCTCTGGAAAGATCTGCGTGATGCCGCCATCCAGATCGGCCAGCTTGCCGGGCCGGATGACTGCTGGCTGACCCTGCGCGGTCTGCGCACCATGGCAGTGCGTCTGGAGCGTCAGGCCCAATCGGCTCTGCTCGTGGCCCAGTGGCTGCGTGGCCGACCGGAAGTGGCGCGCGTGCTGCATCCGGCATTCGAGGAATGCCCCGGCCACGAGTTCTGGCGGCGTGATTTCGAAGGGGCGAGTTCACTCTTCGGTGTCGAACTACGCGCCGACCTGTCAGTAGCCGCCATGCGCGACATGATCGATGCCTTGGCGCTATTCGGCATTGGTGCCTCTTGGGGTGGGTATGAAAGTCTCGTTCTGCCCACAACCGGCGGCGTGAGGCGTTCACTGCCGGATGCGATGCCGGAAGGACCGAGTTTCAGACTTCATATCGGGCTCGAAGATCCCAATGATCTCATCGCGGATCTCGAAGGTGGTCTGGAAGTGC
The DNA here is from genome assembly GCF_025994195.1 of Asaia spathodeae NBRC 105894. Classification (NCBI taxonomy): domain Bacteria; kingdom Pseudomonadati; phylum Pseudomonadota; class Alphaproteobacteria; order Acetobacterales; family Acetobacteraceae; genus Asaia; species Asaia spathodeae. The sequence continues at coordinate 176,997 of NZ_BAPY01000001.1, read as the reverse complement.
TGCGCGCTTCCTTGGCAGGATAATTATGTAGATACGGGTGTTTTCTCATCGTTCCGTGTCGAGAGGCTCAGTGAACCGTGAGAAAAAATCCCCCAAATTAGGCCTTCCAAACAGATAAAAAGCCCTGATAGCTGGTGAATAGAAATTCAATATTAACAAATATAAGTGTAAGTAAAATCTTCTGGAGGGGGTGATCTTGTCGTTTAATTTAGAAAAGGCGCTTACATTGCCTGCCATACGCGATATGGTGAGGAGGAAAGACGAAGTAATCGGTAGGTTCGGTTCTGTCTTCCGAGAACCCGCACTCCTACGCCGAGATGACTATCTCAGCTTTCTGAGCTTGCGCGAAAATCATCACTGGACGGGCCTGGAGCGTTTGGGACGCGTTGCGGCTGATGATATGGCGAATCTGCGCGCCGCACTGTCACTACTTATCGATGAGACGGGCTCGATTGCTGCGAGGGTGGATAAAGCGTTAGGCATGCTTCACGGCGTTGGTATAGGAACTCTCACGCCGATTTTACTGCTAGCTTTCCCTGATCGTTATGGTGTCTGGAATAGTACCAGTGAGGGAGAGATGCGCAGCCAAGGACTCTGGCCGCAATTCCCCCGGGGTGCATCTGTCGGAAAAAAATATGAAATATTGAATGCGGTTCTGCTCGATCTGGCCCGTAAGGCGGGTACCGATTTGTGGACGCTCGACGCATTATGGTGGCAGAGCAATCTAGAAAAGAAAAAAGACGATGGCCGTGTCTATGGTTCTAAAGAAAGAGCTATTTGGTTGATGGCAGATAGGGCTGAGGAGACTGCCAAATATTCGAACGGGCAATTAGTGCAGACATTGAAAAAAAACAAAGATCTGCGAATGGATAAAGAAAGTCTGAGGAGGCATATTGAGGCGCTTTTGGACGAAACGGGTGATCGGTGCGCGATTACAGGGCTTCTCTTGGATTTCGATGGACGGGATCATCAGCTCAGCCCTTCATTGGACCGCATAGATAGCAATGGGCATTATGAGGATGGAAATCTTCAGATTGTGGCAAAGTTTATCAATGCTTGGAAGAGTGACATGGTGGACCGGGAATTTCGGAGATTGATCGATCTGTTAAGGGGTGAGTGAAGGCGCTCGTGGAATGATAGGTTTCTTGGAATGCATGAGCTGCCCTCAGATAAGGCATGAGAGATACCAATAGAGCAGGTTGTCATTGTCGAGCTCATCGCAATCTGAAACCGAGCGCCTCGCGGATATGCGGGGCGCCGACGACGTCGGATGCAGCCAGATCGGCAATGCTGCGGCTGACGCGAAGAAGCCGCGTCAGACCACGGGCTGACAGGCGCAGTTTCTCGCCAGCCTCAGTCACAAGGCTGCGTGCTTCCTCGCTCAGGGCAATCGTCGTTGCGCTCGCCTGCGCGTTGGGTACGCCCTGACGTGAGATTTGTCTGGCTCGCGCCGCGCAGACACGGGCACGGACAATGGCGCTGCATTCTCCCGCTGGCGCAGTGATCATGTCGATTGGCGATACCGGGGTGATGAAGAGCGAGAGATCCATACGATCCAGCATCGGGCCCGATAGCCGCGACAGATAATCCTCGCCGCATTGCGGCGCTTTTCTGCAAGCCCTGCTGGCATCGCCCAGATAGCCGCAGCGGCAGGGATTCATGGCTGCGATGAACTGGAAGCGAGACGGGTAGAGCACGGTCTGTTTGGCCCGTGCCACGGTAATCGTGCCGGTCTCGAGTGGCTGACGCAGCGATTCGAGGCAGGCGCGCGAGAACTCGGGCAGTTCATCCAGAAACAGCACGCCGTTATGGGCCAGGCTGACTTCACCCGGCCGCGACCGCGCGCCGCCGCCGACAAGGGCGGGCAGGGTAGTCGAATGATGGGGCGCGCGAAATGGTGGCTGCGTGACCAGCAGGCTGCCGCTCGCCTGACCGCCGAGACTGTGAATGCGACTGCATTCGAGGATCTGCTCATGGGTCAGATCCGGGAGGATGGAGGGTAGGCACTGGGCCAGCATGGATTTCCCCGCTCCCGGAGGCCCGGTCATGAGCAGGGAGTGTCCGCCGCATGCAGCGATCTCGAGTGCCCGCCTTCCAAGATCGAGGCCTCTGATTTCTGAGAGATCGGCCAGAGGGGGCGGTATTTCGACCCGTTCGAGCTCGGGTGGCGAAAGGATATGATCGCCGTTGAAATGGGCAAGAAGGGCGCGCAGCGTCTCCGGGGCGAGGATGTCGAGCATATCGCTGGCCCAGCGGGCCTCCTGCGCCTGCGGTTTGGGGCAGATCAGACCATGGCGCGCTCTGACCGCCTCTAGTGCGGCCGAAAGCACGCCGCCGGTCGCTTGCAGACGACCATCGAGAGAAAGTTCGCCGATGGCCGCATAGGCGCTTACGGCCTCATGAGACAGAATTCCCATGGCGGTCATAATGGCGAGGGCAATGGGAAGGTCGAAATGGGAGCCTTCCTTTGGCAGGTCGGCAGGCACGAGATTGATCAGGATGCGTTTGGGCGGAAGCGCAAGACCGAGGGCTGCCAGCGCAGCTCGAACGCGTTCGCGGGCTTCGCCGACAGTCTTGTCAGGCAGGCCTACGATAATGAAGGCGGGCAGCCCTGATGAGATCTGGATCTCGACTGTGACCGGTATCGCATCGATTCCCGCAAAAGCGAAGCTCTGGATGCGGGCAATCGATGAAGAAGAGGACACGGCACCCACTATTGTCAGGAACAGATCTCTCTGTTCCTAACGATTACGCATGCCGCGTCAATAATTCATTAATAATTATTCAGCGCTGGTAGATCAGTCGGGCGCGCATCGTGCCCTTGAGATCGCGCAGTCGGGCGAGGAGACGCGTGTCGAGTTCGCTGTCAGGGCTGGCGTCGATTTCGACCACCACATATCCGACCTCGCCGTCGGTCTGCAGATATTGCGCGACAATATTGCATTCCTCACTCGAGAAGATCTCGTTGATCTGGCGCAGGATGCCGGGACGGTTCTCATGTACATGCATGAAGCGCGTGCCGCGCGGGCGTTCGGGCAGCTGCACCGGCGGGAAGTTGACGGCACCAAGTGTCGAGCCGACATCCGAGTATTCGACAAAGCGCCTGGCAACTTCAACGCCGATGCGTTCCTGAGCTTCCATGGTCGAGCCGCCGATATGCGGCGTCAGGATGACATTGGGCAGACCCTGGAGGGGAGAGACGAAGCTCTCGCCAGCACCTTTGGGTTCCTTGGGGAACACATCAACGCCCGCACCCATCAGATGGCCGTCGCGCAGGGCAGCGGCAAGGGCGTCGATATCGACAACCGTGCCACGCGCATTGTTCAACAGGATCGAATTCGGCTTCATGGCGCGAATTTCGGCCTCGCCAATCATGTCCTTGGTCTGTTCGGTCTGCGGCACGTGCAGGCTCACGATATCTGACTGGGCGAGCAGTTCCTGCAGGGTCGCCACCGGGGTCGCATTGCCATGCGGCAGTTTGTCGACCGTATCGTAGAAGATCACGCGCAGACCGAAAGCCTCGGCCAGAACGGAAAGCTGCGAGCCGATCGAGCCATAGCCGACAATGCCTAATGTCTTGCCGCGCACTTCCCAGGCGTTGATGGCCGATTTGTCCCAGCCGCCTGCATGGCACTGTTCCGAGCGTGACGGAATGCGGCGCAGCAGCATGACGATCTCTCCCATGACGAGTTCGGCGACCGAGCGTGTGTTGCTGAAAGGAGCGTTGAAAACCGGAATGCCTGCCATGCGTGCCGAGTTGAGATCGACCTGATTGGTCCCGATGCAGAAGCAGCCGATGGCCATGAGACGGTCAGCGGCCTCGATCACCGGCGCGGTAAGTTGGGTGCGTGAGCGTATACCCACCATATGCACACCCTTGAGGGCCTCGGTCAGGGCCTCTCCCTCAAGCGCGGTCTTGAGGCAGGTCACCTGCCTGTATCCCTGTGCAGCAAGATGCTGCGCGGCGCTCTCGTGAATCCCTTCAAGAAGAAGAATGCGAATGCGGTCTTTGGGGAGAGAAAACGAGGCTTCCATGTCTGGCTCCTGTCAGCGGCGCAAATCCGAAGAGCGGTGCTAACCTATAGTGCTGTCAGGGGGAAGGGCGAAGGCGCGCAACCGCGTCCTGCAGCAGGGTCTTGTCGCCACAGGCCAAGACTGTGCCGTCACTTTCCAGTGTAAGCGGGGCGCCCTGCCAGTCTGTCACGACACCACCGGCACCCGTGACCACGGGCACCAGTGCCCCCCAGTCCCAGGGCTTCATGGTGCATTCGGCAATCACATCGATCTGGCCAAGAGCAAGCAGGCCATAGCCATAGGCGTCGCCGCCCCAGCTCGTGCGTCTTGTGGCAGCCTTGAGCCCCGCAAAACGGGTGTCATACGGGGAGATGAGCATGTCCGGCGAGGTGCAGGAGAGTTCGGCCTCGGCAAGACCCGCGCAGGCCCGTACGCCGATCTGCCCCGGCATGGCAGCGGAGTCGAAACGGGTCTCTGCCCCATCGACGCCGATCCAGCGCTCCTGTGTGAAGGGCTGGTCGATGATGCCGAGAACCGGCCGCCCTTTGTAAAACAGCGCGATGAGCGTTGCGAAGCTAGGGCGGCCGGTGATGAAGGCCCTCGTGCCGTCGATCGGGTCGAGCACCCAGACCCAGTCACCCGTCACGCCCGAAAAGCCGAATTCCTCGCCCAGTATCGCATGGTCGGGGTGACGCTCGGCAATCAGCCCCCGCATGGTGGTTTCTGCTTCGCGATCGGCACGGGTGACCGGGCTCTCATCGCTCTTGTCATCGACGGTGAGCCCGGCCCGGAAATAAGGCGTGACAGCCGCCCGTGCGCGATCGGCGCAAAGAAGAGCGGTATCGAGGCTGGCGGCGAGATCGGAGGCGAGAGGCATGGCGGCAATCCGGGGGAAGGAGGGGCGGGTGCAGAGCGGACGATTGACGCATCAAGGGGGGTGCGGCATGTCTGGCCATGCGCTGCAGCCCTCACAAGACAAGCGGAAAGCCTGCTTCTACCCCATGAAACCGATCATCGTCATCCCATCGCGTCTGGCGTCGACGCGCCTGCCTAACAAGCCTCTCGCCGAGATCGATGGCAAGCCCATGATCCTGCAGGTGGCGCTTCGTGCGCTGGCTGCCGGGATCGGCCCGGTGCTCGTGGCTTCCGGAGATGCGGCCATTCTCGATGTTCTGGCCGGTCACGGCATTGAGGGCGTGTTGACCGATCCGACGCTGCCGAGCGGATCGGACCGGGTCCATGCGGCCCTGCAAAGCCATGATCCTGAGCGGCATCATGATGTCGTGATCAATCTGCAGGGCGACCTCCCACTGATCGATCCGTCCTGCCTCGCCTCCGCTCTGCTTCCCGTGGCTCAGGGCGGTTTCGACATCGGTACGCTTGTGGCAGCCGTCGAGACCGAGGAAGAGGCGGCCCGCGACTCAGTGGTCAAAGCCGCCTGTGCTTTCGGGGAAGGGCAGGCAATCGCAAGGGCGCTCTACTTCTCGCGTCGCGCCATTCCGTGGGGAGCGGGGCCTCTCTGGCATCATGTAGGCGTCTATGCCTGGCGCCGCGACGCTCTGGCTCGTTTCGTTTCCCTGCCACCATCGGGGCTCGAGAAGCGGGAATCGCTGGAGCAACTCCGCGCGCTTGAAGCCGGTATGAGCATTGGCTGCGTGGCAATTGACGAGGCGCCGCTTGGCGTGGATACGCCTGAAGACCTTATTCGTGTTCGTCAGGCGCTGCGCTCATGACCCAGATCATTGCTTTTCAGGGGCGCCCCGGCGCCTATTCCGACTTGGCCTGTCGCACCGCGCGGCCTGGCTGGGAAACCCTGCCTTGCCCCAGCTTTCAGGCTGCGATCGATGCTGTGCGCGAAGGACGGGCGACGCTGGGCATGCTGGCCTGCGAGAATTCCCTGGCCGGGCGGGTGCCGGAGATTCATGCTCTCCTGCCGGAGGCCGGGCTACCGATCATCGGTGAGCATTTCCAGCGCGTCGAGCACTGCCTGCTCGGTCTGCCGGGCACGCGTATCGAGGATCTGCGCCGTATCCATACCCATCCGGTGGCTCTCGGGCAGATACGCGACCTGATTCGCGAGCTCGGTGTCGAGGCATGCTCGGCCTTCGACACGGCGGGCGCTGCAGAGATGGTTGTTCAGTGGCAATCACGCGAGGACGGGGCGATTGCGTCTTCACTGGCAGCAGAACTGAATGGCCTCGAGATTCTGCGCGCCAATGTCGAGGACGCGGCCCATAATACCACGCGTTTCTATCTGGTCGCGCGCGAGGCGGTATGGCCTTCCGCCGAGGCAGAGCGTGTCATGACGACGCTGGTTTTTCGTGTGCTCAATCGTCCTGGCGCGCTTTATCAGGCCTTGGGTGGTTTTGCAGAGAATGGGGTGAACATGACCCGTCTTGAAAGCTATATGAGCCCTGGCACCCTGACGGCGACAGGCTTCCTGCTGGATGTTGAGGGGCATCCGGAACAGGATTCGTTGAAACAGGCACTCTCGGTGCTGCGTGAATGCAGCGAGAATATCGCGATACTCGGCGTCTATCCAGCAAGCCCATCACGCTATCCTGAATAGGGCCTGTCTGGGCGATATCCATTTGACAGCGCCGTTTAGAGTTCTATTTAGCAGCAGGTTTGTTTAACGCGGCAGGTGAGGGCTCATGGCACGGAACAAGGATTTCAAGGGGTCTCTGACCGCGCTGCTGACGCCTTTCCGCGATGACGGCACTGTCGATCTCGCGGCACTCGGTCGTTTCATCGACTGGCAGATCGATCAGGGCACGTCTGGACTTATTCCAGCCGGTACAACAGGCGAAAGCCCGACGCTCACCCATGACGAGCACGCTCTGGTTGTGGCGCATACGGTCAAAATATCCGGCGGTCGCGTGCCGGTGATGGCTGGTGCAGGCTCGAACAGCACCCACGAAGCGATCGGTATGGCGCGCCATGCGAAAGCCGTTGGCGCCGACGCCCTGTTGGTTGTCGCCCCCTATTACAACAAGCCGACGCAGGAAGGGCTGTATCAGCATTTCATGATGGTGGCCGATGCAACCGATCTGCCGCTTTACGTCTATAACGTGCCCGGCCGTTCTGTTGTTGAAGTTCTGCCTGAAACGATGGCCCGTCTGGCAGAGCATCCGAACATCGTCGGCACGAAGGACGCAACGGCCAATCTCTCAAGGCCGCTGCAGCTTCGCCACCTTCTGGGTGACAAGCCTTTCACCCTGTTGACCGGCGATGACGGGACGGCGGTATCGTTCCTCGCTGCAGGTGGCGCGGGCTGTATCAGTGTAACCGCCAATATCGCCCCCCGGCTTTGCGCAGATATGCATGAAGCCTGGCAGGCAGGCGATGTGGCGCGGGCAATGGAAATCCAACAGCGTCTGACGCCGCTTCATGACGCCATGTTCTGCGAGAGCAATCCTGGCCCGGTGAAGTATGCAGCCTCGAGACTGGGTCTGTGCACACCGACCGTTCGCCTGCCTCTTTGTGAACCCAGCGCCGCATCTTGCGCTGTCATCGAAGAGGCCCTCAAGAAGACGGGCCTGTCAGGATGAATTGTGGCTGAAAAGAAGAAATCCGGTCTGATCTCGCATGGCATCGCCTCGCAGAACAGAAAGGGCCGGTTCAATTATACCATTCTCGAAACCTTTGAAGCGGGGATCGTCCTCAAGGGCCCGGAGGTCAAGAGCCTGCGTATGGGACGGGCGACGATCAACGAGGCCTATGCCGGTGAGCGTAATGGCGAAATCTGGCTGCTGAACTCCTATATCCCTGAGTATCAGGGGGGCGTGCTGTCGCGCTTCGATACGCGTGCACCGCGCAAGCTCCTGTTGCACAAGAAGCAGGTCGATCATCTGCTCGGTGCCGTTTCACGATCCGGGGCCTCGCTTGTGCCGCTTGATATTCACTTCAATGCGCGTGGCGTTGCCAAGCTGACATTGGGGCTGGGTCAGGGGCGAAAGAAGGAAGACAAACGTCACGCTATTGCCGAGCGCGATTGGCAGCGTGACAAGGCCCGCCTTCTGCGGAGCAAGGGCAAGGATTACTGAAGAGGCTTCTGTTGTCGTTGGCCGCCAAAGAGCGGGTCACGAGCGGACAGGGCGTCGTAAAAGCCACACGAGATCAAGGTGTGGTTTTTTTATACGCTGATGGTGCCTCTATACTGCCTGCATGTTGAGATAACCCAATAGTTCCGAAGTAAGAAACAGTCGCTCGTTAATTGCAATCTGCAGATTACAGGCACAAAAAAACCCGGCACTGAGGCCGGGTTTCTCTGAAAGACAAAGCCGATCAGGCGATGTTGATGTCAGCTGCTTCGGGGCCCTTCTGGCCCTGAACGACCTTAACATCGACAGCCTGGCCTTCATTCAGGCTCGACAGGCCCGAACGCTCCAGAGCGGAAGCGTGGATGAAGATGTCCTTGCCGCCGTTTTCCGGCGTGATGAAGCCGAAGCCCTTCGTGGCGTTGTACCACTTGACGATGCCGCGCAGCTCCTGAGCCTGCGACAGGTCAGGTGCCGGGCGAGCCGGACGACCGCCGCCGAAGGACGGGCGCGGACCAGCCGGGTTGAAGGCAGCGCGGGGACGCGGTGCTTCTTCGGTGCTGGTGTCAACCGTAAGAACTTCAGCAACTTGGCGACCCTTGGGGCCCTGGCCGATGCGGACGTTCAGCGTGGTGCCCGGATTGACGCTGGTATGACCAGCGCTGGACAGCGCGTTTGCATGGAGGAAAACGTCGCCCGATCCATCAGCGAGTTCGACAAAGCCGAAACCCTTTTCGCTGTTGAACCATTTGACGCTGGCGCCTACTTCCGGGCCTGACGCCAGAACCTGGGGGCCGCCCGAAGGGGGACGACGATTTTGCATCCCACCACGGTCACCGCCGAAGGAGGGGGGGGCCATAAAATCGTCATCGAATCCGCCGCGGCGCGGGGAACGTGGGCTGCGGTCGGTACGGTTGCTTCTCAACGGTCTAATCCCGAGATCTGAGCGGTGATCCATCGTCGTGAGAATCACCAGTGTTGTAAGTCGAAACGCTGTGCACGAGCCTGCCGAGGTGAGTGCAACGGGCGATGTCCACAGGGGGTTTCGGGGGAACCCTAACACGGTTTTTTCAAACTATGCCACTGGAAAACGTGGCTCGATTACCACGATTTTCTTTATATCGCGTTTTTATGAGCAGATCGTCTTTTCGTTCCTGTCTGCCACTGTTTCCTGATACGTAGAATGAGATAAGGTAGTAACTTACTATTTCAGAAAGGGATGGATTTGCGCTGTTCAAAGTCGCGCTGGCCGAAAGCCAGGCAGGTCACGACAGGATCGCTCTCGGCTCTTGGTCTCGTGCTGGCCGGTGCTTCCGCGGCCCATGCCACACCCAAGCAGGACCCCTACGGCACCTGGACTCTCCAGGGCGAAAATGACGCCGTCTCGACCTTCAAGGGAACGTCAGACCAGTATTACACCTCTGGTCTGCGCTTCAACTGGACGTCGGGCACCGACAACCTTCCCAAGCCTTTCGCTGATGTGAACCGCTTTCTGCTCGGCAACGGCGTGCAGCGTGTCAGCCTTGGCGTGCAGCAGCTTATCTACACGCCGCGCGACACGCAGGCTGCGCAGCCTGCTTCCGGCGATCGGCCTTACTCCAGCCTTCTGCTCGGTACGGTCAACTTCATCAACGATACCGATCTTTCGCGCAGCGTCGCCGGCATCCAGTTCGGTGTGATGGGGCCTGCGGGTCTGGGCCGTCAGCTTCAGAACGGCTTTCATGGCGCAATTGGCGACACGAAAAACCGTGGCTGGCGCACGCAGCTTCAGAACCAGCCGATCTTCCAGATCCAGGCTGGACGAATCTGGCGCCTGCCTGTCGTCAATCTGTACGGTATCAGCGCCGATGTGCTGCCCGCCATTTCTGGCGCTGCCGGCGATTATCGCACCTATGCCGACGCTGCTGGCACCTTCCGTATCGGTCAGGGGCTGGACAGCGATTTTGGCAATGCGACGATCGGGCCGGGCCTCGATGGAACAGATGCTTTCGTCGCAACCCGTCCGGTTGCCTGGTATCTCTATGGCGGGGTTGAGGGACAGGCTGTGGCCTATGATTCGACCCTTCAGGGCAACACGCTTCGTGATAATTCGCCGTATGTCAGCAAGACCTGGGATGTCGGCATGATCCATGCCGGTCTCGCGGTCATGTGGCACGGCGTGCGTCTGTCCTACAGCCAGAACTGGCAGACAGCCCAGTTCAAGACCGCCAAATCTGGTCTGTTCAATTATGGATCGCTCAAGCTCTCGGTCAAGTTCTGATCCGGGCGTAAATGCGGCCGGGTCAGCCCGGCCCATAAAAAAGGCCATGGCACCTCGCGGTGTCATGGCCTTTTTTATGCCCTGGCGGGCGCCAGATGTGACGCTCAGAGATAATCAGTGGTGGGGATGCCAAGCAGATAACCCTGGACTTCTTCACAACCATAGGAGTCGAGAAAGGCCATCTGCCTTTCGGTTTCGACGCCCTTAGCGCAGCAGGAAATTCCGAGGCGACGGGCCATCTGGATGGTCTGGCCCATCACTTCATTCACGCGGCGGTCGTCATTCAGGCGCTGCATGAAGGAACGATCGAACTTGATCTGGTCAACCGGAAAATTGGCCAGGCGTTCGAGCGAGGAATAGCCAGCGCCAAAATCGTCGAGCGCAACATGCACGCCCAAGGCACGCAGGCGGGAGAGTTCCTGATAGGCGATATCGCGAGGCCCGAAAGAGCGCTTTTCGGAAAGCTCGATCTGAAGCCGTTCGGGGGCGAGGCCAGTCTCACGCAGAACGGTCTCGACCATGGCCGACAGGCGGCGTTTTGCGAGCCAGGTTGGTGAGATATTGACGCAAACACGGAGCGGATGGCTCCATGACACGGCGGTCTTGCAGGCCGTCTCGAGGCTCCATTGATCGAGCTTCTCGATCAATCCCCCGTTTTCGGCGCATTGGATAAAGACGTCGGGGGGTACCTGACCCATGCCGGGACGCTCCCAGCGCAGGAGCGCCTCAAGCGCAACGACCGTCTGGGAGCCTGACGCGATGATAGGCATCCAGTTGAGCGAAAATTCGCCGCGCTCGCTGGCATTGATCAGGTCGCGTTCGAGGCCGGATGTGCCGACCAATGCGGCGATGCTGGTCGAGCTTGCGCGTCTTTCATGAGCGCCGCCATGAAGGCGAACTTCCCCCATTGCGGCGTCGACTGCCTGAAGAAGAGAGGCCGCATTGGCGCCGTCTTCAGGGAAAAGCGCCCAGCCGATCGAGAACGAGGCCTGGATTTCGCTGTCTTCGACGCGGATGGAAGGAGCGAGCGCCTGTCGAATGTAGGAGATGAGGGTGCGTGACGTCACCAGAGACAGCCCTGGTGGTGATACGACCAGAATACTGCCGCCGCCAGCATAGCTCAGAAAAGCATGCTGGGGCAGGATGGCCTTAACGCGTCCGATTGCCTCATCAATGATGCGATTGGATGTTTCCCATCCGTAGCGCAGATTGAGCGTGTTCAGATGGTCGAGGTCGATCGCCATGACCGCAAAACTGGTCTTGCGGGATTCGCTTGTGGTGGTGGCGATCAGCTGTTCGATATGCGCAGCGCAGAGGCTTCGGTCGGGCAGATCGGGACGCCGCGTCTGCAGGGTCTGATTGCGCAGGATCGTCCGGGCACAGACCGCCAGATAGGGCGCGAGTTCACGCAACTCGGATTCTTCGACACTGAGAGGGATGTGAGCAAGGAGCGTGAGGTCTGTGTCGAGTGCGAGGCCGAGTTCGTAACCGCTTCCGGTCTTGTTCAGATAAAGCTGATCAGGGCTGGCGCAGACGGTTCTGACGCAGGCCGGCGTGATCTTTTTTTCCTGGTCCCAGTCACTGGCGATCTCTATGAGATCGTCCTCACTGTCATAGCCGCAGATGCAGATCGCCGAGGCACTCAACAGCCGGCGCGCGATTTCGAGTATCGCTGTTTGCGGCAAAAGCTGTTTATTCAGTGACATAACGCATCTCTCTCACGGGGAAACCCGCTTATGTAAGACAACGCAGGTTTGGGCAAGTATGCACAATCTTTAGTCAAAAGGCCATATGGCACATTATTTCAAAGATTTAAATAAGTATAAAATTCTTTGGTATTCATGGGCTTATCCCGAACGATTGATACGTTTCATGTCATCTCGATCAAATAGACTGAGTTGCATTTGCAATTCTTTCGCAAGTCCATCAATTTTCATCGCTTTTTCTGAAATAATAACTGCGTCGCGATGCGCTTCATGCAGTAGAGACTCAGCATCTACTCCTTCGGTTAGACGAAAAAAGGGCAGGCCGGACTGACGATTTCCGGCCATGTCACCGCCGCCGCGCAGTCTGAAATCCCTTTCGGCAATCACAAATCCGTCTTCGGTCTCGCGTAGCAGGGCGAGACGCTCCTTTCCCGTTGCGCCGGTCGCATCGTCATAGATCAGCAGGCAGTACGATGTCGCTGCCCCACGACCCACGCGGCCACGCAGCTGGTGAAGCTGGGCGAGGCCGAAGCGCTCGGCATGTTCGATGACCATCACAGACGCGTTGGGGATATCGACCCCGACCTCAATGACCGTGGTGGCGACCAGAAGCCGCGTCTCGCCCTGCCGGAACCGGTCCAGCTCTGCCTGCCTCTGGGCAATTTCCTGCCTGCCATGGGCAAGGCCGACGGGCACGGAAAGGCGCAGCGAGAGATCGCCCCAGCGCGCTTCGGCCGCCGCCACATCAAGGACCTCGCTTTCCTCAACAAGGGGGCAGACCCAGAAGATCTGGGCACCGCGATTCAGAATCCGCGTGATGCCGCCGATCACCTCATCGAGCGTTGAAAGCGGGTGCAGCGAGGTCTGGATCGGCTTGCGACCGGGCGGTTTTTCGTCGAGCCGGCTGACGCTCAGGTCGCCCCACTGCGTCAGGAGCAACGTTCGGGGTATGGGGGTCGCGGTCATGACCAGAATATCGGTCTGCTCACCCTTGGCACCCAGCATTGATCTCTGTTGCACGCCGAAGCGATGCTGTTCGTCAATAACGGCCAGAGCGAGATCCTGAAATACCACTTTTTCCTGAAACAGGGCGTGGGTGCCGATCACGATCCTCGCCGACCCGTCTGCTATGGCTGCAAGCGCCAATCGACGTGCCTTGCCTTTCACGCTGCCGGAAAGATAGACGCAAGCGACACTCGTCAGGCGAGAGAGCGTCTCAAAATGCTGGCTTGCAAGGATTTCGGTTGGCGCCATGAGGGCCGCCTGAGCGCCTGACTCTACCGCGCGCAGCATGGCAAGAAGCGCAACCAGTGTCTTGCCTGCACCCACATCGCCCTGAAGCAGACGCATCATCGGCGCAGGGGCCGCAAGATCGGCGTCGATTTCGGACAGCGCCCTGATCTGGGCGCCCGTCGGTCGATGCCCGAAGCGGGACAGGGTTTCGGAGCGCAGGCTATCATCACCACGAATGACGCGGCCGGTCTGGGCGCGGGCTTCGCGCCGAGCCATGGCGATGGAGAGCTGATCGGCGAGGCACTCATCATAGGCCAGCCGCTCGCGTGCGGGCAGGGCAAGGCTTGACCAGTTCTGTCCGTTATCGGTTGTGGGCCGGTGCAGTGTCTCCAGCGCCTGGGTAAAGCCCGGCCAGTCATGGCGGGCGAGGCGGTCGGTAGTAATCCATTCGGGCAGAGGCGGCATCAGATCGAGCGCCTTGTGTACCGCCCGTCTCATGACCGAGGGGAACAGGCCCGCCGTGAGCGGCCAGACAGGGTCGATGGGCGGGATCGTCTCGCGGCGTGCCCAGCCCAGCATGTAGTCGGGATGGGGCATGGTGAGGGAGAGGCCATAGCGTTCGAGCCGCCCGGAGACGGCAAGTTCGTCGCCTACCGCGACGGACCGGACGAATGACTGATGAAAGAACAGGATCTCGATTTCATCCGTGTCATCACAGGCGCGAATACGAAAAGGCTGCCGCGGGCGCGAGGGTGTCGCGATATCGAGCACGCGCAGCCTTGCGGTAAGCGTGGCGCCGGGCATCAGCTGCTCGCGGGCCTCGCGCAGGGTCAGTAGGGTTCTTCGGTCGGTATAGCTTGTCGGAAGGGTGAACAGGAGGTCGATGATACGCGGACCGCAGGCAACCTTGCGTAGCAGATCGGCGTAACGAGGGCCGATGCCGGGCAATGTGGCCAGCGGGGCGAGCAGGGGCGAAATGCTTGACGACTCTGGGTGCATGGCCTTCGCGGAACATGGGCTGACAGCAGGAAACGCACAGGCTATAGGATAGAACTGTCATGGAACAAAACGAAACCATCGTCTGGCAGTCTGCCTGCATCGTGGTGCGCGTGCTTTGGATTTCTGAATGACCGATACCCCCAACTGGCCGATCCTCTGGGGCGTGCCGGAAGCCTATACCGCGTTCCTCCTGCGTCGCCGCCTGGGCGAGCATGACGGGCCGCTTGTTCATGTCGCTCGTGATGACGCCGCCGTGGCGACCCTTGCCGATATGCTGGCCTATGTTGAGCCGGATGTAACCGTGCTGCGCTTTCCTGCCTGGGATTGCCTGCCTTATGATCGCGTCTCACCCAACCCGGCCATAACGGCAGAGCGCGCCGCCACATTGACGCGCCTGCTCGAACCGGCGGGAAAGACACGTCGTATCGTCTTGACGACGGTTCACGCGCTGGTACAGCGCGTGCCACCCTGCGATGCGTTCCGCAATCAGGCCATTGCGGTGAAAAAGGGCGAAGCGCTCGATCAGGCGATGCTCATCGAATTGCTGATCGCAAGCGGCTACACGCGCACCGATACAGTCATGGAGGCTGGCGAGTTTGCCACGCGAGGCGGTATTTTCGACCTTTTCCCGGCAGGGGAGAGCGAGCCGATCCGTCTCGATCTGTTCGGCGATGAGGTGGATAATATCCGCCGTTTCGACGTTGCCAGCCAGCGTTCGACAGAAATGCTCGACGCGTTCAAACTGCGCCCCGTGTCGGAATATGCGCTAAGCCCTGACGCTATCAGCCGTTTTCGCTCGTCTTGGCGCGATCTGTTCGGTCCGTCCTCTGCTTCCGATGTCGTTTACGAGCATGTCAGCGAGGGGCGTCGCTTCCCCGGACTGGAGCACTATATTCCGCTCTTTCACGAGCATATGGACACGCTGATCGATTATCTGCCCGAGGCATCGGTCAGTATCGATCATCAGGTGCCCGATATTTTGAAGGCGCGGCTCGAAATGATCGCTGATCACTTCGAGGCCAGAAAAGCGCCGGCTCGCGAGGGCGAGGCCATTTATCGCGCCCTGCCGTCTCATCTGCTCTATCTCAACCGCACGGGCTGGGACGCCATGCTGGCCCGTGTGCCCTGCATTGCACTCAATCCTTTCGCCAAACCCGACGCGACCGAGGGGCTGGATGCCGGAGGGCGTCCCGGCCCGATTTTCGTGCGTGGCAAGGATGGCACGCGTGAGGGGGCATTCGAGGCGTTCCGCACCCAGATCGAGGCATGGGAGAAGGCCGGGCGGCGATGCTACGTGACGGCCTGGACCAAAGGTTCGCGCGAGCGTATCGCCTCTCTGCTGAGGGAGCATCGCTTCACCGTCGAATTACATGACAGCTGGGCGTCGGCTGCCGGCATCGCGCCCGGCATCGTGGGGCTTGTTGTGCTCGGGCTCGAGCGAGGCTTTGTGGGCGACCGCATGGCGTTTATCTCGGAGCAGGATCTGCTGGGCGAACGCATCGCCCGTCCGCCCCGTCGCAAGCGCCGCGCCGAGCAGTTCATCACCGAAGCGTCCGAAATTGCCGAGGGTGATCTGGTTGTTCACGCCGATTATGGCATCGGGCGTTACGAGGGGCTCGAGACGGTCAGCGATGGCGTGGCGCCTCATGATTGTCTGAGACTGCTTTATGACGGCGCGCAGAAGCTGTTCCTGCCGGTTGAAAACATCGAGTTGCTGAGTCGCTTCGGCTCCGATCAGGGGGGTGTTGCGCTCGACAAGCTGGGTGGTCAGGCCTGGCAGGCGCGCAAGGCCAAGATGAAGGAGCGCATCCGCGACATGGCGGGTGAGCTGATTCGCACAGCCGCCGGTCGTGCCATGAAAGAGGCGCCATCGCTGATCCCGGCCGAGGGATTATGGGACGAATTCTGCGCGCGCTTTCCTTTCGTCGAAACAGAGGACCAATCGCGCGCCATTGCGGATGTGCTTGAAGATCTCACCTCTGGCCGTCCGATGGATCGTCTGGTCTGCGGTGATGTCGGCTTCGGCAAGACCGAAGTGGCGCTTCGCGCCGCCTTTGTCGCGGCGCTTTCAGGCGTTCAGGTGGCGGTGGTTGTGCCGACCACTCTTCTGGCGCGTCAGCATTTTCGTAGCTTCTCGACGCGGTTCGAAGGCTTCCCTGTTCGTGTTGCCCAGCTGTCGCGTCTGGTAACGGCTAAAGAAGCGGCTGAGACCCGTCGCGCCCTGGAGGCGGGCGAAGTCGATATTGTGGTTGGCACCCATGCGCTGATCGCCAAATCGGTCGCCTTCGGCAATCTTGGCCTGTTGATCATCGACGAAGAGCAGCATTTCGGTGTTGCCCATAAAGAGCGTCTCAAATCGCTGCGTGAGGATGTGCATGTGCTGACGCTGTCAGCCACACCGCTTCCCCGCACGCTTCAGCTCTCCCTGAGCGGGGTGCGCGAGATGAGTCTGATAGCGACACCGCCCACCGACAGGCTGGCGGTGCGCACCTTCATCACGCCATTCGATAGCGTGATGATACGCGAGGCCATCCAGCGCGAGCGTTTTCGTGGCGGGCAGGTCTTCTGTGTCGTCCCTCGTATCGAGGACATGGATCGTATGGCCGAGCGCCTGCGTGACATTGTGCCTGACGCCAAGACCGTTCAGGCCCATGGGCGTCTCACCCCTGCCGAACTCGAACGCGTCATGACCGAGTTCTCTGACGGGCGCTACGATGTTCTGCTCTCGACCAATATCGTCGAAAGTGGGCTCGACATGCCAGCGGTGAATACTCTCATCATCCATCGCGCCGATATGTTCGGTCTCGGCCAGCTCTATCAGCTTCGCGGCCGTGTCGGGCGAGGCAAGCAGCGTGGCTATGCCTATCTGACCTGGCCCCAGAGCCATCGTCTGTCGGTCGCTTCCGAAAAGCGGCTCGAGATCATGCAGACCCTCGATACGCTGGGCGCCGGCTTTACGCTTGCATCGCACGATCTCGATCTGCGTGGTGCGGGTAACCTGCTTGGTGACGAGCAATCCGGTCACATCAAGGAGGTCGGTATCGAGCTCTATCAGCAGATGCTCGAGGATGCCGTTACCACCATGCGTCTGCAGCGCGACCAGAAGCGTGCGGAAGACAAGGACTGGACACCCAATATCATTCTCGGGCTGCCGGTCCTGATTCCCGAGACCTATGTCCGCGATCTGCCGGTGCGTCTGGGCCTTTACAGGCGTATTGCAGGGCTCGAAGGGGAGGGGGAACTCGATGCCATGCGCGCCGAGATGGTCGATCGCTTCGGCTCCTTGCCGCAGGAAGTCGAAAACCTGCTTGATGTCGTGATCATCAAGCGGCTCTGCAGCGCGGCCGGGGTCGACCGTCTGGAGGCTGGGCCGAAGGGAATGGTCATCCAGTTCCGTAACCGCAAGTTCCGCAATCCTATGGGGCTTCTCAAATGGGTCGAGCGCCACAAGGATCAGGGGGTTAAACTGCGCCCTGACCAGAAACTCGCTGTGGTGCGTGAAATGACCAATGCCCAGCGCATTACCATGGCGCGCAAGGTCATGGGCGCCCTGAAGAAGCTGGCGGAGAAGGCGGATAGCTGAACGGTGAAGGATGCGGGGCGCAGCCCCGCGTCTTTGCTCCCTTTTCCCGGAGGTCGGGCCTCAAGGCTGAATAGTCCCTTGGAGGAAGCCGGAGCAGGGACCGATAGACGCAACTTATCCTCTCTCCGTTTGTTCGATTGACATCGAATGAATGGAGAGATTTATGCTGACACTCGATCTTTCAGGCCAGAAGGCTCTTGTCACCGGCTCGACCGGCGGGATTGGTCTGGCGATTGCCGAACGTCTGGCTCAGGCGGGCGCCCATGTAATCGTCAACGGGCGCGGTGAAGAGCGGACGCACTCTGCAATCGAGGCTGTTCGCAAGAAGCTGCCTGAGGCGCAGGTGACGGGCTTTGCTGGGGATGTGTCGCAGCCTGAGATCATCGCGAAGCTGCAGGACACCCATCCCAAACTGGATCTCCTGGTCAATAATCTCGGCATTTTTGAAGAAACGCCCTTTGCCGAGATTTCCGACGAGGACTGGCAGCGTTTTTTCGACATCAACGTGATGAGCGGTGTTCGTCTGTCGCGTGCCTATCTGCCGGGCATGGTGGAAAGGAAGCGTGGGCGTATCGTCTTTATTTCAAGTGAGTCAGGACTGAATATTCCGGCCGAGATGATCCATTACGGATTCAGCAAGGCCGCACAGATCGCGATTGCGCGCGGTCTTGCCGAGAGCGTGGCCGGTAGCGGCGTGACGGTAAACAGCGTGCTCCCGGGGCCAACCCGCACCGAGGGCGTGATGACAATGATACAGAAAGCGGCAGAAAAGACAGGCCGCACATCAGAGGAAACCGAGGCAAGTTTCCTGAAAGACAATCGTCCTACGTCGTTGCTGCAAAGGTTGGAAGAGCCGGAAGAGGTGGCAAATATGGTTGCCTATGTCTGTTCACCGCTCGCCTCTGCCACGTCAGGCGCTGCGCTGCGCGTCGAAGGTGGCCTGCTTCGTCATCCGGGCTGAGCGGCGCGGTTGATCAGGGACGGGGCGTATCATGACGCCCCGCCTGGTCGGGTTAGTTGACAGGAATGGGGATCGAATTGACCTTGAGAATGCCTCCATCGAGAGTCAGATCCCAAAGCACCTGATTGCCGTTGCGATGGCCCATGAACTGCGCGACCGACAGCGCGGTTGTGACCCCGGTCGGCACGACAGGGCGGATGGTAGCGAGCAGATCGTTCAGGTCCGTGATGGCGATGTGAAGTGCGCCGGTACTGGTGGCGGCATTGCGGCCCGGCGTGACCCAGCCTGAACCATCCAGCCGCCCCTTCGCCCAAAGGGCCTGAAGCGATGAAATGGTGATCCTGCCCGAAGGCGTGCTCGTGTTCTCGAGCATCTGCTCCGGTATCGTCAGTGTGGTGTTGACGCTGCCGGGCAGGGCTGAGCCGCCGGGCGCTGAAAGTCCCGATGAAGAAACAACGATGTCGATGCCGCCGGATGTCTGGCTGGCGCGCATCGTGACGGTAATCTGTTCTGCCGAATAATGCGTGCTGCCATCTGACAGGGCGACCTTGTTCCAGATCATCTCCGCCACTGCGCCCTGATGCAGGGACTCACGAAGAGTGCGCAAAGCTGGACGCTCGTCGACGCCACGGCAGCTCGCGGGCGAGGCGTTATGGACAAGCTTCAGAAGCCCCAGGGACACGAGGCTGTTGGCATCACGCAGATTGGGAAGGGTCAGATGCCCCTGTCGGTCTCTCACCGTAACCTGCTGCACATGAACCTTCGTTTCCGCCCCGGTGAGCTGGGCGGCATAGCCCGTCATGGTGAGAGAGGCCGAGCCCATCGTGCGTGAGGCCGAATCGGCACTCATACAGGCGGCGGGAACGGCATCTGCCCTGGCGGGATGGGGCAGGGCACCCAGGGCGAGTAGCGTCAGGATGGAAGCGGTTGCGTATTTCATGGGCATCACGATGGGGCTGTTCATCAGAGCAGACAACCGGAATTTTGCGGCAGGAGTGCGGCACTCTATCACAGGCGGATCATGGCCGCCTGATGACCCAGGCACCTCCCATGAGGGGAGCCTACCCGCTCATGCCCCCTTGATGAGGCCAGGTCAGAATTCGATAAGAAGAATACGGTCACCGCCCGACTGGCGGGATGCGGTGTGATGCGAGGAGTGCAAGAAATGAGTGGACTGGACCCCGAGGATTTCACACCGCTGAGGGCGCTTGCCCATCGCATGCTCGATGATGTCTTTGATCGTGCCGAGCGCATGGGCGAGGGGCCGGTCTGGCAGCCCATGCCTGAAGACGCGCGCCAGGCATTCAGGCAGGATCTGCCGCAGCAAGGTCAGACGGCAGAGGCGCTTTACGGGCAGTTTCTGGAGCAGATACGCCCCTATTCCAATGGTAACCCACATCCCGGATTCATGGGGTGGGTGCAGGGCGCCGGGACCCCTGTCGGCATTCTGGCTGAACTGCTTGCTGCCAGCCTGAACGATAATTGCGGCGGACGTGACCACGCGGCGATCGAGGTCGAGCGTCAGGTGATTCGCTGGGCGTCAGAGATGGTCGGAATGCCCGCAGACTCATCGGGCTGTCTCGTCACCGGGTCTTCCCTGGCCAATTTTATAGGCATTATCACGGCGAGCCGTGCGGTCGATCCGTCCATGCGCCATCAGGGCGTGTCAGGGCGTAGGCTTGTGGGCTATGCGGCTGAAACGGCCCATGGCTGCGTCAGCCGTGCGTTCGATCTGGCCGGGCTCGGCAGCGATGCGTTGCGTCTCATCCCGGTGGACGAGCTCTATCGCATGGACGATCTGGCGCTTGCGGCGCGCATTCGCGAAGATCGAGCGGCCGGGTTTCATCCGTTTATCATCATCGGTACGGCGGGCAGTGTCGATTGCGGTGCGGTCGATCCGCTGGAGGCTCTGGCCGATATCGCCCAGGCAGAGAAATGCTGGTTTCATGTCGACGGCGCGTTTGGCGCTTTTGCCAGGCTATCGCCCGAGCACGCGATCATGCTCGATGGCATCGAGAGAGCCGATAGTCTGGCACTCGATTTCCATAAATGGGGCCAGGTGCCCTACGACGCCGGTTGTGTGCTTGTGCGCGACCGGGCAGCCCACGCGCAGGCTTTTGCCCAGTCATTGAGCTATCTGACGCGCGCAGATCGCGGACTCGCGGGTAACGCGCCCTGGCCCTGTGATTTCGGGCCCGATCTCTCACGAGGGTTCCGCGCGCTCAAGGTCTGGATGACGCTTGCCCATTACGGGGCATCCCGCATGGGTGAGATGGTGGCAGAATGCTGCGACGTGGCCCGCTATCTGGCCGAGCGCGTCGAAGGCGACGAGCGCTATCTGCTCATGGCGCCTGTTGCCCTCAATATCGTCTGTTTCACCCTCGTTGATTTTGAGGACGAAGCCATCGACGAACTGGTGAAAGATCTGCATGAGAGCGGTGTTGCGGCCCCTTCGACAACGCGTATCGAAGGACGGCTGGTGATCCGTGCAGCGATTGTGAACCATCGCACGACACGCGCGACGATCGACGCCATGCTGGAACAAATCGCCCTGCTCACGGAAAAATATGCGCAGTAGGGGAGATGAGGTGACGGGCGGTTAAATGGTCACATTCCGCCCTTGTCGACAAAGCCCCGGCGTACTGAGGGGGCCTTTGCCCTGCATGTGACGCTGCAGAGGTGAAGATTTATTCCCGTACAGGAAAGCCGGAGGTGTCTGACGCTGGTCTTGGCTTATGGGGGAGGGCGTTTATATCTCACGGCCTAACCGCCTTGTGGTGATACGTCCTCGACAGATTGCCAAAAAGGGCAGCGGTGAGACTGAGCGGGCGGCCGCCTTCACGGGAAAGCTTCAAACCGGAAGCCCTCAGAGGAAAGCAAGCGCCCTGATTTCAGCTTTCTCTGTAGACCGCCAGGACGACCCTTACTGCGCGTGAACATCGAGCATCAGAGCCTGATATCCGACCCGCCGAGCTTCAGACACGCGCCCGAAAAGCAGATGTCTTTATCGGGCTACGAAAAGGTCCGAGAGTTGTTTGATCATCGTACCACCAAGTTCTTCGGCGTTACTGAGCGTGACCGAATTGCGATAATAGCGCGTCACGTCATGGCCGATACCGATGGCCAGAAGCTCGGTCTCGGGTGACGATTCAATGCGGGCAATGACCGAACGCAGATGGTCTTCGAGATAGGAACTCGGATTGGTCGAGAACGTGCTGTCATCGACCGGCGCCCCATCGGAAATGACCATCAGGATGCGGCGATGTTCCGGCCTGCGGCGCAGGCGCTTCCATGCCCAGAGCAGGGCTTCGCCGTCGATGTTTTCCTTGAGCAGCCCTTCGCGCAGCATGAGGCCGAGATTATTGCGGGCGCGACGCAGGGGCGTATCCGCATCCTTGTAGATGATATGACGCAGATCGTTCAGTCGGCCCGGATCCGGCGGGCGCCCGGCGGCTACCCAGCGTTCGCGGCTCTGACCGCCTTTCCAGGCGCGTGTGGTAAAGCCGAGCACCTCGGTCTTGACGCCGCAGCGTTCGAGTGTGCGGGCCAGAATATCGCCGCACATTGCGGCCACCGAAATGGGGCGTCCGCGCATCGAGCCGGAATTGTCGATCAGCAGGGTCACGACCGTGTCGCGGAATTCTGCCTGACGCTCGGTCTTGTAGGAAAGAGAGAGAGTCGGGTTGGCAACGACGCGGGCCAGACGGGCGGCGTCGAGAATGCCTTCTTCCTGATCGAACGCCCAGGAGCGCTGCTGCTGCGCCATGAGCTTGCGCTGCAATCTGTGTGCGAGGCGCGAGACCACACCTTGCAGACTGCTCAGCTGCTGATCGAGCTGCTGGCGCAGTCGGGCGAGTTCGTCCGGGTCGCAGAGCTCGGCAGCATCGGCTTCCTCGTCGAAAGCCGTGGTGAAGATCTTGTAGGCTGGCGGGGCACTGCTGGCTTCGCTTTCCTTGCCCTCATCATCTTCAAGCGTGCCGGCTGGCTGCTCGGCGCCTTCATCCTGAAGGTCTGAATCGCTCGCTTCGCGGCTGTCGGGCTGCTCTGTGGGCTCGGGCTGGAAGCCGTGCGTGTCGCTGTCGTCCTGATCCTGCGGCGAAGGCTCGTCATCAGGCTGATCAGATTCTGTCTGGCTGTCATCGTCCTGATCCGGATCGTCCGCCTGACTCTCGTCATTGGGCTCCGGCTCTTCGGTCAGATCGAAAGCCTTGAACAATCCCGAACACGCTTCTGCGAAGCGTTGCTGATC
Organism: Asaia spathodeae NBRC 105894; assembly: GCF_025994195.1. Taxonomy (NCBI): domain Bacteria; kingdom Pseudomonadati; phylum Pseudomonadota; class Alphaproteobacteria; order Acetobacterales; family Acetobacteraceae; genus Asaia; species Asaia spathodeae. The sequence continues at coordinate 153,952 of NZ_BAPY01000001.1, read as the reverse complement.
CATCTGTGACGACGCGAGCTTCTTCAGGGCGCGTTCAGCGTCAGGTGAGAGTGTCTCACGCCAGGCTTTCAGGGCAGGGCCAGCCTGCGACGGCGAGGTCTCGCCGGACAGGGCCTCTCGCACCAGAAGCGGCAGCGCCACAGAGGCGGGCATGTCATCGCGCGTGGCCATGCGACCATAGCCGCTGTCATGGCAGTCCAGCGCGAGTTTTTCACGCAGATTGGCCCGAACACCGGCCATGTGTCGCGCGCCGAAAACCTCGCAACGCACCTGCTCCAGCGTATCGTAGAGCGGTCGGGTTTCTGGGGTGTCGCTGTTCTGAAGCAGCGGCGCGAGGGTATCGTCATGATGCCTGAGCCGCAGGGCCGCGGCGTCGGCCGCGCCGCGCACGCGCTGGATTTCCTGCGGGGTGAGTGCACGTGACACATAAGGGAGTTGAATACCCTTGGCCTGCTTGGCTGTGGCCGAAGCAGCAAAGCTGATCTCGGTCTCGGCCTCGCCCGAAATGGCGCGCATGGCGGCTGTCGTCGCACGGCGAAACGCGTCGGTGCGTTCACTGCCGGGCAGGGCGAGATCGGTTGCCGAACGGTCTGGCGTCTTTGGCCTGGGGGAAGCCATGGGTTGGTCCCCTTCAGCCATTCAGCGGAGACTGGTTGAAACAGCGCTGATAATATTCAGCCACGATCCCACGTTCGGCTTCGTCGCATTTATTGAGGAAGGTGAGGCGAAAAGCAAAAGCCAGATCGCCGAAGATACGCTCGTTTTCTGCCCAGGTGATGACAGCGCGCGGTGACATGACGGTCGAGATGTCTCCCGCCATGAAACCTGCGCGAGTCAGATTGGCCAGCGCGACCATGCTTTCGAGACGTTTGGTGATGGCAGGCTCGTTGCCCAGAGCCAGCTTGGCGCGGACAATACCGACTTCCTGATCCAGCGGCAGATAATTGAGCGAGGCTACGATGTTCCAGCGGTCCATCTGGCCCTGATTGATCTGCTGCGTGCCGTGATAGAGCCCGGTCGTATCGCCAAGGCCGACCGTGTTGGCCGTGGCGAAAAGGCGGAAGCCGGAATGAGGACGGATCACGCGATTCTGGTCGAGAAGCGTCAGATGGCCTTCTGCCTCGAGCACACGCTGAATCACGAACATGACGTCGGGGCGACCGGCATCGTATTCGTCGAAAATCAGCGCAACGGGGTGCTGCAGACACCAGGGCAGCAGGCCTTCACGGAATTCAGTGATCTGCTTGCCGTCACGCAGGACAATGGCATCCTTGCCGATCAGATCGATGCGCGAGATATGGCTGTCGAGGTTGATCCGCACGGTCGGCCAGTTGAGGCGCGCAGCGATCTGCTCGATATGCGACGATTTGCCGGTGCCGTGAAAGCCCTGCACCATGACGCGACGATTATTGGCAAAGCCAGCCAGAATGGCGCGGGTGGTATCGCAGTCGAACTGATAGCTCGGGTCGATATCGGGCACATGCTCGGTGCGGATCGAGAAGGCCGGCACCTCCATATCGCAATCGATGCCAAAGACGTCACGGGCGCTGACGATCCGATCGGGCGCGCCAAGGACATGGGTCGGGACCGCGTTCTGTTCTGCGGTGACAACCGTTTCTGGTGCGTCGATGGAGGCGAGATCGCTCATGGGTTCAATCCGTCTTTCTCTCTGTCTGGCGACAGTCTGTCTTGTCAGGTTCTCGGCAAGGATATGGTCATGTTTCCCCCGATGGCCAGAGGGAAACGCGCAATAAACCGGGTCAAAGACTGACCAGATGCGCGCGAATCGCACTATAGGCGACACTGACGACCTTGAAACGGTCTTCAGCAGCAGGGTCTCCCGCATTGGCATCGGGGTGATGCTTGCGGGCCAGTTCCTTGTAGCGCAGCTTGAGCGCGTCGACCGTTACCGGCCAGTCGAGGGCGAGTGCGCGCAGGTGGTCACGCAGGGCGGGCGGGGCCACGTCGCGGGCCTGCTGGTGGCGCTGTTTTGCTGCCTGTGCCCGTTTGGCTCGTGTCGAAGAGAGAATGTCGAGCGGGTCGAGAACCTCTTCCTCGTCGAAATGCTGCCCGCCGCGTGTGCCGAGTTTCCAGGAAGGGCGCTGCCAGGAGATATCGGCCCGGAGCTGGGATTCAATCTGGCCGGGCGTCATGCCTTTATAGAAATCCCAGCGCGCATTGTATTGACGGACATGCTCCAGGCAGAACCAGAAATACTGCCGTAATTGCGTGCGGTCCTTAGGCGCACGATATCCCGCATGCTCCGTGCAGCCGGGCATGTCGCAATAGCGCTCCGGTGCATCGGGATCAGGGTCGAAGGCCCTGTGTTTGGTAGATTTGCGCTGCATGATCGGGTTTATGTGCGTTGTAAGAGACGCCGATGCAAGAAGGGAGTGCTCATGAGTGACCTCAAGGAACGCGCAGCGCGCATGAAGGCTGCGCTCGATGTCGCGTTGCAGCCTGTAAAGATGACAATACGAGACGACAGCAAGCGTCATGCGCATCATGCGGGGCGCAACGGGATCGAGGGTGACGAGACCCATTTCACCATGACCATTGTCAGTGAGCGCTTCGGAGGCATGAACCGGGTGGCGCGGCACAGGCTGGTCAATGAGTTGCTCAAGCCGGAATTTGAAACCGGGCTTCACGCGCTCTCGCTCAAGCTTTTCACACCGGCTGAGCTATGAAAGCCGCAACGCGTCTTCTCTCGGCTCTGGCGCTCTCAGGGGCGTTGGCGGGTTGCGCCGTGAACGGCATGGAAGGGCTGTCGGCCACGCAGCAGCGTGAGGCGCATCGCGTCGAGGCGGCACTCAATCGTCCTGCAACGCTTGAAGGGCATTTCGTTCAGGTCGGTCCCGGGCGGAATGACGGGGCCGGGCATTTCTCCTATCGCCCAGGCGCGCTCGCTCTGGATTATGTATCGCCACACGCCATGACGCTCCGCGCTTCGGGTGCACATCTCGTGATCGACGACTCACAGACAGGGTCTGTGACCAAGATCAGTCTGGCGCGCAACCCGCTTGGCCTGCTTCTGCATGTGCCAGTGCGTTTTGCCGGTGCGATCCGTGTGACGGATATCCGGACTACGGCGGGTGCAGCGCAGATTTCGCTCGCGGAGGCGAATAACCCGTCACAGGGTCTGCTGACCCTGCAACTGATCGAGAAAGAGGGAAGGCTTCAGCTTTCCACGCTCGATGGCGTCGATGCGCGTGGCAACAGAATCGTATTGTCGCTCTCTGATGTGACGGAAACGGGCGTGGCACCGAAGAACTGAGGCCAGGTGGCTAGGAGCGCTTCATCCAGATCTTCCAACGTGAGGCCCGGATTGAAGCGCTTCACACTTGTGACACCATATTCCCTGATGCCGCAGGGGATGATTCCATCGAAATCACTCAGAAGCGGATCGAAATTGATCGAAATTCCGTGCCAGGACACCCAACGGCTTACTCTTATACCGATAGCGGCGATCTTTGTTTCCAGCCCTGAGAGGGGGTCATCGACCCATACGCCGATTCGTCCGCATTCGGTGCGCCCCTTGATTCCAAGCCGGGCAAGGCTCGTAATCACCCATCTCTCCAGGCTCTGCACAAAGGCACGCAGATCGCGCGCCGGTGTCGGGCCGTGGTCACGCTGCAGATCAAGCATAACGTAAACGATTCGCTGACCGGGCCCATGATAGGTCCATTGCCCGCCGCGCCCGGCATCATAGGTGGGTAGCCCTTCCGGGTTGATCAGATCGGCCGGTTTCGCCGAGGTGCCTGCCGTGTAGAGACGCGGGTGCTCCAGAAACCACAGGATTTCCCCGGCCTCGCCAGCTCTTATGGCTGCGGCACGTTGCTGCATCGCCTCGAACGCAAGTTCATAGGGAATCAGCTCTTTTTCCCTTTTCCAGGATATTTTGTCGAAAATCGCCTTTTCGGCGATTGCCTGCTCATCAGTCATCGGCTATAGCCCCCTTCACACGAGCGGTATCGCCCAGAGCGGGCCGCTTGTCACGATGCGGTCGTGGCGGAATGGTAGACGCGCAAGCTTGAGGTGCTTGTGGGGGCAACCCCGTGGAAGTTCGAGTCTTCTCGACCGCACCATGAACTGGAAGCACCCCCTACGGGGGGTGCCAGTCCACCAGAAAATCTCCCAAAAAAATCTAATGCAAGCGGAATGAACTTTCATTAACCTATTGGCTTTCTATCGCCATGGTGTTTGTGAAATTTTGTGTTCCTGCCATCACTTTGCCGAAGTTCTGGCCTCAGATACTGGATGTGAGACAATCATCGTGTAATCTGGGGCGCGATCTTCGGGTATAGTTCTGGTTAAGATGCCCAAGATTGCGCTGCATACTCTACAGAGATCCAAAGGTCGGAAAACGTGATCAAGCCGCTCAGAAAAGCTGTACTCCCCGTCGCTGGCATGGGGACGCGCTTTCTCCCTGCTACAAAGGCCATGCCGAAAGAGATGCTGCCGGTCGTTGACCGCCCTCTGATCCAGTATGCTGTTGATGAAGCACGCAAGGCTGGTATCGATCAGTTCTGCCTGATTACCGGTCGCGGCAAGGACAGCCTGATCGATTATTTCGACGTCGCATTCGAGCTCGAAACGACTCTCAAGGAGCGCGGCAAGAATTCCCTGCTTGAAACGCTGCAGCCCAGCTCCATCGAAGCAGGCTCGCTCGCGGCCGTCCGTCAGCAGGAGCCGCTCGGTCTCGGTCATGCTATCTGGTGCGCCCGTTCGTTTATCGGTGACGATCCGTTTGCCATTCTATTGCCGGACGACATCGTGCAGGGCGAGAAGGGCTGCGTCGCACAGCTGGTCGAAGTGTATAACCAGACCGGCGGTAACGTCGTTGCTGTCTCCGAAGTGCCGAAGGAGCATACCAATCGCTACGGCATTCTTGATGTAGGCAAGGATGACGGCAAGCTGGTTGAGGTCAAGGGGCTGGTCGAAAAGCCGAACCCTGAAGACGCCCCTTCCAATCTGTCCATTATCGGTCGTTATGTGCTGCTGCCCGAGATCATGACCCATCTGTCAAAGCTGGAGCGTGGCGCAGGCGGTGAAGTGCAGCTGACAGATGCGATGGCCAAGATGATCGGCCATGCGCCGTTCCATGGTCTGCGTTATGACGGCATCCGTTATGATTGCGGTGACAAGGCCGGTTATCTGGAGGCGCAGATCGCCTTTGCACTCGAGCGCCCGGACCTGCGCGATGCCATGCGTGGCTTCATCAAGAAATACGCCGATGCCTGATGGACACTCTGCTTCGTCATGAGTTCCATCCTTCCATCCTGCGGGAATATGATATCCGCGGGATGGTCGATAAGACGCTTTTCGAGAACGACGCTCAGGCTCTGGGCGTCGTTTTTGCGTCAGTGCTGCGCAAGCGGGGTCTTGATGATGTCCTCGTCGGGCATGACGGTCGTGACAGCTCGCCTCGTCTGGAGCAGGCCCTAGTTGCCGGGCTCGTAACAGGTGGAATGAATGTAAGGCGTCTCGGATGCTGCGCCACACCAGAGCTTTATTACGCGTCCTTTAGCGAGCAGGCGTCAGGCGCGATCATGGTGACGGGAAGCCATAACCCGATAGGGTATAATGGCTTCAAGATCCTGCTCGATAATCAGCCTTTCTTCGGCGCCTCCCTTCAGGAAATTGCGCAGAGCCTGCGCGAGGGTGTGCTGGCTGGCCGTCAGATCGGTCAGGCGAGCGATTATTCTGCCGATGGGCGCTATGAGGCAGCCTTGGCGGAGGGTCTGCGTCAGCATGGGCGTCAATTGCGTGTCGTCTGGGATAACAGCCATTCCTCGGCGGCTCATGCGCTGGGGCGGCTTCTGAAACAGCTCCCTGGCGAGCATATCGTGCTGAACGGGACCGTGGATGGGCTGTTTCCTGCGCATCATCCTGACCCGACATTGCCCGAGAACATGGTGCAGCTGCAGCGCGCTGTGCGGGAAAACTCCGCCGATCTTGGCGTCGCCTTTGATGGTGATGCGGATCGAGTAGGTGCCGTTGACGAAAAGGGCGCCCTCATTCCGGCAGACCGGTTGAGCCTGCTTTTTGCTCAAGCCATCCTCAAGGAACGGCCCGGTGCGATGATTCTGGGCGACGTGAAAATGTCGCAGGTGTTTTTCGATGGCGTCGAATCTGCTGGCGCGCGTGTTGCGATGTGTCCGAGCGGTCATTCCGAGGTCAAGGCAGCCATGCACGAAACAGGTGCGGCTTTTGCCGGGGAGATGTCGGGACATTTCTTTTTTGCCGATCGCTGGCCGGGCTTCGATGATGGGCTTTATGCCGCTGTGCGGTTGATCGATTTTCTGGCCGGGCAGGAAAAATCTCTCTCGGCACTCTGCGGAGCTCTGCCCCGTCTTGTGGCGACCCCGGAAATTCGTTTCGATTGTGAGGATGATCTCAAATTCGGGATAGTCGACAGGATCATCGCCCGGTGTCGCGCGGAAGGCGATGATATCGTGCTGACAGATGGCATGCGTGTGAAGGCGGCTGGCGGATGGTGGCTGTTAAGGGCCTCCAACACCCAGCCTGCGCTCGTCGCTCGTATCGAAGGTGTCGATCATGATGCCTGCCATGACATGATCACCCGTATCGCGGCTCTGCTGCGAGCCGAGAATGTCGCCCTGCCGCCAATTGAAGGTTTCAGCTCTGGTCGTGATGAGGCCCGTTCATGAGATCGGAAATCGCTTTCTATGAACCAGGCCAGTTTGTGACGCATCCCGATTGCCCTGATTGGGGTGTAGGGCAGATCCAGAGTGTGACAGGCCATCGTGTGACGATCAATTTCGAGAACAGGGGCAAGGTTCTTATCAATGCCCAGCTGATCGACCTGATTGTCATTGAGTGAGACGAGGGCAGGAGAGGTGAGGGTGCTGCGTGCTCTCGGCAGGGTAGGGCTCGATCTGTTTTTGCCCCCCATTTGCCTTTCCTGCGGTGGCGAAACCACTCAATCAGGACTGGTCTGTCTCGACTGCTTCCAGCATCTGCATCCGGTGGTTCTCTCATGTCGTCATTGCGCTCTGCCGGTGGCGTCGGAGGCTTACCTCAACACAAGCGGCCATTGTGCAAAATGTGCCCCTCCCTCCGGCTACTGGAACGAGGCGCAGGCGGCGTGGTTGTATGAGGATACGGCGCGTCGCCTGATCTTGCACTTCAAATACGGCGATCGGTTGGAAAGTGCCGCATTCCTCGCGCAAGGCATGATGGCTTCGGCCGGTCGGATGCTGGCACATGCGGATTATCTCGTTCCTGTACCGCTGCACCGGCATCGTTTCTGGCATCGTCGCTATAATCAGGCTGTGCTTCTGGCGCGACATATTGCGCGCTTGCAGCCTGGCCTGCGTGTTCTGCCCGACGCCCTGATCCGCCATCGCGCGACGCAGAATCTTGCCAGCCTGTTTCACGATCAGCGCGCGCAGGTGCTGGAAAACGCCTTCAGCGTTGCGGCCTCAAAGCGTGATCTTCTTGTCGGCCGACATATCGTTCTGATCGACGATATCTTGACCACGGGGGCGACCGCCTCCATTTGCGCTAGGCATCTCCGACAGGCGGGGGCGAAGCGTGTGGATCTTCTGGTGGCAGCGCGTACTGTCAAGCTGGCAGATGATTCCGACAGGCTTCACGCTTAATGGCAGTGAGGATTGAGTTCACCGTGCAGAAAATCGAGATCTACACCCAGCCGGGTTGCCCCTATTGCGTACGCGCCGTGCAGATTCTGGCCTCCAAAAACGTTGCTTTTGAAGAGATCAACGCGCCGCATGGCACTCCCGAACGTCAGGACGCGATCCGTCGCTCGGGGGGCGGGCGTACCGTCCCGCAGATCTTTGTCGGCGAGCAGGCGCTTGGCGGCTGCACAGACCTGATGCAGCTCGATGCCAGCGGTCAGCTTGATACGATTCTTGGCAAGAAATGATTTGTTATAGACTGCATTGCACAGTCGGGCATGAGTTCGAGGGCTGGTTTCCCGATGCGGATTCCTTTGACACGCAGAAAGCGCGCGGTCTTGTGCTTTGCCCGCAATGCGGTGTCAGTGCTGTCGAGAAAAGCCTTATGGCGCCAGCGCTGGCACGCTCTGCCAAAGCCGTCTCGATCGAGCCAGCTGATCAGGTCCTGATGGCGCTGCGAGCGATCAGGAAAGAGGTTGAATCGCACTGTGACAATGTGGGCGACCGATTTGCCGAAGAAGCGTTGAAGCGTCATGATGCTCGCGACGACGGGGAGCGCCGGTCCGAGCGTGGCATCTATGGCACGATGAGCGACTCCGAAAGGGAAAGGCTCGAAGATGAAGGCGTCGATTTTACCCCGATTCCCTGGATCGACCGCTCGGAGTCGTGAAGGGCAAATGACGGGGCGTGGCGTGCTTGCAGGTGCCGCCCATCTGATACGGCTCGTGCCGCTTCTTGCCCTTCTGGGGGTGTCGCAAGCCATGGCTCAGACCGCAGGTAATCCGCCCGCACCCGAAGAGGGACTCTGGCTCGCACAGGATCACGATGGTGTGTTTCAGATCGGTCATTGCGGCGATACGCTCTGCGGGCGCCTGATCGGTATGCTTTATGACGGTCCCGTTCCCAAGGATGTGTGGGGGCGTTCACAATGTGGGCTGGTCATGCTGACCGATTTCCGATTAAGCAAAGATGAAAACGTGTGGCGGGGGCATATTCTCGACCCGGAGACAGGGCGTACCTATGACGCCCGCATCCATGCCGAGTCTGCCGAGGTGCTGAAGCTGCGCGGTTTCATTCTGGGAATTCCCCTTTTCGGCAAGACGCAGACCTGGACCCGTTATCACGGCACGATCGGGCCTGAGTGCAAATTGCCCTGAACCGGAACGCCACCCGAGGAGCTTGAGATTAGACAATGAAGACGATCCTTTCCCGCCGCAGCTTCGCGTTGGGTACTCTTGGCCTGCTGGGATGCGCCACGGCGCACGCGCAGGATGCCACCGACAAGACACCGGCCGTGCCGCCGCCGCCGCCCAAGCCGGTATCCAAGACGATCTGTTTCGTCGGGGGCTATACCAAGCATGCCCCTCCGGGTGGCGCCGGTAACGGTGAAGGGATCGCCGTGTTCGAGATGGATCGTGAAACCGGCGTTCTGACGCCTGTAACGACCTTTACCGATATCGCCAGCCCATCCTTCATCACGCTCTCGCATGACAAGCGCTTTCTTTACGCGCTTAGCGAGATTGACGATTTCAACAAGGATGGTGACGGCTCTGTCACGGCCTTCGCCGTTGATCGCAAGACAGGTTCGCTCAAGAAGCTGAACACCGTCAGCTCCGGCGGTGCGGTGCCAGCCCATTTGAGCGTGCATCATTCGGGTCGTTACGTGCTGGTCGCCAATTACATGGGCGGTTCTGTCGGCGTGCTGCCGATCCGTCCTGACGGCTCGCTCGGCCCGGCAACGGATGTGGTGCATAACACTGGCCCGCGTCAGCCTGAGCGTGCCGCCGATAACCCTCAGGGAAATTTCGCTGTTTCCGATCACTCCGGGTCGCACCCGCATATGATCCAGAGCGACCCGAGCGGCAAGTTTGTCATCGCTGATGATGCCGGGCTCGACCGTGTCTATGTCTGGACGCTGAACCTGCAGACGGGCAAGCTCGTGCCAGCCAAGGTGCCCTATTACGATATGACGCCTGGCAGTGCGCCGCGTCACTTCCAGTTCAATCGCTCGGGCAAGCTGATGTACAACCTCTGCGAGCAGGACTCGAAGATCGTTGTCAGCGCCTTTGATCCGCAGACCGGTGCCATCAATAATCTTCAATCGGTCAGCACGGTTACCTCGCACTTCCGCGGCAGCACTCTGGCAGCAGAAATCCTGATTTCTGCCGATGACCGCTTTGTCTATGCCTCCAACCGCCTCGGTGATTCGCTCGCTGTGTTCAAGGTTGGTGAAGATGGCACCCTTACCCTGCAGGACGAAGCATGGATGCATGCCGATTACGGCCGCGCCATGATGTTCGACCCCTCGGGGAATTTCCTGTTCTGCGCCAATCAGCGCAGCGATGCCGTGACGTCGTTCCGCATCGACAAGGCGAGCGGCCAGCTCGGCTTTACCGAAAACTTCACCCCTGTCGGCAGCCCGACGACTTTCGCCTTCATGGATACGGAAGTCTGAGGAAATACGTTGGGGAGGAGCGGGCTTACCCGTTCCTCCTCAGCCGCGACCGTCACGAATTGAGGGTCGCGCAGGAGGCGTTTTTTTTGCCTCCTTTCTAAGCGGTAACGCTCCTAGTCGCGCACGAACATCGTGATGTAATTGATGCTTGTGTCGCGTGTGATGCGCCAGTGCATCGGGCGGTAACTCATTCCGGCGACATCGATCATTCGTAGCCCGACAGCGCGCCCCATACGGTGCAGCTCTTCAGGCTTGATGAATTTCTTCCAGTCATGCGTGCCGACCGGCAGAAGCCGCGCAATATATTCGGCCCCGATCTTGGCCACGGCCAGGGAACGCAGGGTGCGATTGAGGGTGGAAACCGCAATCAGTCCGCCGGGTCGGGTGAGCGAACGCAGTAGCGCCAGAAACTCCTGGGGGTCGTTCACGTGTTCGATCACTTCGAGCGCCGAGATCACGTCAAAGCCCTGTCCTTCGCGCACCAGCTCTTCTGCACTGCCCTTGCGGTAGGTGAGGCTGCCCGAGTTTTCCGGCAGCGGGTTCGCGGCGAGATGCGCCTCGGCAGCCCGGATTCCCTCTGGTGATGCATCGAGCCCCAGAACATCATGACCCATACGGGCAAAAGCCTCGCTGGCCAGACCGGCGCCGCAGCCAATGTCGAGCAGAGACAGTGTGCCGCCACGTAGGCCCTCCAGACGCCTGAGATGGGCATTCACCCATTCGGTGCGCATGGGGTTCATGTCATGCAGGGGCTTCATCGGCCCTTTGGGGTCCCACCAGGTCGCGGCCAGCTGGTCGAAATGGGCGATCTCGCGATCGGAGACGGAAGAAGCGGCGTGATCTGGCATTGTGGTTCCAAAAAGACAGAAATGAGTCCGTTTTACCAGAGTATCTGGACGGCGCGATCCGGACTTAGTATGTGACCGGCCTTTCCTTGCGCAACATCGCAGGCTGGAAAATCCGATCCCGGCGCTCTGTGATTGACCGCTTTCTGCTACGTACGGAGCCAGGTGCACCATTATGACGTCATCAGACCAGCGCCCAACCCGGATCGTCATGAAGTTCGGTGGAACCTCCGTGGCCGATCTGGACCGCATTCGCGCCGTCGCCGAGCGCGTGCGTATTGAGCGCGACAAGGGGCATCAGGTTGCCGTGGTGGTGTCGGCCATGGCCGGTGTCACCAATCAGATGGTGGGCTACGTTCAGGCGCTCGACCCCATGGCCGATGCGTGCGAATATGATGCCGTGGTGGCAAGTGGCGAGCAGGTGACAAGTGGTCTCACGGCCATCGCACTGCAGACGCTTGGTGTGCCGTCGCGCTCGTGGCAGGGCTGGCAGATCCCTTTCCGTACGGATGACGCCCATGGCAAGGCGCGCATCGGCGATGTCGAGGGCGCGGCGCTGATTGCGTGCATGGAGCGTGGCGAGGTGCCGGTCATCGCAGGTTTTCAGGGCGTAGCGCCGGGTGAGCGCATCAGCACGCTCGGTCGCGGCGGCTCTGACACCTCTGCTGTAGCGGTGGCGGCTGCCATCAAGGCGGATCGATGCGACATTTATACCGATGTCGATGGCATCTACACGACCGACCCGCGTATCGTGAAAAAGGCAAAGAAGCTGGATCGCATCACCTTTGAGGAGATGCTTGAGCTGGCTTCGGTCGGGGCCAAGGTACTCCAGACCCGTTCGGTCGGGCTGGCGATGAAAGAAAAAGTGCGCGTACGCGTGTTGTCGAGTTTTGAGCCCGAGACGGAACTCTCCGGGTCGCTGGTGGTGGATGAGGACGAGATGATGGAAAAGGAACTGGTCACGGGGATCGCCTACTCCCTGGACGAGGCAAAGATCTCGGTGAGCCGTATCCCGGACCGTCCGGGCATCGCTGCCGCCATTTTCAGCCCGCTCACCGCAGCGCGCGTCAATGTGGACATGATCGTCCAGAGCGTTGGCTCTGACGGTTCGACCAACATGACCTTTACCGTGCCGAAGGGCGATCAGGCCCGCGCGCTCGCCGCGCTCGAAGCGGCACGTGGTGATATCCAGTATGGCGAAATCCATACGGCCAATGATGTTGTGAAGATCAGCGTTGTGGGCATTGGCATGCGCTCGCATTCGGGCATGGCCAGCACGATGTTCCAGACGCTCGCCGAGCGCGGCATCAATGTTCAGGTCATTTCGACCAGCGAAATCAAGATCTCCGTCCTGATCGATGCTGAATATATGGAACTCGCCATGCGCGCCCTGCACACGGCCTATGGGCTGGATGGTGAATGACCATGACAATCGCTGATCAGACCCGTCAGAAAGCCCGCGAGACGCTTGATCGTCTCTGGGCGCCTGGTTGCGCCTTCCTTGGAACGCCGACAGCCATCCTGGGGGGCGCCATGTCCTGGGTGAGTGAGCGCAACCTCGTATCGGCCATCTCCAATGCGGGCGGGTTCGGTGTGATCGCCTGCGGTGCGATGATGCCCGATCGTCTTGCCGAGGAAATTGCGGCAACACAGGCGCTGACGGATAAGCCGTTTGGCGTGAACCTCATCACCATGCATCCTGAACTGGACCGTCTGGTTGATGTCTGCCTCGAGCACAAGGTCGGCCATATCGTTCTGGCAGGCGGCGTGCCGAGCGGTGCGACCATCAAGCAGGTACGTGACGGTGGCGCCCGCGCCGTCGGTTTTGCCCCCGCTCTTGCCCTCGGCAAGCGTCTGGTCAAACAGGGTATCGAAGCCCTTGTGATCGAAGGGTCGGAAGCCGGTGGTCATGTTGGCCCGGTCTCGCTCAATGTTCTGGCGCAGGAAATCCTGCCGCATATCCACGACGTACCGGTTTTTGTCGCCGGTGGTCTGGCGCGCGGTGATGCGATTCTGGGGTATCTGGAGCAGGGCGCTGCTGGCGCACAGCTCGGCACAGTTTTTGCGGCCAGCACGGAAAGCATCGCCCATGAAGCCTTCAAGAAGGCTTTTGTACGCGCTGCTGCGCGTGATGCGGTCACCTCGAACCAGATCGATGAGCGTTTCCCGGTCATCCCCGTGCGTGGCCTCAACAATGCGGGAACGCGTCGTTTCATGGCCCATCAGGCGGCAACGCTTGCGCGCTTCACCTCGGGTGAACTGAGCAAGGAAGACGCCCAGCTCGAGATCGAGCATTTCTGGGCCGGTGCGCTGCGCCGCGCCGTGATCGAGGGCGATGTCGAGGAAGGCTCGGTGATGGCGGGCCAGTCTGTCGGCATGGTGAAGTCTGTTCGCCCTGTAGCGGAAATCCTGCATGACCTGGTCGAGCAGGCTGTCGATGCACTGGTTGCAAGAGAGGCGCGTACCGGGCATCTTCACACTTCTGAGATCGCAATCGGGTAATCATGCCAGAGAAGACGACAGACCGTATTCCGGGATGGCAGGGTGGAAGCGCCGATGGCGCGCGCGGCCTTGGGGCCGATCTGCGTGCCAGACGCGAAGAGCTTGGCTGGACCTTGCCCGATGTGGCGAACTGGCTGCGTATTCGCGAGAGCTACCTCATCGCCCTTGAAGAAGGGAATACGTCTGTCTTTCCAGGCAGTGCCTATGCGCTTGGCTTTCTGCGCAGCTATGCTTCGGCCCTTGGCATGGACCCCGATCAGGCTGTGTCGCGCTTCAGGCAGGACACACGCGGCGCCCTTGATCGCAAACCCGATCTGAGCTTTCCGGAACCTGTTTCCGAGCGTGGTGTTCCTGTCGGGCTCTGGGTCGGGGCGGGGCTCGCCGTTCTGGTTGGTACCTATATCGGCTATTACCATTTCTTCGGCGCCGATCCGGCGCCGACCCATCAGATGCCGCCTGTCGCCGAAATCATGCCTGGCGTCACCCAGCACGGCACGCCTTCGCCGCAGATTGCCGCGGTCATGCCTGATCGGGGTCTGGCGCCATCACCGCAGACGACACCGGCTGAGATACCTGCTGCAGGTGCAACATCCCAGGCGGCAGGCGCTGCTCAGTCTCCCACCGTTCAAAGCCAGAACACACCGCCGACGCCGGGTAATAATAATCCGGCAACCAGCACCCCTGCGCTGCAGACAGGACAGGCAGAGCAGTCTCCTCCTTTGCCTTCCGCATTTACAGCGCAGCCAGCGGCAACACAGCCACCACAGGCTGGAACTGCCCAGCCTGCAGGAACGCAGCCCCCTGGTCCCGAGATGGCGCCAGCCAGCGTGGCTGCTCCCGCAGCGCCTGCGAATATGATCGTGCTGCATGCCGGAGCTGATGCCTGGGTGTCGATCAGGGACAAGGCTGGGGCGACCGTCTTCAGCCGCGTGCTGAAATCAGGTGAAACCTGGCAGGGGCCGGAAGATGCCGGACCGTATCGCATGACACTCGGCAATGCCGGTGGTCTGACGCTGAGCGCAGGTGATGTGACGACATCGGCGCTTGGGCGTGTTGGCGCCGTGCGTCGTGGGCTCGTCGTTACGGCTGAGGCGATCCGCAACGGACAACTCGGTCAGGATAATGCGGTGAGCACGCCGGTTGCGCCAGCTGCTCCCAATACTGCGTCTGAAACCGGTGATTCCCCGTCGGGTCAGAATGTAACGCCGGTCTTGAAAAAGGCGCCGGTGACACCAAGAACTACAGCAGTGACACATGAGTCGGAAACCGACCGTCTGAACGCGCGGCAACTGGAACAAACAGCGCAGCCACGCTAAAGCCTTTTCCCTATCGGAGCCTGCCTCCGACAGGTAATGCAGGCATGAGAAATAACCACGGCCGCTGAACACCGGCTTCGACAGGTGTGACAGGGTCAAGACGAGACGGGCAGGGCGCTCCCCAAAGGGGTGCACTGGCCAGCATGACACAGACATGGGTGAGTGACACGGGACTGGGGTTCCGGTGCTTTCCCCGGAAAACAGGGCGGGGCCCGCGCTGTCTTTCCGTTACGGAGACGAGATTATGAGCGGATATCGCCCTTACCAGTATATCGAACGTCGCAAGTCCCGTCAGATTCATGTTGGCAAGGTGGCAGTCGGCGGGGATGCGCCGATCTCGGTCCAGACCATGACCAACACCCTGACGTCAGATGCCAAGGCAACGATCGAGCAGATCCGCCTGTCGGAAATCGCCGGTGTGGATATCGTGCGCGTTTCCTGCCCCGATGAGGAAAGCACCGCCGCTCTTGCAGAGATCGTGCGCGAAGTGAACGTGCCGATCGTCGCTGACATTCATTTCCACTACAAGCGCGCCATTGAGGCAGCGAAGGCCGGGGCAGCCTGTCTGCGTATCAATCCGGGCAATATCGGCAGCGCCGAGCGTGTGCGTGAAGTTGTCAACGCCGCGCGCGACTATGGTTGCTCGATCCGTATTGGTGTGAATGCAGGCTCGCTTGAGAAGCATCTTCTCGAAAAATACGGTGAGCCCAACCCCGATGCGCTGGTAGAAAGCGCGCTCGAACACGCCAAGATTCTGCAGGATCACGATTTCCATGAATTCAAGATCAGCGTTAAGGCGTCTGATGTGTTTATGGCGGTTGCGGCCTATCAGCAGCTTGCCGAAGTGTGCGACCATCCGCTGCATATCGGTATCACCGAGGCCGGATCGAAGCGCGCCGGTACCGTGAAGTCGTCGATCGGTCTGGGCAATCTGCTCTGGGCCGGTGTGGGTGACACCATGCGTGTCTCGCTCTCTGCACCTCCTGAAGAGGAAGTGCTTGTCGGCTGGGACATTCTCAAATCCCTCGGCCTGCGTCATCGTGGTGTGAAGATCATTTCGTGCCCGTCCTGTGCGCGACAAGGCTTCAACGTGGTCGAGACGGTGCAGACGCTCGAAGATCGTCTGCAGCACATCAAGACACCTCTTACGCTATCGATCATCGGCTGTGTCGTGAACGGCCCCGGTGAGGCATTGATGACCGATCTTGGTGTCACGGGCGGTGGCGCCGGTCGTCACATGGTCTATTCGGCAGGCAAGCAGGACCATCGCCTGAACGAGGGCCAGGACATGATCGAACACATCGTCGATCTCGTCGAAGAGCGCGTCGCGAAGATCGAAGCCGAGAAGGCCGAACTGGCCGAGCAGGAAGCCGCCCAGCAGGCTGAGGCCGCTCTCGCATCGGCAGGTGTCTGAGTAGATGAGCCAGCTTCAACCGGTTCGTGGTACGCATGACCTGATTGGCGACACGGCCCGTCGCCATGCTCATGTTGTCGAAACGGCGCGTGAGATCACGCGCCGCTACGGCTACGAGGAATGGTCGACTCCGATTTTCGAGGATACCCGCGTCTTCTCGCGCACGCTCGGCGATACTTCCGATGTCGTGACGAAGGAGATGTACACTTTCGAGGATCGTGGCGGCGACAGCCTGACCCTGCGCCCCGAGGGTACCGCGGCGATCTGCCGTGCTTTTGTGACAAACGGTCTGACCCAGGCCCTGCCTCAGCGCGTTTTCTATCAGGGACCGATGTTCCGCTATGAGCGCCCGCAGAAAGGGCGCTTCCGCCAGTTCCATCAGATCGGCGCTGAGCTGCTTGGGGCGACTGATGCCCTGATGGATGCCGAAACCATCGCCATGGCTCATGCCATTCTCAAGGCGCTGGGTCTGGGTGATGCGGTAACGCTGGAAATCAACACGCTGGGCGATCTTGAGAGCCGTCAGGCCTGGCGCGAGGCGCTCGTCGCCTATTTCAAGGCGCATGAAGACGCGCTTTCTGATGAAAGCCGTGCCCGACTTGAAGCCAACCCCCTGCGTATCCTCGACAGCAAATCGCCGCAGGACCGGGCATTGCTCAAAGAGGCGCCGAAATTTGGTGCTTATCTGAACGAGTTCTCCCGCAATTTCTGGGATGATCTGCGCCGCAAGCTTGATCTGTTCGGAGTGAGCTTTGTTGAAAACCCGCATATCGTGCGCGGTCTCGACTATTACAGTCACACCGCGTTCGAGTTCGTGACCGATCGCCTTGGCGCACAGGGCACGGTTCTGGCTGGTGGCCGCTATGAGGGGCTGGTGGCCCAGATGGGTGGCCCGGCAACGCCTGCTATCGGCTGGGCTGGCGGCATCGAACGTCTGGCTCTGCTGATTGACAGCGCTCCCGAGCAGGCACGGGCCATTGCCGTTCTGCCCACGGGTGACTCCACCTTGCCCGCTTCGATCACCGCCGTTCAGGCGCTGCGTCAGGCCGGTTTCGCCGCCGAGCTGGAAACACGTTCTTCGCTCAAGAAGCGTATGGAGCGCGTGGTCAAATCGGGCGCCGCCCATATGGTTCTGGTGGGCGAAGACGAGCTGGCACGAGGCGCCGTGACGGTGCGCGATCTGGGCAGGCGTGAGCAGGTTGAAATCGCGCTCGATTCTCTGGCGGATCATTTCCTGAAAGCTGTCTGATCGTGGCTCTTGACGACAGGCTGGAGCGTATTGTCGCCCGGTCGGATGAATTGCAGGCGCTGATGTCCAGCGGCGAGATCCAGGGCGACGACTTTGTCAGGGCGTCGCGCGAGTTTGCCGAGCTGGAGCCTGTCGTCTCTTCCATTCTGGCCTATCGTCGCGCCGACGCTGCACGCAATGATGCTCTGGCTCTGCTCGATGACCCCGAGATGCGCGAACTGGCGCAGGGCGAGATCGATGCACTCGAGGGGCAGCTCGAAGGATTGCACCAGCAGGTTCGTCTGGCGCTTCTGCCGCGTGATGAAGCTGATGAGCGCAGCGCCATTCTTGAAATCCGCCCCGCTGCGGGGGGTGATGAGGCCGCGCTTTTTGCAGCAGAGCTGTTCGGCGCCTATAAGCGCTTCTCTGATCTGCATGGCTGGCGTTTCGAGATCATGGAGTATGACGAGAGCGATCTGTCGGGGCTTCGTGAGGGTGTCGCGACGATTTCGGGTCGGTCGGTCTTTGCCCGCCTGAAATACGAATCGGGTGTCCATCGCGTTCAGCGTGTTCCCGCTACCGAAAGCCAGGGGCGTATCCATACCTCAACTGTTACCGTAGCCGTTCTTCCCGAAGCGGAAGAAGTGGATGTGGCGATCGATGAGGGGGATCTGCGCATCGACGTTTACCGCGCCTCGGGCGCGGGTGGGCAGCATGTGAACAAGACCGAAAGCGCTGTGCGTATCACCCATATGCCGAGCGGCATTGTGGTGGCGATGCAGGAAGAGAAAAGCCAGCACAAGAACAAGGCCAAGGCGATGAAGATCCTGCGGGCGCGTCTCTATGAGAGGCAGCGCGCAGAGGCTCACGCCAGCCGCGCCGCGGATCGCAAATCACAGGTTGGCACGGGCGATCGCTCTGAACGTATCCGTACCTATAATTTTCCACAGGGGCGGGTGACGGATCACCGAATCAACCTGACCCTGCACAAGATTGATCGCGTGATGCTTGGGGAATTCGACGAGATTGTCGATGCGCTGGCTCAGGAAGAGCAGACAGCGCTGCTTGCAGCCGAGGGGCTGAGCTGAACCAGTCCTCCCCCGGTCTCGGGTCGCTCTCTGGCTCAGGTTATCGGAGAGGCACAGATTTCTGCGTGGCCCGGATGATGTCTGGCGACATTAGGGTCGGACGGATCGCGCAGGAAGAAGTCGGTAAAGCCTTCATCGCCCAGCGCGACCAGATGGTGCCCTTCGGGATGGGTCAGCGTGCCCTCGCTGCTGACCTGATGCGTCTCGGAGCGCCCTTCGGCATTGATTACCGTAATCTGGCCGCAGAGCGCATAGCTGTGGTTGACGCGTCCAAGCGGGATCTCGATTTTTTTCGTCAGGCTGGGTGTCTTGTCATCAAGACGAAACGTCGCGGCAAGTGTCCCATCAATGTAGAGCCGCGATATTTCAGACACCTCGATGGGAGCGCGGTCGTCCGTTACAGTGAAGCTCTCGGCAAGGGCGATACCCGGGCTGATGCCGCTCACGGCAGCAAGCAGGAAGAAAATCTTTCTCATTCCTGTTTTATAAGACGTTTCAGGAGAAAAGAGTGAGCGGTAATCGACGCGCCCTCAGGGATGTGCTGATCGAGACGGCAGCGTCTCTGGAAAAGGCAGGCATAGACGCACCGCGCATGGAGGCGCGCCGACTTGTCTGCTGGGCGATCGGCTGCGAGGCGTCAGGGTTGCTGTCGCTCGACACACTGCCAGAAGAGGCAGCACCAAGGCTCGAAGCGGGGCTTGCACAACGCTGCGCGCGTCGACCACTCGCGCTGATTGAGGGCGAGACCGGGTTCTGGACCCTGACATTATCGGTCTCTTCGGACACGCTCATTCCGCGCGGTGATAGTGAGGCCCTGATCGAGGCCTTGCTGAACCTGCGACCGGACAAAACGGGCATTCATTCTGTTCTCGATCTTGGCACCGGAACAGGCTGTCTGCTCTTGGCAGTCCTGAGCGAGTACGCTCAGGCTTATGGTGTCGGTGTCGATCTTTCTCCTGATGCTGCGGCTCTTGCCCATGCCAATGCGCAGCGTAACGCGCTGGCCAGCCGCGCCGGTTTTCTTGCAGGCAACTGGTTTTCAGCGATCAGTGGGCAATTTGATGTAATCATCAGTAATCCGCCTTATATTCGCTCAGGCGATCTTGCAGGGCTGATGCCCGAGGTACGCGACCATGAGCCAGCGCGTGCACTCATCGCCGGAGAAGACGGGCTCGATGCCTATAGGCTGATCATCGCTCAGGCCATGGCCTATCTCGCTCCGAAGGGGGTGCTGGTTTTCGAGATAGGGCAGGGGCAGGAGACGGATGTCATCGCGCTGGCAGGAAGCGCAGGCTTCGTGCTCGTTGAGGCGAGGGCTGATCTTGGCGGGATCATCAGAGCGTTATGTTTTGAGCGTTCTTTCGTTCCGTCGCAGTCTGACGCATGAAAACCATTGGCAGAATGGCGTAAGCTTGCTAGTTTCCGAAGATCGGCTTGCTCGGGTCGCGGTGACGTTCACCGACACGGCAAGGCGTTTTCCGCCCCTCGCAATGATCTTGATGATTGAGCTGAGCGGATTACTGGCCTGATCTCGTAATCCGGCCGTCATGAGACAAACCAAGGGTCATTCATTCCCTGCAATCGCTTGGATCCTTCTGGCGACGGATCGGGATTGCGAATACGAAAGTGCTACGCGGATCCATGAACATGAAACGTATGAGAAGCCGTCACCATCGCCCGAGCGGTGGCGGATCGCGTCAATCCAATGGTCAGACGCCTCTGAATCGCAACCATGTCTTCGATAGCAATGGCCCTGACATGCGGGTGCGCGGCACCGCGCAACAGCTTTTCGAGAAATATCTTCAGCTTGGTCGCGATGCGACGGGCACTGGCGATCGTATTCTGGCAGAAGCCTATTTCCAGCATGCCGAGCATTATTTCCGCATTCTGAACGCCATGACGCAGGCCGCCCAGCAAAGCCAGATGGAGCGCCAGGAGCGTCATCAGCAGCGTGCACGCAGCCAGCAGGAGCAGGATGACCGTCGCCAGAGCGATGAGTCGGGTGCCGAAAACGACAGCGAAGAGCAGGTCGAAGAGACCGCTGAGTAAGTCTGCCAGGTTTTCAGAACAGGCCCTTGAACCGTTCAGGCAAGGGCCAGAGCCTGTCGCCTGACAGGCTCAGATTAATCGGATAGGGGTCTCCAGCCCTCTCCAGACCCTCCCTGACAAGGCGCTCACGCCAAGGCGTCAGGGAAGGATCATCTTCAAGAAGCGTTGCCTCTTCGACTGGCAGACCGCCCATACCGGCCAGCATGTCACGCCATGCCTTGTTGGTCATGCGTTGATGGGCGCCGGCCTGCCTGCTGCACCACGCCTGCCTGCGTGTGCGGGAAAGCCGCTTCAATCCCTCCCTGAGATCGCCATAGCGTAGATGAAAAAGCATGAGCGCCGGATCGGGGTTCGGCAGGGTTTCCTTTACGCTGTGGAAACCCGGTGACCAGGTAACGGGCGCCCTGATCAGGCATGGCTTGCACATGGCAGCGGAAAAACGCAGTGACCTGCGCTGCAGCGAGAGCGGTTGGCCAAAATCGAGGTCGGGTTCCCGATCTGCATGATGAATGAGGTCAAATCCTGTTGCTGTCAGGCATGAAGCGGCGCGGGAATCCGCCAGTGCGTCAAGCGAGGGAAAGCAGGCCGGATCTGCGACGATAATCTCATCAACATCGCAATACAGAACCGTTTCATACCATTCGAGAAGTCCCGCGCAGAGCGCACTGATGGCGCGTGTACGCTTGGCGTCGTTCTGGGGCGAGCGAGGAATGCGCAGGCGGTTGCAGGGCAGGGCGTCAGTCGAGCCGTCATCGGACCCATGGTCTATGACATAACACCGCTCCATGCCCACATGACCTGCATAGTGGCGCAGCCAGACCGGCAGGAAGACCGGTTCGTTATAGACCATGGTAACGGCAGCAATAGGCGCTCTCATGAGCATTTCTAGCTCGTGCGCGGCAAATCTGTCTATCAGGGGGAAAGAACCGGTCGGATGGTAGCGGCGGACGGATTTGAACCGCCGACCAAGGGATTATGATTCCCCTGCTCTACCGCTGAGCTACGCCGCCATCGCGACCGGTGGGCGTGGAATTAAAAGGGTTGGGCGGATGTGTCAACACTCTGAGGAAAGGTTTTTGCGCGCATCGTGTTTTTGAGCCTTTGGCACTCTGTGGCATTGTGCACCAATGGGTTAGACGATGCGTTGCATGACCTGCCCGACAGGCCTCATCCCTCTCAAGGATCTGGATCTCAGATTTGAAGCAGCAGTTTCTCAGCTCCCTTTTCGCCTTGCGCTCCTATTTCGACTGGCTGCCTGCGCAGCTTGTCTCCATTCTCATGCTTATCGTGCTGGCGACGGTCTCTTTCTACGCCAGCAAGCTCGTTTCAGTGATCATTCTGCGCATCTTCGGCAATCGCGAAGACGCCGTGCTGCGCAAGATCATTCTGGCAATGAGACGACCGGTACGGGTGATGGTTGTGCTCGCGGTGCTTCTTTCGGCATTGCCCGCGGCGTCAGGGTTTACTTGGGAAACCACGCAGCTCCTGCAGAAGCTTCTGCTCTTCATGGGCATTCTGATGGTCGGCTATGCGGCCATTGTTGCCTTCAGAATCATGACAGAAGCCTATCTGCAGCGGATCACGTCGCGCGATCATTCCGACGACATCATGATTCGCACCCATCAGACACAGATAAGGGTGCTCAGGCGGCTGACGGAAATACTGGTCGGAATCGTGACCGTTGCAGCAGCACTCATGACGTTCGATTCAGTACGGCAATATGGCGTCTCGCTTTTTGCGTCCGCAGGCGCCGCGTCGCTGGTGGTCGGTCTTTCTGCGCGCGGGTTGCTGACGAACCTTCTCGCAGGGGTACAGATTGCCATTACCCAGCCGATACGCATGGAAGATCTGATTATCATCAATGGGGACTGGGCATGGGTTGAGGAAATTACCTCCACCTATGTGGTGCTGCGCGTCTGGGACTGGCGACGCCATATCGTGCCGATTTCCTATTTTCTGGAAAATCGTTTCGAAAACTGGACGCATAACTCGGCGGCCATCATTGGCGTCGTGTTTCTCTACGTCGATTATGAGGCGCCAATCGAGACGATCCGCGGTTTCCTTGGCGAAATCATCAAGACCTGCCCGTTATGGGACGGCAAGGTATTCGATTGTCAGGTGGCTGATTGCGATGCGCAGACATTGAAGATCCGTATCATTGCCAGCGCCCGCAACGCCCTGCAAAGCTGGGATCTGCGCTGCGATATCCGGGAAAAAATCATTCTGCGCATGCGCGCCGAGTGCCCCGAGGCCCTGCCGAGATCGCGTTTTGCTGTAGTGCCCCCGCGGCCAGGTGAAGAGGCCTGGCCTAGTGCCGATGCCATCTCACCGCCAATCGATCGGCCACCGCCCGGCTCTTATATGGGGCCAGGAACGGTCATGCCTCGGGGAGGCGCAGATCTCTGAGGAAAAAGCGTCTCATGAAGGTTTTGACGCTGTGCCAGTGAAGTTCGAAAATTGTCATTTATCCTGTCTCCTGAGGAAACAGACATACGCGAAACCGGGCGCCTGTATGGCAATTATTTCACGAGAGTGTCATATTCTTTGACGATCCGGTTTTGGGTTTCCTGTTCGGATACCAGGCCTTTCTGATAATTTATCTCACAAAATCAGTGACTTACTTCTTTTGCTGTAATGAATGGAGCCGGTCTGCGGGTGTTAATATTGGGTTCGAAACCGATAATATGCCCGGATCACACTTAGGGGAGTGCCATACGTGACCACCTATCTCGTTGTTTATGAAAAAAAAGAAGGCGAATCCTACGACGCCGTCGAGCAGAAGCTGTCTGGCTTTGGTGAAGTTTTTCATGAAATCGATAATTTCTGGATCATAGCGTCCAATCTGATCATTTCAGATCTGCGCGATGTCCTGGCGAAGCTTCTGCCGCCAGACGCCAAGCTTATGGTCACGAAATATGTACCGCATAATGCCATGGAGATGGGTGCGGCAGCCTGGCACGGTTTTACCCTGCCTCAGGAGAGCTGGCTCGCAGGGCGTCTGTGAAAATTGAAAAGGGGGCGCTCATGAGCGCCCCGTGCGGGAGGTATGTCAGGGTTTCCTACTGATCCCGGTTTTCAGTCGCCCTTATGCTCGTCGAGATGACGAGCATAGAGTGCCCCGATTGCAGCCGAGGCGAGGCGTGCCGTGGCATCATCGGCGCGGCTGGTCAGCAATACGGGTACTTTCGCCCCCATCACGATTCCCGACGTTGCGGCCTTGCCGAGAAAAGCGAGCGTCTTGACGAGAATATTGCCTGATTCGAGATCAGGAGCGATGAGGATCTGGGCGCGGCCCGCGACAGGGGACTCGACCCCTTTGATCTCGGCCGATTCAAGGCTGACGGCAACGTCCATGGCCAGGGGGCCATCCAGCACGCCGCCGGTAATTTCCTTGCGGTCCGCCATCTTGCACAGGCTCGCAGCATCGAGCGTGCCCTGAATTTTGGTGTTGATCGTCTCCACTGCCGAAAGCAGGGCTACACGGGGTGTGCCCAGTCCGAGCGCGTGATGCAGATCGATGGCGTTCTGTATGATATCACGCTTGGTTGTGAGATCAGGCGCAATGTTGATGGCGGCGTCCGAGACCAGAAGCAGGTCGGGATAATCTGGCACGGCAATACAGAAGACATGGCTCATGCGTCGCTTCGTTCGCAGTCCGCTCTCCTGCCTGATAACGCCAGCCATGAAAGTATCGGTGTGCAGGCTCCCTTTGGTGAGACCGCGCACGACGCCTTCATGCACGAGCGCAACGGCATGCTTTACGGCAGCTTCAGGGGTTGCAGCCTGTTCGATGCGCATTCCCTCAATGTCGAGGCCATACCGCGCCGCTGTTTTCTCGATCTTCTCGCGATCGCCGACGAGTATGGGCACGATGATGCCATGACGCGCCGCTTCGACAGCGCCACCAAGCGCATGGCTGCTGCAGGGCCAGACAATGGCGTAGGGTACCGGGCCAAGCTGGGATGCCTTGGTAACGAGGGCGCGCATCAGCGCATGCTGTTCGGGGAAAATGGATGAGAGCCTGTCGTCAGACGATGCTGGCTTCGACCTGGTTGTGCTTGAGGGCATGAGGCTGGTGCTCCTGATACAGGATCATTCGTCAGACACAGGAGCACGAGACGCTCCCCATTGCTGACGAGCGGAAATTGGATGCGGAAAAACAGCTGAGCGGATCGGGAGAAGCGGCAGACCGCATCATCGCCGCCGACAGGCCCTGCGACAGGGGGTGAGTTTGGCGCAGGATTATGGCGTGATCAGCACTCTGCATAGGCTCTTCATATCAGACACACTGCAATTGCGGCGGATCAGCTTTTCTTGAGCTTGTGATCAAACCGTGAATCGGGTCCGGAAATCATGCCGCTATGGTCAACCGACCTTATGCCGGGCTCGAAGTGCTGAGTTTCATGACACCGGCATTGAGCTTGCCCTGCACCTTCGGCAAATGCCCAGGAGCCAGGTTATCTGTCGGGAAGCTTTCAATCGTCTCATGCAGGCGAGCGTGAGGGGCGATCGAGACGGTATAGGCGTCTGGATACCCTGTCTTGCCCGTTTTGTTTATGTGTCAGGCCTCGGCGATGCCTTTAAGCATGAAGAGCAGATTTTTTCCGGTGCGCGGAGGATATATGCATTAGAGCGGTCAGTGCAACGACCGACGGCTGGACTGCGACTTGACCATGCCAATGGCCATGCGGGCGAACATGAAAAGGAGTCCTCCGATAAAGAGGCCTTCGCCGAGCATGTCGAGGAGATCGCTCAGAACCGTTGTCCCGTAGGGCGAGAAGATTCCCAGTGCAGAGGATATTGCCCAGACACAGAGCGCAGCGAGAATGAAGATTGAATTTTTCAGCATGCAGGTTCCTTACAAAAAAATTCACATTATTCACGAAGCGGTGCGGGGTGGGAGTTAACGTAGATTAACGAGTAAACTGCAAGTGTTTTTTTGCTGAAAATCCGATTCAGCCAGAAAAATGCTTAATTTAATATAGTAACTTTCTTGCATTTGCATTGGTCGAGGCCCGTATCCTTCACCGAAAACAGTCCCCCGTTCACGCAAAGCGGTGCCGATTCTTTTACAGGGGAGGGTGGATCTTTACCGATGAATAATGTGTTTTTGACCTTTATTTGTCGTCATTATTAACGAGTCATAGATTATTTGTCATCTCTTCTCGTTTCGTAATGACTATATCGTCATGATCTTGGTTTGCGACATTGTCCAATTCTCCCGCGTCGGTTGTCCCGCAGTTTTGTGGCGCAGAACTCGGCCTAGGCGCCTTTGCGGAGGCAAAGGTGAGGAGGAGACCAATCACGTTTCACGATCACGGTTATGTGATTCGTCAGTAATTACGCGACTATCCGGGCAGGGTTGCAATTTGCAACGGCGGTAACGGTGCTGTTGCGTGCGCTCAGAGCAATGGGCGTGGGTGGTCGACGAAAACCAGCCTCAGCTTTCGTCGTGATGAATCATGTTTGCTTCTGCAGTTCCAAGGTCGGGTCTCGCAGCCTGAGGCCTTACAATCAATTACCCAGCTTTTGTGTGTTTTCGGTCGTCTGTTGAGTCGCTGGAGGCTTCCTGCGCCGATCCCGCGTATCGGATATGCGCTATATATTCGTGGGGGTGCGGCGAGCTTGTGTCAGCTTTTCTGCGCGTCGTTGCTGGCACTAATCCGCCAGACCTTCAAAGCGATTTGACCAGACAGGGTTGTGTGGGACTCAGGGGCCGCGCTTTCGGCTTGATAGATAAGTTCGCACTTCAAGGGGGAGGGGGTGATGCCATGGGCTCTTGGCTTTTTGTCCGGGCACGCGCTTGAATAGTCGCTGCTGGTGCGACGGCTGACAGAGCTGGCTGTCATAAAGGCGGATCATCATCCGCGCAGCTTATTCAGACGCTCCCGTTCACCGGAGGGAGGCCGCGTGGCGCGAGAAGGTGGCTCGGGGGGAAAGAGATGCCTGTGGCGCGGAATGTCAGCCGGCCATGGCCAGGCTGGTCACACAACTCTGACCCGGGAATGACAATCGCTCGGTTCAGGCGTTTTTAAAATACGAAACGCGATCGCATAACATCGAGCCATTGCATTTTAATTCTATATTTTAGGAGGTTTCGACGGACCGGATGGTGGGCGCAACAGGGATTGAACCTGTGACCCCTACCATGTCAAGGTAGTGCTCTACCGCTGAGCTATGCGCCCATCCGGTCCGTGAGCGGCGTTTTAGCGGGCGTTGACGGGGCTGGCAAGATGGGTTTTTTAAAAAAATCACCAAACCGGAAAAAAAATGACTCATGGCGCTCCGGCGGAGCCAGATCTCTGTCTTTCAAAGAATTTTGTGCTGCATGACGTGGGCGATCCTGCCTCGCCACTGGTGATGGCATCGCCGCATTCCGGACGTTGCTATCCTGAGGCCTTCCTGAAGCAGTCGCGTCTCGATCTGCTCTCCCTTCGCCGTAGTGAAGATGCCTATGTCGATGTGCTGTTCGACTATGCACCACAATATGGTGTGCCACTTCTCTGTGCGTCATTTCCGCGGTCCTATTGCGACGTGAACCGCTACGCCTGGGAACTGGATCAGGGGATGTTTCGTGAGCGTCTCCCGGAAGGCAGCCTCACCAATACTGACAAGGTGCGAAACGGGCTCGGGATGATGGCGCGTATCGCCGGGGCAGGGCGTGGTATCTACCGTCATCAGCTCCCGGTTTCTGAAGCCTATGAGCGCATCGCTTCCTGCTGGCTACCTTACCATGAGGCGCTCGAAGCAATGATTGAACGCAGTCTCACGCGTTTTGGCGTTTGCCTGCTGATCGACCTGCATTCCATGCCGAGCCTACCTCATCTGCGTCTGCCCGATATCGTTCTGGGCGATCTCCATGGAAAAAGCTGTGCCGGGTCCATCGTGGATGGCGTGGCGGCCTGCATGGCGAGGGCCGGATTTTCAACGGGGCGCAACCGGCCTTATGCTGGCGGCTACATAACCGCGCGTCACGGTAACCCGTCGGGCGGTGTGCATGTCATTCAGATGGAGATAGGGCGCGGGCTCTATCTTGATGAGCCGATTGTTCAGCCCTCAGCGGCTTTCAGTACCGTGCGTAGGCAATTCGAGGGAGTTTTGCCGGAAATGATCGCGCTCGCGCGCGGGATAGAGCCAGTGAGCACCGGGCGCGCCTGCGCCTGACAGGTGGGCCTGACGATCAACTCCGGCTGATTACGAAGCAAGGGGGCTCGATTGATGCTACCAAGCTGTGTTTCAAAGAGTGCCCTGCTGGCGGAACGACATTTCGTTGTGCCGGTTAAGCATATGGTATTTCACAAGACTGGAAGACTTGCCCCATGACCCTTTCCCCAGAAGAGCGCCCGGATATTGTCCTGATCGGTGCGGGTGTCATGAGTGCGAGTTTCGCCGCGCTGATCCGTTCTCTCGACCCGTCTCTGACGCTCAGCGTGTACGAGACGCTCGATTCCTGCGCGAGGGAGAGTTCGGAGGCATGGAACAACGCTGGCACCGGTCATGCTGCCTATTGCGAACTCAACTATACGACGCGCCGCAAGGATGGCAGCATCGATATCGCCAAGGCGCTTGATGTAAATACGGAATTCGATCTGTCGCGTCAGCTCTGGGCCCATCTGGTCGAAAAGAACTGGATCGAAGATCCTTCTGCCTTCATCCGCAATTGCCCGCATATGAGCTTCGTGCGGGGGGCGGAGAATGTCGCGTTTCTGCGTGCCCGCTATGAAGCCATGGTGAAGCATCATTGCTTCGATACGATGAGCTATACCGAAGATCCTGCCAAAATCGCGGAATGGGCACCACTCATGATGGGCCGACGCGCATCTGGCGAGAAGCTCGCCGCAACGCGTGTGACCGAAGGCACGGATGTGGATTTCGGGACATTGACGCGGCTGCTTTTCTCAAAGCTCAAGCAGAAGCAGGGCGTCGCTCTTCACTATTGTCACAAGGTGACCGCTCTCTCACGCGAACCCGGTGGACGCTGGCGGGTGACCACGGTGAATACGTCGACCGGTGAAACCAAAAGTGTTTCTGCCGGTTTTGTTTTCGTTGGGGCAGGTGGCGCTGCGCTCGATCTGCTCAAGCGCGCTGATCTGCCTGAAGCGCATGGTTATGCCGGCTTTCCTGTCAGCGGGCTTTTCCTGCATGCTGACAACCTCGATCTGTGCCAGCGTCATACAGCCAAGGTCTATGGCAAGGCGGCGGTCGGCTCGCCGCCCATGTCCGTACCGCATCTCGATACCCGCGTGATTAGGGGCAGGCCTTATCTGCTTTTCGGTCCTTATGCGGGGTTCACGACCAAATTCCTCAAATCCGGTAAATGGACGGATCTGCCGCGCTCCATCACGCGCGACAACATCAAGGCAATGTTCGACGTCATGGTCGATAACCGTGATCTGGTGCGCTATCTCGTCGGTCAGGTCATGCAGAAACAATCTGCGCGCTTCGCTGCCCTGCAGGAATTCTACCCCGCAGCGCGTGAGCATGACTGGAACGTAGCGGTGGCAGGGCAACGTGTGCAGATCATCAAAACCGAAAAGGGTCGAGGCACGCTGAAATTCGGCACTGAGGTTCTTTGCGCGCAGGATCACAGCCTGGCTGCCGTGCTCGGTGCGTCTCCTGGGGCGTCGATTGCGGCTTCTGTGGCGTTGCAGGTGGTGACGAAAAACTTTGCCCATCGTCTGCCTGAATGGCGTGAGAAGCTGAAGACGATCATCCCCAGCTACGGCCTCGATCTGCGTCAGGACGCAGAAGCCTGCCGCGCCATCCGCGAAAAGACGGGGAAGGTTCTCGGTGTCTGATTTTGCGGCCGTTCAACCGGTCCTGAAGAGCCATAATCGCCTTATCCGGCCAGCCAGCGCTATCGGGTCCATAGTAGAGGGGCGGGTAGGACTAGCACTATCAACCCATCGTCTCGCCGTTCCCTTCCTGAGCACCGGGCCTGCTTCGCGGCGAGGAGGCCCGATGTGAGGGGCACCGCAACGAATCGTGCGTTGATAAGACAGTTTGTTGCGAGGCCCTGTTCCTGATCTCGTGTGGCGCGTGTGCCTCTGTGTCTGTCGCCAACCCAGTCAGAACAGTTCTGACCGTTCGGGCGCAGTTGCATCCAGCCAGGATTGCAGCGTGTAGGCAGCAGCCATCTTATCGACCACTTCGGCGCGTCGTTTGCGGGTCATGTCGGCCTCCTGAATCAGAAAGCGGTTGACGGCGCTGGAAGAGAGACGCTCGTCCCAGCAGCAGGCAGGCAG
This sequence comes from Asaia spathodeae NBRC 105894, assembly GCF_025994195.1. Classification (NCBI taxonomy): domain Bacteria; kingdom Pseudomonadati; phylum Pseudomonadota; class Alphaproteobacteria; order Acetobacterales; family Acetobacteraceae; genus Asaia; species Asaia spathodeae. Next base: position 124,149 of record NZ_BAPY01000001.1, on the reverse strand, counting down.
ATCGAGCCGATTGGAGAGCTCGGTCATCCAGTCCTGTGCCGCACGGGCAGCGGGCCCGAAAGACCCGTCGAGCGAGAGAGGCAGCCCGCAAATGAGGCCTCCAATCCCTTCGCGCTGCACGATCTTTGCAACTTCCTGCGCTGTTTCGCCAAATTTGCCGCGCTTGAGGCTCTTATAGGGCGAGGCCAGCATGAGCGTCACATCGCTCAGGGCGAGGCCGATCGTCTTTTGTCCGGGGTCGAGCCCGAGCAGACGCAGACCGGAGGGGAGGGCTTCACGCAGGGCGTATGGATTGAACAGACTCATGGGAAGGCGTTATGATCTCGCTAAATTCTGGACCGTCGGGATTATCCGCTCACTTTCAGGAAAGTCGATCCTTTATGTCGTTGGAAACGCGCACAGTCAGGCGCATAGCAAAACTGGCCCGAATTGGCCTCAGTGATCAGGAATGCGAAGCCATGCGCCAGGAGCTGAGTGGCATCCTGGGCTGGGTCGAGCAACTGAACGAGGTCGATATCACCGACGTGCCGCCCATGATCGGCACCGGGCTTGCCGTGCCCCGCCTGCGTGAAGACGTCGTGACCGATGGCGACAAGCGCGACGCGGTTCTGGCCAATGCTCCCGACAGTGTCGGGCCCTATTTTACCGTTCCTAAGGTTGTTGAGTGATGCATGATCTGACCCTCGCCTCTGCGCGAAAGGCTCTCAGGGAGCGTCGTCTCTCAGCCGTTGAACTGACCGATCATTTTCTGGCCTCGATCAGGAAGCTCGATGGCGAGATCAACAGCTTCGTGACGGTTACGGAAGATCAGGCCCGCGCGGGTGCCCGTGCGGCCGACGCGCTGCTTGCGACCGACAACGCCCCGTCGCTCTGTGGCCTGCCGCTGGGCATCAAGGATCTGTTCTGCACCAACGGTGTACGCACGACGGCGTCGAGCAACATCCTGCGCAATTTCGTGCCGCCTTATGAGAGCACGGTGACGTCGAACCTGCTGGCTGACGGCGCAATTTTTCTCGGCAAGATGAATCTTGACGAATTCGCCATGGGCTCGACCAACATGACGTCGGCTTTTGGTCCCGTGACCAATCCGTGGCGCCGCAAGAACTCGGATGTGAAGCTCGTTCCGGGTGGGTCTTCCGGCGGCTCGGCTGCTGCTGTCGCTGCCGGTCTGGCTCTGGGGACAACCGGCACCGACACCGGCGGCTCCATCCGTCAGCCTGCAGCATTCTGCGGCATTACCGGCATCAAGCCGACCTATGGTCGCTGCTCGCGTTTCGGTACGATTGCTTTCGCAAGCTCTCTCGATCAGGCCGGGCCGATGGCGCGTACAATGGAGGATTGCGCGATCCTGCTCGAATCCATGGCTGGTTTCGACCCCAAGGACAGCACATCGGTCGATCGTCCCGTGCCGCGCTACGAAGACGCCCTCGAGCGTGGCGTGAAGGGATTGAAGGTCGGTATCCCTCGCGAATACCGCCCCGATACCCTGCCTGCCGATATTGCCGCGCTTTGGGATCAGGGCATCGCCTGGCTGCGTGATGCTGGCGCAGAGATTGTCGACGTCTCCCTGCCGCACACGAAATACGGTCTGCCCACCTATTATATCGTGGCTCTGGCTGAAGCCTCATCCAACCTTGCCCGTTATGACGGCGTCCGTTTTGGCGAGCGTGTCGATGCGGGCACGCTGGACGAACTGTATGAAGCCACGCGCCATGCCGGGTTTGGTGAGGAAGTGCGTCGCCGTATACTGATGGGCACCTATGTGCTGTCGTCGGGCTATTACGACGCCTATTACCTCCGCGCGCAGAAGGTTCGTACGCTGATCCAGCGCGACTTCCTGAATGCGTTCGAGAAGGTGGACGTGCTGCTGACGCCGACCGCGCCTTCGGCAGCCTTCGCTCATTCGGAACGGCCGACCGATCCGGTACAGATCTATCTGAACGATATCTTTACCGTCCCGGCGAGCATGGCCGGTGTTCCGGCGCTGTCGCTACCGGCTGGTCTCGATCACGATGGTCTGCCGCTCGGGCTGCAGCTCATCGGGCGCTACTTTGAGGAAGAGACATTGTTCGCCGCCGGGCGTGTCATGGAAAAGGCAGCAGGCTTTACGTACAAGCCTGCTTTGCATGCGGGAGCATTCGCATGAGCGGCTATATCATCGAAGGCGCAACAGGCCCCTGGGAAATCGTCGTCGGGCTTGAAGTCCACGCTCAGGTCATCAGCCACGCCAAGCTGTTTTCGGGTGCCTCTGCCGAATATGGTGGCGAGCCCAACACGCATGTCAGCCTGATCGATGCAGGTTTTCCCGGCATGCTGCCCGTGATCAATGCCGAGTGCGTGGCGCAGGCCGTACGCACGGGGCTGGGCCTCAACGCCCAGATTCATCTGATGAGCCGTTTTGATCGCAAGAACTATTTCTATGCGGATCTGCCGCAGGGTTATCAGATCAGCCAGTTCGCTCATCCGATTGTAGGTGAGGGGCAGGTCGAGATCGAGCTTGCCGATGGTTCGGTGCGCCATATTGGCGTGACGCGCCTGCATCTTGAGCAGGATGCGGGCAAATCGATGCATGATCAGGATCCGACGCGATCCTTTATCGATCTGAATCGTGCGGGTGTGGCGCTGATGGAAATCGTCAGTGAGCCCGATATCCGCTCTCCGGAGGAAGCAGGGGCCTATCTGCGCAAGCTGCGCCAGATCCTGCGTTATCTCGGCACCTGCGACGGGAACATGGAAGAGGGTTCGATGCGTGCCGATGTCAATGTCTCGGTGCGCAAGGCTGGCGAGGAATATCGCACGCGCTGCGAAATCAAGAACGTCAATTCGATCCGCTATGTCATGCAGGCTATCGAAGTCGAAGCCGCGCGTCAGGTCGAGATCTGGGAAGCTGGCGGCACCGTCGATCAGGAAACACGTCTGTTCGATCACGTTCGCAGCGAAACGCGCTCGCTTCGTTCCAAGGAAGACGCGCATGATTATCGCTACTTCCCTGATCCGGACCTTCTGCCGCTCCTTATCGAGCGCGACTGGGTGGAGGGCCTGCGTGCTGCTCTCCCGGAGCTGCCGGAGGCCAAGCGCGAGCGTCTGGAAAAGACCTATGGCATTTCGCGTTATGAATCGGGCGTCCTGACGGTTGAGCAGGGGATCGCCGATTTCTACGAGACCGTGGCCAAGGGCAGTGACCCGCGTCTGGCGGTCACCTGGATGCTGGGTGATTTCTTTGCAGCGCTGAACAGAACGGGTGCGACGATCGAGACGAGCCCGGTCAAGGCTGAGGGGCTCATGGAGCTTCTGGCGCTGATCACGGATTCGACGATCAACGGCAAGATCGCGAAGGAAGTGCTCGAGGATATGTTCGAGACGGGCGATTCGGCCTCGGTGATCGTCGAACGCAAGGGTCTGCGTCAGGTCACGGATACGGGCGCCATTGAAGCCGAAATCCGGACCATTCTCTCGGCGCATGCCGACAAGCTGGCGGAGTACAAGAGCGGCAAGGACAAGCTGTTTGGTTTCTTCGTTGGTCAGACCATGAAAGCCATGAAAGGCAAGGCCAATCCGGCCATGGTGAACGAGCTTCTGGTCAAGCTCCTCGCCGAGTAAAAAATCTGCAAAAGGGGGGTTTGACGCGACGTTCAAATCCCCCTAGAAGCAGTTCTGCAAACGCCGTGAAAACTGCGTCCCTCTAGGCGGAGGGGTGGCCGAGAGGCTGAAGGCGGCGGTTTGCTAAACCGTTGTACGATGTCAAGTCGTACCGTGGGTTCGAATCCCATCCCCTCCGCCATTTTTCTTCCAGAACTTAATCTGTATTCAGCGCTTACCAATCTTCGGTTCTGGCTGGGCTTTGTTTTAGCCAGATGGCGAAGTATCGCGGTCTCGTTTCGCGATACTGCACTAACGGTTTGATCGCAAAGGGCTGCACGCCGAACTGATGGTTCTGAATCCATTCAGGCGAACTGCTCAGCACGGGCTATCGGAATGCCGGCACGGGATCTGCTGACCCGCCGGGGCAGGAGCCCGGGTAAAATCTTCTGAAGGCGAGAAGGAATGCGCTGTCTGCTGAGCCAGATAGTCGTGATTATCGGATCAGAAAATACCTGCCCAAGCTGGTAATCCATCCAAAGGTTCTGGGCCAGATCGACTGGCAGCAAACGCCGCGATGTGTAGAACAAGTGTCAGACGCCTCACACGAGTTTTGTATAACTCGGTAAGCGTGAAGATTTTCTGAGATTTTCAGGAAATTGGAGGTCCGGGCGGGAATCGAACCCACATACGCGGATTTGCAGTCCGCTACATCACCATTCTGCCACCGGACCGGCTGGTGTGAGAGCTATATCTCTTTACCGGACGTTCGGGTCAAGGGGGTATCTTGGATAAGAATGAGAAATAAGAAGAAATTTCTCTGGTCGCTTAAATATGGCATAGGAATGCGGCGGGACGCCTGATACCGACGAGATGATGACTGTCATCGCGTCACTATGGCGCCGTCCTCATTCGAAAGGGCATCCATGAAACGGGATCAATCCAGGGTCTATACTTCTCTGAGCGTAGGTCTGGTCGTTCTTCTCAAGAGCACGACTGCGCTTGCCCAGACCTATGATGGTAAAGGCTCTCCCGAATTCGTTCCGCACACATTGCAGGAAGCCCTGGCGACAGCTTATCTCACGAATCCGACGCTTCAGCAGGAACGTGCCAAGCTGCGCGCGGCTGATGAGTCCGTTCCAACGGCTCTGGCCGGATGGCGCCCGAAGATTTCCGGTCAGGCAGCCCTGACTTACTATCAGGGCCTCAACGCTTATGGTGCGCAGGGGCCGCAACCCGGGTCGAGTTTCGGTACTCCCGCCTATAATCGCAGTTACGAAACGCCGGGTTATCAGGGTGGAGTCTCCATTACGGAGAATATCTACCAGGGTGGCAAGACGACCGCGCAGACCCATCAGGCAGTCAACACGGTCATGGCTGAGCGCGCTCAACTGATCGAAACCGAGCAAGAGGTCTTCACTGACGTCGTATCGTCCTATCTGGGCGTGGTGCGCGGCGAGCAGCTTCTGCAGATCAACATCAACAACGAGCACGTGCTTGAAGAGCAGCTCAAGGCAACGCAGGATCGTTTTCAGCAGGGCGAAATCACCCGCACCGACGTGGCACAGGCGCAGGCTGCCCTTGCGACCGCAAAGGCCACGCGCCAGCAGGCTGAGGGCACGTTGCGCGCAGCGCAGGCAACCTATTTGCAGGTCGTGGGCGTGCCGCCAGCCCCCAATCTCGTGGCGCCGCAGCCACTAGCCCTTCCGGTCAAGGCAGAGCGGGACGCGGTTGCAGAGGCAACGCGGAATAATCCGACGATCATCAATGCCCTGTTCACTGAGGCAGCCCAGAAGGATAATTTCTCGGTTCAGATGGCGGCCATCCTGCCGAAGATTTCTGCGCAGCTTGGCTACTCCTACGTCAAGAACCAGGGGTACGGACGCATGGTGACCGACAACAAGTTCGGCACCATCAATTTCGATGTGCCGATCTATCAGGGTGGCTCGGAATATGCGGCGGTGCGTGAGGCCCGCCAGCAATATCTCGCGGCTCGTAGGGCGGTGGATATTGCGCGTCGCAAAGCGGCGCAGGCTGCTTCGGCCAACTGGCAGCAGCTCCACTCCTATACAGACTCGATTTCAAGTAACCGTGCGGCTATCGCGGCCAACGTTGTGGCGCTTGATGGCGTCGAGCGTCAGGCAATCGTCGGTACAAGCTCGACCCTCGAGGTATTGCAGCAGCAGCAGACGCTGCTCTCTGCTCAGACGGCGCTCGTGCAGAATCTGAGCGGGCTCGTGCAGTCTTCCTATGCAGTCGCTTTTGCCATGGGGCGGCTGACCGCGGCCGACCTCAAGCTCAACGTGCCGATCTATGACGAGAAGGCCTATTATAATGCAGTCAAGGATCGGCTGTGGGGTATCAATGATTATGCGGTCGGTCAGCCCGGTCGCTGATCATCATAGGGCTGGGCGGGTGATCAGCTCGCCTGTTCATTTGGCTCATATCCGGGGCTCGGTCATGCGCCGCCATGGGGGCCGTTTCGACTTGGTGTATCGCGGACATTTCTAGCTAACTTGCCGGGTGCCGTTCTGGCTTGAAACTTTCAGCTCATCTGGTCATACGCTTCGTGCATGAAACAGGGCGCCCCTTGTTGCAATTGACCACGTCTGACGAGCCTGTTTGGCTTGTCGAATGGTCATTGCGAGTTCGGGGCGCAACGCCCGCAAAGTGATCCCTGCATGGCTTGCAAGCCGGGCAGGGCCAGACAGGTGACAGGAAGACAATGCTCGAAAAGACCTTTGACCCGGCGGCATGCGAAGCCCGCCTCTACGCCCAATGGGAGAAGTCGGGTCTTTTCGCGGCGCATCCCGAGGCACCTGGCGACGCCTATTCGATCATGTTTCCGCCGCCGAATGTCACAGGCACGCTACATTTCGGTCATGCGCTCGATTTCGTGCTGCAGGATATTCTGATCCGCTGGAAGCGCCTCGAAGGCGCGAATGTGCTGTGGCAGCCCGGCACGGATCATGCCGGTATCGCTACCCAGATGGTTGTGGAGCGCGTGCTCGACAAGGAAGGTCTCAGCCGCAAGGAAATGGGGCGTGAGAAATTCCTCGAGCGTGTCTGGGCCTGGAAAGAACAGTCTGGCGGTCAAATCATCCAGCAGCTGCGCACGCTGGGGGCCTCGGCCGATTGGGACCGCGAGCGCTTCACGATGGATGAGGGGCTGTCGCGCGCTGTGCGTGACGTGTTCGTCACGCTGCATCAGCAGGGGCTGATTTATCGTGCCAAGCGTCTCGTCAACTGGGACCCGGCTTTCCGCTCTGCCATCTCCGATCTCGAGGTCGAAAACCGCGAGACCAAGGGGTCCATGTGGTATCTGCGCTATCCGGTCGAGGGCGGCGGCACGATCGTTGTCGGTACGACGCGCCCTGAAACCATGCTGGGCGACACGGCTGTGGCCGTACACCCGGAAGACGAGCGCTATACGGCTTCGATCGGCAAGTTTGTCGTCCTGCCGCTCACCGGGCGTCGCATCCCGATCGTGGCCGACACCTATTCCGACCCGGAAAAAGGCAGCGGTGCCGTCAAGATCACCCCCGGTCATGATTTCAACGATTTTGAAGTCGGCAAGCGGCACGATCTGCCAATGCCGAGCATTCTCGATGAGGCAGCTGCGATCTGGCTGGATGAGATCGCCCATGAACTGCGCGAGGTCGAAGGACTGTCGTCGATCGATTTCGTGCGTTCGCTCGAGGGTATCGATCGTCTGGAGGCCCGCAAGCGCATCGTCGAGGAACTCGAGCGCCTCGAGCATATCGAGAAGATCGAGCCTCACACCCTGCAGGTTCCCTATGCCGAGCGCGGCGGTGCCATTGTCGAGCCGCGACTGACCGAGCAGTGGTATTGCGATGCCGCCACGCTGGCCCAGCCTGCCATCAAGGCGGTTGAAGACGGCCGTATCCGTTTCGAGCCGCAGCAATGGGAAAATACCTATTTCGCCTGGATGCGCGACATCCAGCCCTGGTGCATCAGCCGTCAGCTCTGGTGGGGTCATCGGATTCCGGCCTGGTACGGCCCCGAGGGCAGCGTCTTCGTCGCCCGCAGCGAGGAAGAAGCCCTCGAGCAGGCACGCGCCCATTATGGCGATGATGTCAGCCTGACGCGTGATGAGGATGTGCTGGACACCTGGTTCAGCTCTGCGCTTTGGCCGTTCACGACGCTTGGCTGGCCCGACAAGACGCCGGAACTGGCACGCTACTATCCGACCAGCACCCTTGTGACCGGGTTCGACATCATCTTCTTCTGGGTCGCCCGGATGATGATGATGGGCCTCCATTTCATGGATGACGTGCCTTTCCGCACAGTTCTGATCCATGGTCTGGTGCGTGACGAGCGCGGCCAGAAAATGTCCAAGAGCAAGGGCAATGGTCTCGATCCGCTTGAACTGGTTGCGGAATTCGGAGCGGATGCCACCCGTATGGCGATCTGTGCCCTGACCGGGCCGGGGCGCGATATCAAGTTCGGTCGCAAGCGCGTCGAGGATTATCGCACTTTCATCACCAAGATCTGGAACGCTGCGCGCTTCTGCGAGATGAATGGTGTCAAACCTGTTGCAGGCTTTGACCCGTCTCAGGTCAGGAGTGTGCTGGGCCGGTGGATTCTCGACGAGACCGCAAAAGCTGTAACGGCCGCAAAGGCGGCGCTCGATGCCTATCGTTTCGACGAGCTGGCCGGTGCCTGCTACCGCTTCGTCTGGAATGTATTCTGCGATTGGTTCCTCGAACTGGCAAAGCCCGCCTTTGCCGCAGAGAACACGCCTGAGCAGGATGAAATCCGCGCTGTCGCGGCTCATGTTCTGGGCACGATCCTGCAGATCATGCATCCGGTCATTCCTTTCGTGACTGAAGAGCTGTGGCAATCCTTTGGCTTTGGCGGCAGCGTGGCCCAATCGGCCTGGCCCGTTGCGCCGCAGCCTCGTGACGCGGCTGAGGCTTCAGCCGAGATGGACTGGGTCATTCGTCTGATCGGCGAAATCCGTACCATCCGCTCGGAAATGAATATCCCGCCTGCGCAGATGGTGCCCGTGCTTCTGCGCGATGCATCGCCCGCGACATTGGCACGCGCCGAAAGCTGGTCTGCTGTGATCGGTCGTATGGCGCGCGTGGCCTCCGTCTCGGCCTTGTCGGGCGAGCCGCCAAAGACGGCTGCCCTGACCGTGATTGACGAAGCCACACTCGTGCTGCCGCTCGAAGGGCTGATCGATATCGCTGCTGAAATCCAGCGCCTCGAAAAGGAAATCGATCGTTTGGGCAAGGAAATCGACAAGGTTGAGCGCAAGCTCGGCAATGCCGATTTCGTGGCCCGCGCCAAGCCGGAAGTGGTCGAAGAAAATCGTGACCGCCTGACCAGCTTCACCCATGACCGCGCCCGTCTGCAGGCGGCCCTGGCTCGTCTTTCTGCTGCCTGATGGGAGACGCAGCGTCTGTTCTGACGCGGATCATTTCCCGGCGTGGAAGATCAGCGTGAAACAGGATGTCGTTAGAGAAAAGGGAGCCGTCGCAATGGCTCCCTTTTTTTGCCTGACCGCAAAGTTGCGAAACATTATCATCATCTCTAAATCGGCAGGGTCCCGCTTTATCTGACGTTCTCATGCTGTTGATTGGTCGAGCCCATGGTGACACGTATCCTGCGCCTGCTACCCTCTTCGCCAAAGCGCCGGCGCAGACGCCCTGAGCCAGCCCCGGAGTTGCCGGAAATGATCAGGGAGATCAGGGACAGGGCGCAGCAAGGCCATGTGGCAGAGCAGGTACGATGGGGGGATATCCTGCTCAAAAGCATCTATATGCCTCCTGATCTCGCACGTGCACGCCAGTGGTATGAGATAGCCGCCTCCGCGGGCTATGCTCCGGCGCTGAACATGCTTGGCCGGTGCCATCATTTTGGCTGGGGCGGCGCGGTCGATCATGCTGCTGCTGCCGAGGCATACGAAAAAGCCGCCAGGCTCGGCGATCTGTGGGGTAATTATAATCTCGCGATCATGGTCATGCGCGGTATCGGCATGAAGCCTGACCTGCCGCGCGCCCTCTCGCTTTTTCGCGGCGGTGCCGAACGCGGTCATGCGAAATCGATGAATCTGCTTGCGCGCTTTATCGAGGAAGGCTGGCATACACCGCGGGATCCGGCGCTGGCGCTTGACTGGTATCGGCGCTCGGCCGAGGGCGGCGATTATCGCGGTCAGCATAACTATGCGACAGCCCTTTGCGCCATGGGCCGTGAGGAAGAGGCTTTCGACTGGTGGGACAGGGCTGTGGTCGACGCTACTTCTGACATCCTTCTCGCAATGCAGCGCCAGATACAGCCCATGAAGGCAGAACGAGGTGATGCGCTGATGATTCAGGTGGCACATCGTCTTCAGGAACTCGGCATCTCAAAAGCCGAGTGAAGCGCAGGGGATAAGCGCTTCTTCCGGTCCAGATGAACGGAAGAATTGTTGAGCACGTCGCGGATGCGCGAGGAAGTCTGTGACCGTCAGGTTGGTCTTTTTCGTGGCGTGACGTGTTGCGATGCGACGTCATGAGATGGCCTGATCGCTATCCGACCGCGTCTCAAGCGCTCAGCTGCGGCAGTCTGTGCTCTGAAGCACATTACTGATTTCGCGTGACGGGAAGACCGGGCCGAGAGTCGCGAACGACTACCATCCTTTGCATCTAAGGTCTTTGAATGGGAAGCGTTGGCAGTTCTTCAGTCCTTGATTTGCCGCTCACCAGTGAGATCGAGACCTTTCGCCGCCCGAAAACGTATCTCCGAGACCCTGCTTGGTCATCCAATCAGGCTCGGGTGGCCGAAGTGAGACAGTCATGGCCCTTGCTGGTCGGTCAGATTGCCCTGCACCATGATCGTTCCGTCACGATATCGCGCCAATGCTGCTTCTGAAAAAGGCCTTGTTCGGGACTGATCGGCTGTCTGGCGACGAAGGTGTTCAGAGCCCTCTATCATCACTCATCGAACGCAGTTGTTCTCGCACCCACCGGTAACGGGGATCACTATCCGTGCGGCAGTGCCACGCCAGAATCTTATCAAAGCCGGGAACCGTCAACGGGCTGGGGGGAGGGAACAGGGCAAGGTCTCTGCGGCCGAGCAGAAGCCTGCGTGGCGCCATCGTGATCAGATCCGTTTTCAGCAGAAGCTCTGGCAATGCCAAAAAATTCGGGACGGACAGGGCTACACGGCGTCTGCGGCCAAGGGCTTTCAGCTGTCTGTCAGTCGCGCCGCAGAGCTGGCCGCCTTCATAGGAGACGATGATGTGATCGGCAGCACAATACTGATCCAGCGTCATCTGCCCGTTTGCGTCCGGATGGTTCTTTCGCGCCGCGCAGATATATTCCTCATGAAACAGCGTCAGTGACAGCATATCGGGCGGGCAGGTCTCGGGCGTGATCAGCGCCATGTCGAGCTGACCTTTCTCCAGCTGCTCCTGAAGCCGACAATCATGGAGCGGGTAAACCGCAACAGTGATACCCGGTGCTTCATGCCGCAAGCGGGCGATGAACGGCAGCAGAACGACCTGAAGCGCATAGTCGGTTGCAGCAACTGAAACCACGAATGACGCAGAGACCGGATCGAACGCATCCGGCTGACAAAGCGTGCTGATCTCGCACAGGATACGCTTGAGCGGTGAGACGAGATCGAGCGCACGGGTGGTTGGGGTCATGCCGCGCTGCGTCCGGACCAGAAGCGGATCGCCAAAATGATCGCGAAGACGGGTGAGCATATTGCTGACCGCAGGCTGCGTCACACCAAGCCGTTCGGCCGTCCGTGTCACGCTGCCTTCCTCAAGAAGCATGTCGAGCGCACGCAGCAGATTGAGATCGAGAGTTCTGATATCACCCATTTTTATGGGGTCCATATTTTGTGGCTATTGGATTTATTCTGGCGGTGATGCCATCCTGATGCAAATCATGATTCCTGCTGGAAGATTTGCCATGCCGCATCCTTTGTTCAAGATATTGATGGTCGTGACGTCTCACGCCGCTCTTGGCACTTCCGGACACCTGACAGGTGTCTGGTTCGAGGAACTGACCACGCCCTATTATATTTTCCGCGATGCGGGGGCGACGGTCGATATCGCCTCGATTGCAGGCGGAAAGATCCCGGTCGATCCGCGATCCATCCAGAATGACGACAAGGATCCTGAGAGCGTAAAGCGCTTTCTGAGAGATCGGCGTGCTGTGAGCGATCTGGATCATTCCCGCAGGGTCACCGGTATCTCCGTTGATGGCTATGACGCCGTTTTCATTCCGGGTGGTCATGGCGTGATGTGGGACATGCCCAATAATACCCCGCTTCAGAGTCTGATCCTGCGTGCCTGGTCGGATGGCAAGGTTGTCGCATCGGTCTGCCATGGGCCAGCCAGCCTGACCGGACTCCGCAACCCGGATGGAACCGCCTTTGTGAAAGGCAGAAAGATCAGTGCTTTCACGGATAGCGAGGAAGAGGCCGCCGGGCTGACAGCGACCGTGCCCTTCCTGCTTGAGACCAGACTTCGGGAAGAAGGCGCCGTGTTCGAAAAGGGCGCAGATTTCAAGCCTTACATGGTCCGGGACGGAAGGCTGATAACCGGTCAGAACCCCCAGTCATCCGCGCTGGTCGCGCAAGAGGTCCTGTCAGTTCTGGCAGAAGGCAGGGGGGCCAGATGACGCATTATCCGGTTCCCGATGCTTATCAGGCCTGGTGCTGGGAGCAGGGATCATCGGCCCTGAGCCTCGTGCTGCGTTCTGTATCCCGCCCGATGCTTCAGCCCGATGAGGTTCTTGTCCGCAACCATGTTGTCGGGCTCAACCCGGTTGACTGGAAAGCTTTGGGTGCGCGTCTGGCTCCCTGGGCGCCGGGACATGTTCCCGGTGTCGATGGTGTCGGCATTGTCGTGGCGACTGGTCGAGCGGTTGATGACGAGTGGCTGGGCCGACGCGTGGCGTATCACCAGAGCCTGATGCGCCCGGGAAGCTATGCGGAATATACGCCTGTGCGTCGCCGTGCCCTTATCGGGATCCCCCGGACACTGGATTTTGAAACCGCAGCGAGCGTGCCTTGTCCCGCGCTGACAGCGTCGCTGGCATTAGCCAAACTGCCGAGCCGGGCAGGGGCAGGATTGCTCATTGCCGGTGCAGGCGGCGGTGTCGGTAATTATCTTGTCCAGCTTGCCGTAGCTCGGGGTTTCTCCCTGACGGCCATGTGTCACGAGCGGCACTGGATGCGGCTCAGGTCCATGGGCGTACAGGATTGTGTTCGGGGGCCTTTACCCTCGGGTGTGGCGCTGCCGGACGCGTTGGAAAAACGTTTTCACGCGGTGATCGATTGTGTGAGCGCGGATCATGCCGCGGCGCTGGTTCCGGCACTCAAGGCAAACGGGCATATCGTGTGCATTCAGAACAGGCTGACTGAATGGCCTGATCCGCCGTTTACCCGGTGTCTTTCGGTTCATGAAGTCGCTCTGGGTGGACTGCATGAATATGGCGACGATGCAGACTGGCACGATCTGACAACCACCGGTCATAGGCTGATGGCCTGTCTGGCAGAGCAGGCGCTCGTTCCTGAAAACATGATCATCCGTGAGTTCAGTGATCTGCCGACACTCCTGAATGACCTTGAACATCGGCAGTTTTCCGGCAAGGCGCTGATACGCGTCTCATCCGTTGAGGAAGCATGACATGACCCCCGCTCTTTTTACGTCTTTCACTTTGAAGAATATGCCTCTGCGCAATCGCATCGCGGTGCCCCCGATGTGCCAGTATGTCGCGGTCGATGGCTACACAACCGATTGGCACACGGCTCATTACGCGGGCCTCGCCCGTGGAGGCGCCGGTCTTGTTATCGTGGAAGCCACGGCTGTTTCACCCGAGGGACGCATTACGCCCGGATGTGCAGGTTTGTGGGATGACCGCCAGATTGCGGGAATGGCCAGTGTTGCGCGTGAAATCAAGGCCGCCGGGGCGGTGGCCGGGATACAGCTTGCCCATGCGGGACGAAAGGCGAGCGCCAATCGCCCTTGGGAGGGGGATGATCATATTGCCGAGGGCGATCCGCGCGGGTGGAAAACGATTTCTCCTTCAGCCACAGCCTTTGGCGCGAACCTGCCTCAGGTTCCGCAGGAAATGACGCATGAGGACATCGCGCGGGTGCAGGCGGATTTCGTCGCCGCCACGCAGCGCGCCATTGAGGCCGGGTTCGAATGGCTGGAACTGCATTTTGCCCATGGCTATCTCGCGCAAAGCTTTTTCTCGATCCACGCCAATCAGCGTACCGACGAGTATGGCGGCGATCTGGCGGGGAGGAGCCGTTTTCTTCTGGAAACGCTCCGTGCGGTCCGCAAGATCTGGCCCGAGACATTTCCGCTGACCGCTCGCTTTGGGGTTATCGAATTCGATGGTCGGGACGAGGAAACACTTGAGGAGGCCATCACCCTGACGCGCCAGTTCAAGGCGGAGGGGCTGGATATGCTCAATGTCAGCGTCGGTTTTTCGACGCCTGACGCGCAGATCCCTTGGGGCCCTGCATTTCTGGCGCCGATTGCCGAGAGGGTTCATCGCGAGACGGGTCTGCCTGTGGCGTCATCCTGGGGGATCGATACGCCGCTTCTGGCCAATGGTGTTGTCGAGAAAAAGCAGATGGATCTCGTGATGGTCGGGCGCGCGCATCTCGCCGATCCACACTGGCCCTATGCAGCAGCACTGAAACTTGGTCTCGAACGGCCATCCTGGGTTCTGCCGCCCTCATACGCTCACTGGCTTGAACGCTACCGTCCCGCAGCAAAGGAATAGGGAAATCGTATTGTCTGTCGGGCCTGCTTCAGGACTCATGATCGATACAAGAGAAAGGCGGCCTGACAGACAGACGAGAAGGAACGGGGCGGCCATTATCGTAGCGCAGCGCAAAGCCGGACCAGTCCCTGAGCGAGGAGGCCGCGATCCCGGTCCTCCTGCGCGCCTCGTAAGTTCTGCGATACGGAAGAAGGGCGGTTCTTTCCGGGCTTCATGCGCTGATGATATTTCAGGTTGGGGCACTCAGCGGCCAAAACTGCGAGCCTCATATCAGCAGGATGAGGCCGGAACGCGCATCGGCCTGTCTGGACATGTCGAAAAAGGGCAGACGAGGCATCGCCGCCTCCGGCATTCTGACAGTGATGGGGAAACGAACCTCCCCAACATCTCTCGAACTACTCCCTTCGGCACAATCATCCGGGATACCGTCGAGGATGTGACCGCGACCTGATGCGCCAAAGCGCAGATCGCAATTGCGTTTTCCCGTTCGCTTGGTCCGACGGCCTATTCTCATAAAGGAGTCCTCGCTGACGGGCGGGGTCGAAACGCTGGGGTCACGACTACCTAGACGGCAGTTGGCATTCGATATTCGAAGGTTATTTCCGCAATTGGGACAATGGCAGCGACGGCTCCGGTCTGAAGCTGCGGACTCATGAAGTCTTGCCGCCAGGTCCCGCCCGCATGAGTAAGTAATGCTGGTCCCGATACAGATGGGCAGCAACAAGAAAAACAACCAACTGAAAGAAATGATGTACTTCAAACAGTTGCGCCCTAGGGTAGCGCGATGCGGTGAAGCATGACAGGCCGGTCTGTCACGCCGCTTTTCAGACGTGTTTGTGCACCATTCCGTATCATGACGCAGCTCAAAGCGGCCCCGTCTGGCGTGTCGCTTCTCATGAGAGGACTTCGGAAACACGAGATGGACCGCCGAAAATCGCCATGTGCGAAGGCTGACATGCAGTGTCGCATTCAAGCAACACAACGACATAAAGAGGCGTGATGCGATTGCGAGCCGGTTGCAGCACTTTGTCACGAAAGATAGGAATTATTCTCAATTGCACAAATTGATTCCCTTTTTTGCGTGGAGACTGCGTTTTGTCAGTGAAATGGGTTCGCCCTTCCCATCCTGTATCCCTGCTGGTCGGTATGACCCTTGCCTGCACGGCGGCTCACGCCCAATCGGCGCAAAGCGACGATGGCAGCGTGCATCGCAAGAAAACCCGGGAGGAATCGCAGGAGGAGGCGAAGAAGAAACGCGCTGACAAGACCCGGGCTACGCAGCAGGACGGGGTGGATGAGCACCTCATCGTGCATGGTGCAGCAATGAACATCCTGCATGAGCCGATCGGTCTTGGCCGTATGCCCGATGACATCATGCACACGCCTCAGACCGTAAATGCGGTGCCGCAGATCCTGATGCAGCAGCAGAACGTCAAGTCACTCGATGAGGCGCTGCGCAACGTGCCGGGCATCACGGCATCGGTTGGCGAGGGCGAGGGGGGAATGGCAGGCGATCAGTTCCTGATCCGCGGTTTTGCCGCCCAGAACGATATCTATGAAAATGGCCTTCGCGATTTCGGTGTCTATACGCGTGACAGCTTCGATTACGACCACATCTCGGTCATCAAGGGGCCGTCTTCTGAAGTATTCGGTAATGGCACGACGGGCGGCGCGATCAATATCGTGACCAAGGTGGCGCATCTTGGTGACACCTATAATGCGCAGTTCTCAGGCGGATCGGGCGAATATTATCGCGGCACGCTCGATGTGAACAAGCAGATAGGCGAATCCACCGCCGTGCGTATTACCGGTATGGGTAACGAAAACAATGTCGTTGGTCGCGACAACATCTACTCCCATCGCTGGGGGCTCGCGCCCTCCATTGGGTTTGGACTTGGCAAGAAGACCAGCTTCACGCTCGAATATTTCCACCAGTCAGACAACAGAATTCCCGATTATGGCGTGCCGATCGTCACCAAGCCCGGTAGCACAATCGGTCGCCCGGCAACGGAATACGGCCTCGATCGTCATAGCTGGTATGGCACCAATTACGATCAGGACGTGTCGAATGTGAACATGCTGACGGCACGGCTGAATTCTGAAATCAGCCAGCATATCACCATTTCCGACGATCTGCGTGGCGGGCTTTATGACCGTTATTTCTCGGCTTCACAGCCGGGGTGTGATGCCACCTGCCAGAAGCTCTTCTTCACCGATCCGTCTGCAGCGCAGATCAATCGGCGTGGCCATCTTGGCGGCCCCGAGCCCTATCAGCAGAATGACTGGTCGGTCCAGAACGTCTTTTCTGCAAGAGCGAATTTCAGGACAGGCTTTATTCGTCATCAGGTCATTGCTGGCTGGGATGTCGAGCATATCTATGATCGCCGCACCAATTACGCCTATAATTTCAATGGTGTGAACGGCACGCGCACCGATACGACGAGCATGATCAACCCGTCTCACACACAGCCGGGGCTGTTGCTCGGGGGCCTGGGTCAATATCAATATGATCTCGTCAATCTGTCGGGCGGGGCAGGGCGCAAGCTCTACAAAACCGGTGATGCGACTGATGTCGGGGCTTTCCTGTCCGAGCAGATGTGGCTTGCACCCTGGTTTTCCATTCGCGGTGGCTTCCGCTGGGATCACTGGAACAGCCATTATGCAGCAACCGAGGGGGCAACGGCAGCCGATACCCGGCTTTCGCAGCAGCAGAATACCATCAACCCGACCGTCAGCCTGATGTACACGCCCAGCGACAACACGATGGTCTATTTCAACTGGGCGCGTTCGACCACGCCGCTTGGCCTTTATGTGACGAACAGCTCCGAGCCGCTCAAGACCTCGACGGAAGGCTTCAAGCCGGAAAAGGCGAGCCTTTACGAAATTGGCATCAAGCAGCAATTCCTGCACGGCCGACTGGGTGCGACTGCCTCGCTCTTCCGGCTGGAAAAAGGCAATGCGCTTATGACAGATCCGTCGACGGGCAGTGTTACCTCGTCGAGCGACACGCAGCGCAACCAGGGTGTCGAGCTGAGTCTGTCAGGTCAGATCACGCGCAACTGGAGCCTGATCGGTACTTACGCCTATTATGATGCCACGACGACGGGATCACTGACGGCCGCCGATATCGGCAAGCGCATCCAGTACGCCCCAAAGAACATGGCGACCATCTGGAGCACCTATACGATTGCCCAGGAGAAGCCCTGGAACCTGACTTTCGGCGGTGGTCTGACCTGGCGTGACTCCGTCTGGCTCGATGCCGCCAACACCGCACGCGTGCCCCATACGACAGAATGGGATGCCGTGGTGTCGCATATGGTCGGTCATCGCTGGCGTCTGGCGCTCAATGGCTACAACCTGGCGAACCGTCTGAACTATTCCAATCTCTTCAGTGACCGTGCGACACCATCGGTAGGGCGCACTTTCCTCGGAAGCATCGCTTTCACCTACTGAAGCCCTGCGGGCCAGATCCTGCTTCCAGAATGACAGGCTGCCCGATAATTCATCGGGCGGCCTTTTCTGTTTCAGGCCCGGCGCGCGAGGGTCAGAAGCGGCTTGAAGGCAAACATCGTCTCGAAACTGCAAAAGACCGGTGGCGGAATGACGATGGTGCCGAGTTTGTCCGCGTTTTGACGGCGCCAGTTATGCACCTGACGACGCAGCACGTCCTTCTGCGCCCGTGGGACATGGCGGATCTTGTAGCCATAGGTCGCATGGAACATGAATGTCATGAGGTTATCGGGATGAAAACCGATTGCCTCTGCAAGTTGTCGGCGCAGATCGTAAAGAGCGGTCGCCATGGCAGCATTGGCCGGTCTGAGCGGCACGCCCACGAGCGGCGCATGAAAACGGTCCGCATCGATTTCCATTTCGATTTTATCGGGAATATCGAACCGTCTTGAGGCAAGACGATCACGGATGATCGGCGCGGTGTCTGCGATGGGCAACGCTGTATTGATGCCGGATGGCCAGTTTGCCTTCGCCTGCTGCTCCGGATCGACCCCACCGAGAATGGTCATGTGATAGCTCGATGGGGGCGTAGGCGTGATATAGTCGCGCCATTCGCGCTCGATGAGGCTGTTCATTTCGAGCATGGCCTGCGCCAGTGGATCTGCCGCGTTGAAGGGGCAGATGATCGTGTTGCCCGGCCAGATCAGCGGTTGGCCCTTAGCATCGAATTTTCCCTGACGGTCTCCGCCTTCCGGTTTGGTCCCGGTGTCGCAGGCGGGGGTTTCTTTTTCCAGTGCCGCAACGGCAGGGGCGGCACCGCACGCCATTAATGCACCGAGGCCAAGCAGGATATCCCGACGACGTATCGAAGATCCGGCGGCAGAGGGAAAGACACGACGCATGAAGGCTCTCTCGAATCCCGGGAGGCCGATAAATGCCTCACTCTGAAAGGATGCGGTTTCATGCCATGACAAAGCGCAATCGTGGGTGACATGTTTGCGACATCTGAAGCAAGATCGTCACAAACAAGCGTTTAACAGCCTATTTTGCCCGCTTGCCGACGGCGGAAGCACCATTCTCCTGAACGCTGGTAAAGCCTTGATGGGTCTCGTCGAAATGTAACCCGAGATTGGGTTGAAAAACGCGAGGCTCGCTCGGTGAAAAAAGAAACCGGCCATCAGGAAAGTCAAACAACACGACATTATGCTGAAAAAAGCTCGCGCCAAGCATGCCCTCATTGATATTTTCCAGGACGAGAAATTCTGTTGGGCCCAGTTGTTTTTCGCCCAATTGAAAAGAATGGAACCTATGGCGCACCCCGCGTGTGATCGCGCCGAAACGGGTGACGACACGGGGGTCGCGGGCCAGATCGTCTGTCGTGGCGCTATTGGCCCGGTCTGAGACAGGCAGCGTGTTCATACCCAGATCGGGATCGAGCGTGAGACGTATTTTCCTGCCGTCGATCTGCGCCATCACCCGGGCTCGATCATCCATCGCAAGGCTCTGGGGTGCGAGGGTGAAAAGGCCAGATGGCCCGGAACGGCATTCCGGGCTGTTTCGCCAGACCATGATCCCGAGTTTCTCATGCGGCACGTCGAGCATCAGAAGGAGCCGCCGGAAAAGAGGGCGTCCGATCAACCCGACAAGGGGGCGGCCCGAAACGCTTTGGTGTGCTTCGCCATCTAGGCGCTCGACAATGAGGTCATGCAGCGTGATCGGACCGATCTGCAGCGTGTCCATTCTGGTTGTTTCGCTCAGGACCTGCACATTGTCCTGAGCAGTCATCGGGCGGGTCAAGCCCTGATTGAACCAGATATCGCCCGCATTATGCACAAAAACATGCCCGAACAAGGGGCTGACATACATGGCGGCGGGGTGACCATCGATTGTCACCGGGATGATCGGCGCATCGGCGGGGCCGCCGAGGAGAGGCAGAATCGCGGCATCTGCGACACAGCGATCGGCCGTCTCTTCGGCCACGGAAAGGCGCGTCTTTTCCTGCGCTCTCGCGCCACAGGACAAGGCGAGAACGAGGGGCAGTGTCAGCAAGGAATTCAGAAGGTGTTTTCGGCTCATTGTCGCGTTCCCCCGCGCGTAATCGGGCTGCGCAAGGAAGAGCGTAGCCCGGCGGAAAAGCCGTGGCAGACAGACCACTAAGTAATTCTACGCATTTATTGGGAATGATCTCAAACCGTAATGTTCTCTCGAGGTCAGATGGCCCGTATCGGCATGGGAGAGGGCATAATGACATTGGCGACGGCAAGGGCATCGAAGACGGCGCAACGCCCGATGAGGGGGCAAGCGACCCTGCGGGTGACGGCAGGCCTTTGCGGCGGACTCGCTGGTCTGTTGTTGCAGGCAAGCCCGGCTCAGGCGGCAATCACGGTCAATCTCGGGCCCGAGCAGTCCTTCACCATGGGGGTCGGGGTGAGGGGGCAGTATATGACAGCCGATCTCTCTACCCCTGATGGTGGCAGTGCCGCAGCGGCGAGTGATTTGCGCGTCTATATGGGCGGGCAGATCATTCATATGGTCAAGGCGACGCTCAATGTGGAGCGTATTCGTGACGGCAACTGGAACGTGCTCGACGGGATACTTCAGTTCGAGCCCATGAAGGCCGTCAATCTCTGGCTTGGCCGCATGCTGCCCGGCAGCGACCGCTCCAACCTCGATGGCCCCTATTTCCTGAGCACCTACGCGTTTCCAATGGTCGCGCAATATCCGGGAATGTGGTCAGGCCGTAATGATGGCGCGACCGTGTGGGGCAGGCTGGTTCATGACCGCTTTCGCTATATGGCCGGTATTTATAAAGGGCATAACTGGGTTGATGGCGGATCGGGCGATGGACATAATCCGCTGTTCGCCGGGCGTATCGAATACAACTTCCTCGATCCGGAGCCTTCGCCCGCTTATTACACCGCCAGCACCTATTATGGAAAAGCGGATATTCTGGCGATCGGTCTCGCCGGGCAATATCAGGTCAATGGTGTCGGCTCAGCCCAGCAGCGTGGTGATTACAAGGCCTGGAATGTCGACGGTCTGTTCGAAAAGCGCATCGGCCAGAAAGCCCGATATGGGGTCTATACGCTTGAAGCAGCCTATTATCAGTATCATACGGACGGCGTGCGCGATATCGCGCCGGGATTCAATAATCACAAGGCCGATTACGGCAATATCGGCGGGATCAATGCAGGGACCGCCTTTCTGGTCAGCACCGCCTATCTCATTCCCTGGCGTGTAGGCTGGGGGCGCATCCAGCCTTTGCTGCGCTATCAGCAATTTCGTTATGCGAAGGATCTGTACGGGGCCGGTAATCCCAAGACCAGGCAATTCGATGCTGGCGCCAATTATGTAATGGATGGCCACAACCTGCGTTTCACCTTCGATTTTGCCCGCTACACGCCCGCCAGCGGGGCGCAATCAAATGCGTTCCTGCTTGGCATGCAGATGCAGTATTGAGGAGACAGAGATCATGATGATGCGCTCGAGTTCATTTTCACATGACCGTTTCCTGAAGCACAAAACAGACAGGCGAAATCACGCCGGGGGGAACTGCTGGCCGTTTCTTCTGGGCGCGACGGCGCTGGTTCTCGCCGGGTTGCTGTTATCCTCGGTGCCGGTCGAGGCACAGGATCTTGCCTGTGTCAGTATGCTCAAGAAGGAAGAACGGCTCATCCATCGCATCAGCCAGAGACGGCACGAGCCACGTCTGCCGCCCAATGCGCCGGGTTATCCGGGGCTGGCTGTGCGTTTTGACCCGTTGCCGGGTTTCGGGATCATGCAGGGTGCGCTCTGGACTCCCGAAGGAGGGATCGAGAGCGACAGCGAGGTAAAGGAAACGCTCGATAGTCTCGAAAAGCAGCGTGTGACCCTGCACGATGCCGAGACAAGCGCGCATTGCGCGCCTGTCCAGTAAGTCCGTCCTTATCAGACGACGCGTTCCGGGTGCGGTCATGACCGGGATGGGAGTTCCATCCCGCCTCGGTCACGAGCCGCCCCACGGGGCTGTCAGGAGCGACGCGTAATCTGGCTGAGATCGCGCACGGCGCCATTGGCGGCGCTGGTTGTCAGCAGACCATAGGCGCGCAGGGCAGGGGAAACCTCGCGAACACGATCCGGTGTCCAGGCATCGGCGCCCAGAGCCTCCATGCGCTCACGACGATCGGCCAGAACCGCATCGTCGACCAGAGCGCGCATCACGCGGTTCGGGATATCGATCTCGATCCGGTCACCATCCTCGATCAGGCCGATCAGACCGCCTTCCGCAGCTTCTGGCGAGATATGTCCGATCGAGAGCCCCGAGCTGCCGCCCGAAAACCGTCCGTCGGTGATCAGCGCGCAGGTTTCGGCCAGACCCTTCGATTTGAGATAGCTGGTCGGATAGAGCATTTCCTGCATGCCCGGCCCGCCCTTGGGGCCTTCGTAGCGGATGACCACCACATCACCATCGACAATCTCGTTGGCCAGAATGCCCGAAACGGCGGCTTCCTGGCTCTCGAACACGCGCGCACGGCCCGTGAAGGTCAGAAGGCTGTCGACAACACCGGCGGTTTTCACAATGGCACCGGCTTCGGCCAGATTGCCGTAAAGCACGGCCAGACCACCATCCTGCGAGAAGGCATGGGCGCGGTCGCGCAGAACGCCTTCCTTGCGGTCGGTATCCAGCTCGTAATAGCGGCTCGACTGCGAGAACGCCTCGGTGGTGCGCACCCCGCCCGGAGCAGCGAGGAAGCGGGTTTTCGCCTGCTCGTCCCCTTCAAGCACGTCCCATTTCTTCAGCGCCTCCTTCATGCTCGGGGCATGAACCGTATGCGCTGTTGTGTCGATCAGGCCGCAGCGATCGAGTTCGGCCAGAATGGCCGGAATGCCGCCGGCACGATGCACGTCTTCCATATGCACGTCGTTCTTCGCGGGCGCGACCTTGCAGAGATTGGGCACCTTGCGTGACAGGCGGTCGATATCGGCCATGTGGAAATCGACCCCGGCCTCGCGTGCCGCCGCCAGAAGATGCAGAACGGTATTGGTCGAGCCGCCCATGGCGATATCGAGTGTCATGGCATTTTCGAACGCAGCCTTGGTCGCAATGCTGCGCGGCAGGGCTGTCGCATCATCCTGTTCATACCAGCGACGGGCGAGCGAAACGACCAGACGACCGGCCTCGAGGAACAGTTCGCGACGGTCGGCATGCGTGGCCAGAAGGCTGCCATTACCCGGCAGGGAAAGACCCAAAGCCTCGGTCAGGCAGTTCATCGAGTTTGCAGTGAACATGCCTGAGCACGAGCCGCAGGTGGGGCAGGCTGAGCGCTCGATGGCTTCGGATTCAGCATCCGAAACCTTCGGGTTGGCCGCAGCGACCATGGAGTCAACGAGATCGAGCTTGCGGTTGATGCCGGGGCCATCGAGCTTGCCGGCCTCCATCGGGCCGCCAGAGACGAACACGACTGGAATGTTCAGACGCAGCGAGGCCATGAGCATGCCGGGCGTGATCTTGTCGCAATTGCTGATGCAGACCAGCGCATCGGCGCAATGGGCATTGACCATATATTCGATGGAGTCAGCGATCAGCTCGCGCGAGGGCAGGCTGTACAGCATGCCGCCATGGCCCATGGCGATACCGTCATCCACGGCGATGGTGTTGAATTCGCGGGCAATGCCGCCAGCTTCCGCAATCGCGCCGCCAACCAGCGCGCCCATGTCCTTGAGATGCACATGGCCCGGCACGAACTGCGTGAAGGAATTGGCAACCGCGATGATGGGCTTGCCGAAATCCTTGTCCGTCATGCCCGTGGCGCGCCAGAGCGCGCGGGCACCGGCCATGTTGCGGCCGTGGGTGGTGGTGCGGGAACGATAGGCAGGCATGAGGCTGATCCGGAACTGCTGGAAGGGGTGGGCGTGTTGCGCATGAAATGCAATAGCAAACGACCGTTGGGCGTATTTTTATTACCCTGTGCGAAATAACGTGGCCAATCGCTTGCCGCAAGGGGAAGTCTGTTCAATCATCCCCGCATCGAGAAGTCGACCAAGGAATTGATTGCGTGCGTTGTGGAAATCTGACCCGATCTTTGTTGCTGATGACATCCTGCCTGCTGGGGGCTTCACAGGCTTTTGCCCAGGCATCGAACGGCCCCGTTGTCACCCCCGATATGGTGCAGCGCGGCTCGGATATTCCGGCTCATGTGCAGATGCCACAGACCGGCCGCGACTATATCAAGCAGGATGTCATGATCCCGATGCGCGACGGGGTTAAGCTGCATACGGTCATCGTCATTCCGAAGGCGGCAAAGGATCATGAGGCGCCTATTCTGCTGACGCGCACCCCCTATCATGCGTCTGCGCGTGCTGACCGGGTGTCCGGTGCTTCAGAAATGCGCAACCTGCTGCCCCAGGGCGACGGCGTGTTTGTCGATGGCGGCTATATTCGCGTCTTTCAGGATGTGCGCGGCAAATATGGCTCCGAGGGCGATTATGTGATGACGCGCCCGCCGATCGGCCCGCTCAACCCGAGCAAGACCGACGACACGACCGATGCGTGGGACACGATCGACTGGCTCATCAAGAATGTGAAGCAGAGCAACGGGCGTGTTGGCATGACCGGGTCATCCTATGAGGGATGGACGGTTGTCATGGCGCTGCTCGACCCGCATCCGGCGCTCAAGGTTGCGGCCCCGGAAAGCCCGATGGTCGATGGCTGGATGGGAGATGACTGGTATCATTACGGCGCGTTCCGTCAGGGCAGCTTCGATTATTTCACGATGCAGATGACGCAGAAGGGTGAGGGCGATGCCATCCCCCGTCATGATGCCGATGACTATACCAATTTCCTTCAGGCAGGCTCCGCCGGTGATTTTGCGACGAAGGCCGGCCTCGACCAGTTTCCCTGGTGGCAGCGCATGAAGGCGCACCCGGCCTATGATGCGCTCTGGCAGGATCAGGCGCTCGACAAGCTGCTGGCAAAGCGTCCGCTCACTGTTCCGACGATCTGGGAGCAAGGGCTCTGGGATCAGGAAGACATGTGGGGCGCAATTCACAGCTGGATGGCGCTGCGCAAGGACCACCCCAAGGTGCCGAATATTCTCGTCATGGGGCCGTGGCGCCATAGCGGCGTCAATTATGATGGCTCGAGCCTTGGTCCGCTGCATTTCAATGGCGATACGGCGCTCTGGTATCGTGCCAATGTCATGCGTCCCTTCTTTGACCAGTACCTCAAGCCGGGCAGTGCCAAGGTCAATTTCGATGATGCCATCATCTACAACACCGGTGACAATCGCTGGGATCATCTGCGCGGCTGGCTCGGCAATTGCGGCGATACCTGCATCGGTACGGGCGAGCGTCTCTATCTGAGAGAAGGCAACGGTCTGAGCTTCGAGCGCGCCAGGCCCGGCACGGACAGCTATGTGTCCGATCCGGCGCATCCGGTGCCGTTCATGACGCGCCCCTACAGCTTTGCTGATGGCGCACGCTGGAAGCCCTGGCTTGTTTCCGATCAGCGCTTTGCTGAATCCCGCCCGGATGTCCTGACCTATGAGACACCCGTTCTGGATCATCCGGTGCGTGTGTCAGGCGTGCCGACGGCCGATCTGTTTGCCGCAACAACCGGCACCGATGCAGACTGGGTCGTGAAGATCATCGATGTCTATCCGGGCATTACCGCCGACCGGCCAGAGATGGGCGGATACGAGCTTTCGGTCTCGATGGATATCTTCCGTGGGCGTTATCGTCATGACTTCGCCCGCCCGGAAGCCATTCCCGCGAACAAGGTCGAGGAATATAAATTCACCCTGCCTGCGGTGAACCATGTCTTCCTGCCCGGGCATCGCATCATGGTTCAGATCCAGTCGTCATGGTTCCCCCTTTACGACCGTAATCCCCAGACCTATGTGTCGAATATCTTCGAGGCCAAACCCGGTGATTACAAAGCCGCGACGCAGTCGATCTCGCGCGGCGGGGCACAGGCCAGCAGCATCTATCTTCCTGTCGTGAACCAGTAGGTTCGTCCATCATTTCCAAGACGAAGCGAGGCCCCCATGAGCGAAACCCATCTTGAAAAAGCCCTCATCGGGGGCGGCTGCTTCTGGTGCACCGAGGCCATCTTCACCGGGCTGCGCGGCGTCAAATCCGCTCAGCCGGGCTATGCGGGCGGTCGGCGCGAAAACCCGAGCTACGAGCAGGTCTGCTCGGGTGCCACCGGCCATGCCGAAGTGGTCGAGGTCGTGTTCGACCCGCAGGAGATCAGCTTTGCCGATGTCCTGCGCGTATTCTACACAACGCATGATCCGACGCAGCTCAACCGCCAGGGTAATGATGTCGGTACGCAGTACCGCTCGGTGATCTTTGCCCTCGATCCGGCGCAGGATGCCATTGCGCGTGAGGTGACGCAGGAAATCGAGGCGTCCGGCATCTGGCCCGATCCGATCGTGACCGAGATTGCAGGCCCCGCCGTGTTCTGGGAGGCGGAGGAGAAGCATCACGACTACTTCGCCCGCAACCCCGAAACCGCTTATTGCAGCGCCGTCGTGGCGCCGAAAGTGGCCAAGGCGCGCAAGATGTATCGCGACCGCCTCAAGGCCTGAGGCCAGGGGGCGGTTCGGCTGCGAGGCTGGACAGGCTCCCTACCGCTCTTTTCGCCCTAGAGGGCAAGAGCCCCGAAACCCCACTCGACATAAAGCTCGCCAAGCGCCTTCAGAAAGGCCCGTATGGCTTCTGAAGGCGGTTCGGCACGCATGTTGAGCGTCACCGGGCAGGTAATGCTCTGGCGTGTCGACAGAAACTGTATCTCCGGATGGCCAATGGCACGCGCCGATACAGGGACGATGCAGAGCCCCATCCTTGCGGCGACGAGTGACAGGGCGGTCGTCATTTCCTGAACCTGGATCAGATTGGGTGGTATGACACCGTGACGCCTGAGAAGGGTCAGGGTCTTCTGCGCATAGCTCTGGCCGCCATCGCGCGGATAGAGAATAAGTGTCTCATCGGTCAGACGGGTGAGATCGAAAGGATCGCTCTGCGATCCGGCAAAATCTGCCGGGGCGGCGAGTACGAGCCGCTCTTCTCTCAGAATGATGCTGCGTATCTCGGGTTCGTTGCTCTCGGTGCGGTCGAGGCCGATATCGATACGGCCATCGATCAGCGCGGCCACCTGTTCAGCCGAATTCATCTCATGGATCGATAGCGCAATGCCTGGTGCAGCGTGACGGTAGTGCCGGATGAGATGCGGCAGGCGCAGATGAAACGCCGATGCCACGATACCAAGAGAAAGACGCGGGCGGCGCGACTGGCTGAAATCCGCCATGGTCGTTTTCAGTCTCTCGTGGCTGCTGAGGATCTGGCTCGCCTGTTCGAAAAAAAGCTGACCGGCTGCTGTCAGGCTTAGTGGTCGTGAACTGCGGTCAAAAAGAGCGACGGCCAGTTCGTCTTCCAGTTCGCGTATCTGCCGGCTCAGGGGCGGCTGAGCCATATTCAGGCGTTTCGCGGCACTGGAAAAATTGCGCTCTTCGGCGACCGTCAGGAAATAACGCAGCTTGCGAAGCTCTATCACGGTTTCTTTACACCCCTGATCCGGCTTGAGAGCGGCAAGAATTCCCTGCCAACAGGGCATTATACCCAAAAGGTTGAGAAAGCGACCAAGTTGGTCTTTCCCGGAATATGGGTTTTTTCGGCATGTCTCGTGGCCAGACAAGGAGACATGGTGATGAACGTCGAGCTTGAAACAAACAAGGCACCATTCCTGGAAAGCAGTCATCTCGAAGGATGCCTCTTTACAGGAGAGTGGGAGACACGCGCCCTGACCGCCGCTGTGGTCGAGCCTGCCACGGGGGCAACTCTGGCAAAGATTGCGCTGGCAGACCCCGATCAGGTGACGCAATCCGCCAAGCGGGCCAGCAGCGCGCAGAAGCTCTGGGCTGCAACCGATCCTGCAGAGCGCGCCCTTGTGCTTGCGAAAGCGGCGGCCCTGCTTGAAAGCCATGCAGCCGAGGCGGCTCACTGGCTGGTGCGTGAGGGCGGTGGTGCCCAGCTCAAGGCGAATTTCGAAATTGCGGTGACGGTCAAGGCGCTCTGGCTGGCGGCGACCCTGCCCGAACAGGCGCAGGGGCTCGTTCTGCCAAGTGTCACGGATCAGAGAAGCAGCGCCAGACGCAAGCCGCGCGGGCTGATCGGGATCATTTCACCGTTCAACTTCCCGCTTTATCTTGCCATGCGGGCCGTTGCGCCTGCGCTCGCCCTTGGTAATGGCGTCATTCTCAAGCCCGATCCGCGCACGGCAATCTGCGGGGGGCATGTCATTGCCCGCCTGTTCGAGCTGGCCGGTCTCCCCAAAGGGTTGCTGCATGTCCTGCCGGGCGGAGGCGAAGTGGGTGAAGCGCTTTGCTGCGACCCGCATATCGCCATGATCCAGTTTACTGGATCAACAGGGGCCGGTCGTGCCGTCGGCCAGCTGGCCGGGCGCCATCTGAAAAAGGTATCGCTCGAACTTGGTGGCAAGAACCCACTGATCGTGCTCGACGATGCCGATATCGACGCCGCAGCAACCAATGTGGCCTGGGGCGCCTACCTCCATCAGGGACAGATCTGTATGGCAACAGGGCGCGTGCTCGTTCATGAGAGCATCGCTGCGCGATTTATCGACGCGCTTGCCGCAAAGGCGCGTGCGATCAAGACCGGTAATCCGGTCTCTGAAGAGGTGTTCAACGGGCCGCTGATCAATCAGCGTCAGGCAGACCATGTTCGCTTGATCGTTGATGACACGCTTGCCCAGGGGGCCGTTCTGGAGGCTGGCGGCAAGGGGGAAGGGCTTTTCTACCAGCCGACCGTCCTGTCAGGCGTGCGCCCCGGCATGCGCGCCTTCGATGAGGAGATCTTTGGCCCGGTTGCCGTGGTGACCAGTTTCAGCACTGAGGACGAAGCAATCACCCTGGCGAACATGACTGATTACGGTCTGTCGGCTGCCGTCTTCTCGCGGGATGTAGGACGGGCCATGCGCGTGGGCGATCAGCTTCATGCAGGGCTGCTGCATATCAACGACCAGACCGTGGGTGATGATGTGGTCAATCCCTTCGGCGGTTTCGGTGCTTCGGGTAATGGCGCCGCGATAGGTGGTCCGGCCAATCTTGATGAATTCACGGAGTGGCAATGGGTTACGCTGCGCGACACACCGCCAGCCTATCCGATCTGAACCCGGTGCCTGCTCCCGCGCCTCAGGCGGGAGCCTCTTTTCAAGCCAAGGATAGTCTCATGCCGAAACAGGCAAAAACCTGCGACGTCATCGTTATCGGTGCCGGCGCGGCAGGCTGTGTCGTGGCCGGTCGCCTGGCCGAGCGCAGCACCGCTTCTGTGGTCGTTCTCGAAGCCGGGCTCAATGATTTCGACCCGCTGATCCATATTCCTGCAGGCTTTGCCAAGATCCTGCAAAAGGACTGGCATGTCTGGGCCTATGATACGGCGCCCCAGAAGCAGCTCGACGGCACCACAAGACGCTATCGCTCCGGGCGTGTGGTCGGGGGTGGCTCCTCAATCAATGCCATGTGCTACGTCAGAGGGCAAAAGCAGGATTTCGATCGCTGGCAGGAAGCTGCGGGTGAGGGGGCGTCCTGGGATTTCGAGACCATGCTGCGTCATTTCCGGGCCCAGGAATGCAACGACACGTTCCATGATCGTTTCCACGGGATTGACGGTCCTCTCAGGATTTCCCTGCCCAAAGGGATCAACGCGCTAAATGCAGGCTGTCTGAAAGCCTTTCAGGAAGCAGGTCTGCCCTACAATCCGGATTATAACGGCGAGAGCCAGCGTGGTGTCTCCCCCGTTCAGGGCAATTATGCCGATGGGCGTCGCTGCAGCGCGGCCGATGCCTTCCTGCGTCCTGCACTCAGGACCGGACGTGTAGAACTCCGCACCAGCGCAACTGTCACCCGCATCCTGATCGACAAGGGGCGCGCCATCGGCGTGGAATATGTGAGCCGGGGGAAGCGTCACAGGCTTTTCGCCGGGCAGGTTGTCGTCAGTTCAGGCGCGATCCATACGCCAAAGCTTCTGATGCTGTCAGGCATAGGTGCAGCCGACCAGCTCACGGGGCTCGGGGTGCAGATACGCCAT
This sequence comes from Asaia spathodeae NBRC 105894, assembly GCF_025994195.1. Classification (NCBI taxonomy): domain Bacteria; kingdom Pseudomonadati; phylum Pseudomonadota; class Alphaproteobacteria; order Acetobacterales; family Acetobacteraceae; genus Asaia; species Asaia spathodeae. The sequence continues at coordinate 94,270 of NZ_BAPY01000001.1, read as the reverse complement.
GACTCACCGGAAGTGGGGCAGAATCTTCAGGACCACCCCATCGTGCCGCTGAAGGCTTTCTGTCGCGACGGTTTTGGCTATCAGCGTTCAGCCCAGGGACTGGGGGCCTTGGCAACAGGGCTGCGCTATCTGCTGACGAAAACCGGCCCGGCTGCGAGCAATGCAATCGATACCGTGTCCTATTTCGATCCGCAGGACCCGGCAGCAGAGCCGAGCATCCAGTGCTATCACGCGCCGATCATCTCAGAGGACGGGTTGAGTCCGTCAGGCAAGCAGGCGGGGGTCACGTTCGATCTGGTCGTGCTGCGCCCGCGCAGCCGGGGCAGCATCACGCTCAGGACGATCGATCCTCGCGCGATGCCACAGATCGATCCGAACTTCTTCGGTGAGAAAGAAGACCTCGATCTCGCCGTGAAATCGGTGCGCTACATGCGTGACGTCATGACACAGCCTTCGCTCCAGCGCATTCTTACGGCAGAGGTCGAGCCGGGAATCGAGCGTCAGAGCGACGCTGAACTCGAACAATGGGTAAGACGTGTTGCCATTACCATGTGGCACCCGATCGGCACCTGTCGCATGGGAAGCGACGACCGCGCAGTGGTCGATAGCCGTTTGCGCGTGAACGGTATTGAAAACCTGCGCGTGATTGATGCCTCCATCATGCCCAATATCACGAGCGGCAACACCAACGCACCGACCATGGCCCTTGCGCGCCACGGGACTGATATGATGATCGACGATCTCTGCCTTGCCTGAAACCGGTCAGGCCGGGCGAGCGTCAGTATCCTCCGGCCTCACGGTCCAGCATGAACTGGTCGGCTTCTTCATCGAAGTCGAAAAGCTCGGTATAGCGCGCCCAGTTTGTGGCGGTCATGAGGGTCTGCTCGGCATAGCCGGGTGACATCGTGGCCTCCAGCTCCTCACGGAAACGGTCAGCCCCCGTGCGATGGCCCGAGCGCTCGTCCAGAACGGCGCGAATGGAGCGGATGAGCGGTATGTGATGCAGCAGGGCGGTGCGCATGATCTCGCGGCGTTCGTCCTGATCGGCCTGAACGAAGCGAATGCCTGCCTCTGTCATGAGAATATCGCCGTCTTCGAGTTCGGCCAGTTCCAGCAGCTGCAGAGACTCTCCCAGCGGGAAGAGATCGTCGAGCGCCATCTGCAATCTTTCGGCTAGATGGGGCAGGTCGGCGCGCCCGTTGAGCGGGGCTGCAGCCAGGGTCTCGAGCAGGCCAACGAGCACATTGATCGGGATCGGCGGAAGCACCAGCGCCATGGGATGCGGCGCGGGAGCTGGCGCGCCGCTTTCCAGACTGGCTTCGGAGACGATCGGTGCGCGGCGTGTCATGAGCGTGTAGATATGGTCGACAAACTGCCTGAATTCGGCGTCGTCGCGGTTGCGCGGATGAGGGAAGGGCACGGTCAATTCATGCGACACCCGTCCCGGATTGGACGAAAACAGCAGGATGCGGTCGCACATCAGCACGGCCTCTTCGACGTCATGCGTGACCAGCATCATCGCCCGCGTAGGCAGGCGATTTTCGGACCAGAGTTCGATCAGATCCGTACGCAGGTTTTCTGCTGTCAGCATGTCGAGCGACGAGAAAGGCTCGTCCATGAGCAGCAGGTCGGGCTCCATGACGAGCGCGCGTGCCAGCCCCACGCGCTGCTGCATCGCGCCGGAAAGCTCTTTCGGCAATGCGTTCTCGTAGCCGTTCAGTCCGATCAGGTCGATCAGGTCGTCACAGCGCCTTTCGCAGTCGATCCGTGGCAGACGTTTGGCTTCAAGGCCGAGCATGATGTTCTGCTGTACGGTCAGCCAGGGAAACAGCGCGAAGGACTGGAAAACCATGGCGATATCGGGTGTCGGTCCGGCGAGAGGGGCGCCTTTCCAGATAATCTCGCCTGCGCTGGGCGGTATCAGTCCCGACGCGATGCGCAGTAGCGTGCTCTTTCCTGAGCCGGAGCGCCCGACAAGGCCCACGATCTCGCCTGTGTGAAGATCGAAGCTCACATCCTCGAGCACCGGCAGGTCGGTGCTGCTCTGCTTCTGATAGACCTGAAGACAATTGCGGATCGAGAGCAGGATTTCCTGCATGTCAGGCTCCATGGTCAGTTCTGAGGAGGGAGGATGCGTCGGCGTATTTGCACACGCAGGGGGTGCCAGACCAGAATCTCACCAAGGGCAATGCAGAGCGTGAGCACGGCGGCGCCCAGCACGACACGCGGCAGATCGCCTGTCTCAATGGCATGGGCGACATAGGCGCCAATGCCGCTGCCGTCGCGGTTCTGCAGGGTCCATGACGAGCGTTCGGCGAGTATCAGGATTGTCCATCCGGTCATGGAGGCCGTGCTGACAGCTTCGAGCAGGGCAGGCGCTAGGCCGGGCAGCAGCACACGGCTCCACCAGAGCCAGCCCCTGATCTGCAGGTTTCGGGCTGCCTGCAGGAGGTCGACAGGATAGCTGCGCATGCCGCGCAGGATCTGGGCGAGAAGCAGGCCCTGCACGAAGAAGAAACAAAGGATCAGCGGCCAGACAAGCGGCGAGAAATTCAGCGCCGTCAGGGCGAGGCACAGAACGGGGAATAGTATGTTCTTTGGATAAAGCGTCAGAAACCGGGCCGTGACGCGGGCTATAGCGGCACGACGCGCAGACAGGCCGAGCCATACCCCAAGAGGCAGCCAGAGAGCGATCGCCAGCACCAGGGCGGCTGTCATGCGCAGGGCCGAAATGAGGCTCTGCTCGACAACGATCTCGAGATCGCCAAGAGCGAGGGCATGATGACGATAGAAAAAGCCGACAACGATCAGGAGCAGAAAGATACCCGAAGACAGGCCGATGAGTGGCGAGGGCGAAACGCTGTGAATGACAGGGCGAAAACCTGTTCCTCCCCATCTCATATCGCCGAGCCAGGCCAGTGCGCGGCGCAGTCTTTCGCCTGCGCGCTTGAGCAGACGCGTGCGTCGCCAGAATTTAAGCATCCAGGGATCGGGCGCGCCGTCGAAGACAGGATGCAGTCGATAGCGATCGGCCCAGATCTGCCAAGGGAAAACGAGGCAGGAATCATACAGAAAGGCGAGAATGCCGATCAGGATTGCCGCGATAACCGTCTGCCACAGCGAGCCGATGGCGGCTGCCTGTGCCGCATGGGCGCCCAGACCCGGACGCGATGACAATGCGCCATTGACCGGCAGCATTTCGGTGGCAATCAGAACGCACCAGGCCAGCGGCATGGCGCGGGCCAGAGCGGTCACCCCTGCGGGAATGGCGAAAGGCGCCTCCAGCCGCCAGAGGCGCTGCCAGCTGGTGAGGCCGAGGCCGCGTGTCGCCTCATCGAGCGTGCGGGGTATCTGCGTCCAGGCTCCAAGTGCTGCGGTGGCAATGGGCGCGGCAAAACACAGGGACGTCGTCCCGATGGCCGCGACCTCGAAACCCAGAAGGCGCAGAAAAGGCAAAAGGCAGAGCAGGGGCACCATATGCATGCCACCCAGAGCCGTCCCGACCGCACCACGCAGCACAGGCAGCTTGGCTGCGAGCAGCGCCAGAACAGCCCCCAGGAGCGATCCGATGAGCGTTGCTCCGATCATGCGCAGAGCCGTATGCCCGAAATCGCCAAGTAGCACCTGCAACCCCGCCAGCGAGCGGAAATGCGGCGTGATCAGCCCGCCATGATGGAAAGGGGTCAGCCGTGACGGCAGGAAGCGCGAGAACAGCGCCAGAGCAGCGACTACGATAAGCGTGCCAACGAGCGATGCCGTAAGCCCCGATCTTCGATCCGCTCCGCGTGTGCCGCGTCGCACCCGTAATGGCGACATGTGCTCCTTCCTTGTGTCTGGCTTTCGGCCAGGCTGTTCCTGAATCCTCGCGGAAACAGATGAAAACTCGGCATCCTGCCACTCAGAGCCTGCACGCAACCAGTCGAGACCGGCCGGTTCAGGCTCAGAAACCTGGTATCAAAAAGCCCTGTATCGATCGGTCAGAATCTGCCGGTCGGCCACGGTATGAAAGAGGGCAGAGAGCCTCAGGAGGCGCGGGCGATACCCGTGCTGCCAAAGCCACCAGCGCCACGTGAGGTCTCATCCAGTTCAGAAACTTCAACCCATGTCAAACGAATGACGGGGGCGAGCACAGCCTGGGCGATGCGCATGCCGCGTGAGATCACGAAATCTTCCTTGCCCGTATTGAGCACGATGATACCAATCTCGCCGCGATAATCCTCATCGATTGTGCCCGGCGTGTTGGGAAGCGTGATGCCATGCTTGAGGGCGAGCCCCGAGCGCGGTCGTATCTGCAACTCGTATCCCGCAGGCAGGCCGATTCTGAGCCCGGTCGGGATCAAGGCGCGTTCGCCCGATCTGATCACGACATCTTCGTTGATGGCCGCGAGGAGATCCATGCCTGCTGCACCGCTGCTGGCATAATGGGGAAGGTCCAGACCCTCTGCATGGGGAAGCCTGACGAGTTCAACGGGAAGCGGTGACATGAAGCCTTACCTTGGGGAAGAAGAAAAACGGGCCGCGATACGGGCGGCCAGAGATCTGGCGATGTCCGTCTTTGCCATTGCGGACCATGGCTCGACGGTATCGCCATCCAGAAAAAGAACGCGATTCTGATCGCCACCGAAAACATTGGTTCCGGTGCTGACATCATTGGCCAGCATCCAGTCGCAGCCCTTGCGTCGCTTCTTGGCGACGGCATGGGCTTCCAGCGTCTCCGTTTCTGCCGCAAAGCCGATGACGAGCGATGGGCGAAGCGTACCTGGCTGCGAGAGCGTGGCGAGGATATCCGGGTTTTCGACCAGAGTGAGTTCCGGAGGCGCACCGCCTTCTTTCTTGCGTTTCTGAGCCGCCGTTTCCGCCACGCGCCAGTCGCCGACAGCCGCTGCGCAGATGGCGCAGTCTGAGGGCAGAGCAGCTTTGCAGGCAGCAAGCATCTCGACCGCTGTCGTAACATCGACGCGCGTGACGCCAGCAGGGCAGGGCAGGGACGTTGGGCCGCTGACCAGCGTCACCTGTGCTCCGAGCTGCGCACAGGCAGCGGCAATGGCGTAGCCCTGCTTGCCGGAAGAATGATTGGCGATGAATCGCACAGGATCGATAGGCTCATGGGTCGGGCCTGCCGTCACCAGAACATGCCGCCCGGAGAGGGGCTTGTGCGGAAACAGGGCGTCTTCGATGGCACTGGCGATGGCTTCCGGCTCGCTCAGGCGGCCAGGGCCGAATTCACCACAGGCCATTTCGCCCTCATCCGGACCGACGAACAGGCAGCCGCGTGTACGCAGGAGGCGAAGGTTCTCCTGTGTTGCGGGGTGCTGCCACATGCGCACATTCATCGCCGGGGCGACCAGAACGGGCGTGTCGGTTGCCAGAAGAAGCGTCGTGGCCAGATCATCGGCAAAGCCATTGGCCATGCGCGCCACAAGATTGGCCGTTGCCGGGCAGACCACCAGCAGATCGGCACTGCGTGAGAGCGCGATATGGTCCATCTGGCTGTCTTCAGCCAGAGAGAGCAGTGCCGTATGGACCGGCGCGCCCGACAGTCCCTGCACCGAAAGCGGGGTCACGAAATGGGTGGCGGATTCGGTCAGCACGCATTCGACCGCGATGTCACGCTTGCGCAGCAGCCGGATCAGTTCCAGCGACTTATAGGCGGCAATACCACCGCCTATGATCAGGATGATCCGGGCGCGCATGAGAGATCAGAGCTTCCAGCCGGAATGGATCGCTGCGATCCCGCCGGAGAGATTCTGGTAGCTCACCTTTTCAAGCCCTGCCTCACGCATCATTTCGGCCAGCACGTCCTGCTCGGGGAAGGTGCGGATGCTCTCTGCGAGGTAACGATAGCTCTCGGCGTCCTTTGCGATGATCTGGCCCATTCTCGGCAGAACGCCGAACGACCAGGCATCATAGATCGGGGCGAGGGCCGCAACCTGCACGCGGGAGAATTCGAGGCAGCAGAACTTGCCACCCGGGCGCAGCACGCGGCGGGCCTCGCGCAGAACCGCACTCTTGTCTGTGCAGTTACGCAGGCCAAAGGCAATGGATACGCGATCGACACTGCGATCGGGCAGCGGAATCGCCTCGGCATCGACAACCGAGAATTCGATATTGTTCAGATAGCCCTTGGCGGCCGCACGCGACCGCCCGACTTCGAGCATGGAAGCGTTGATGTCAGTCAGCAGCGCCGGACCGCCATTGTTCTTCAGCCAGCCAAAGCTGATATCGCCCGTGCCACCAGCCAGATCGAGCAGCTTGAGGTCGGGCCTCGGCGCGAGGGTGGTGATGAAGATGCGCTTCCAGACACGATGGATGCCGAGCGACATCACATCGTTCATCACATCGTAGCGGCCCGCTACGCTGTCGAAGACGGCGCGTACCAGCGGCTTCTTCTCGGCTTTCGGAACGGAGCGATATCCGAAATCGGTGGTCTCCTCCCTTTCGCCACTGGCTGATTCGGGACGGGGAAATGATGCGTTGTCGGTCATGGTTCTCTGGATATAGTGTCGGCACCCAAGATGCCAGAGCTACCAGAAGTTGAAACCATCCTCATCGGATTAAGAGCGGCCCTTGATGGCCGCCGTATCATCAGCACGGAGGTCAGAAGTGATCTGCGCTGGCCCGTGCCTGATGATCTCTCGATAAGGGCGGATGGGAAGAAAATCCGCGCTGCGACGCGTCTTGGCAAATACATGCTGATTGCCCTCATGCGAGGGCCGACGCTGCTCATTCATCTTGGTATGAGCGGGCGTATCCGCATTACCCATTCCCGGCGCAAAGGGGCAGCCTATCTGCCGCTGCGTCATGAGCATGTCATCCTGACGCTCGATGACGGGACACGGGTCGGTCTTGTCGATCCGAGGCGTTTCGGCTGTTTTCTACTGCTGGATTCAGGGCGTGAGCGTGAGCATCCGCTTCTGGCGAAGCTCGGAGCTGATCCTCTTTTGCCGGGATTCGACGCCCCCTATCTCGTGGCAAGGCTGATGGGCAAACGCTCGCCCATCAAGACGATGCTGCTCGATCAGCATGTTGTCGCAGGGCTCGGCAATATATATGTGTCGGAAATTCTTTTTCGTGCCCGGATCAATCCGGAGAGGCGGGCCGCATCGCTTGTTGTCGATGAAGTAACGCGCATTGCCGAAGTGACGCCAGCGGTGCTCAGGGAGGCGATAGGCGCCGGTGGTTCGACCTTGCGCGATTATGTTGATTCCGAGGGAAAACCTGGCGCTTTTCAGGAGCTGCATCAGGTATACGGCCGGGAGGGTGAGCCTTGCCCCGAATGCCCGGGCTATCCCGCCTGTCACGGAATTCGTCGCGTAGTGCAGGCGGGGCGCTCCAGTTTCTACTGCCCGCGGCTTCAACCGCCACTTTCTTTAGAGGACGCTTGACTGGCAGCGTCAAACTGGACTAAAGGCGAGCCCTCCGCTGGCTCTGCGTCTCTTTTAGAGATGATTGGCTGGCATGCTTTATTGTTGTCGCAAGGCAACCTAACAAGCCGAACAGAACAGGGCTGAAGAGTAGAAATGGCTAACACCGCCTCTGCGCGCAAGCGCATCCGTCAGAACGAGCGTCGCCGTGAGCGTAACGTTTCCCGTATGTCCCGCGTCCGCACCTTCGTGAAGAAGGTCGAAACGGCCATTCTTTCGGGTGACAAGAACGCTGCCAATGATGCCCTGCGCGCCGCGCAGCCGGAAATGCAGCGCGCTGTTGGCAAGGGCGTCCTTGCTGCCAACACCGTTAGCCGCAAGCTGTCGCGCCTTTCGGCTCGCATCAAGGCTCTGGCTTCGGCCTGATCAGGCATATGGATATCCTTGGTCTCCAGGGATATCTGGTCTGAGACTACAAGAAAGAACGGGTGTGGCGACAACGCCATGTCCGTTCTTTTTTTTCGCCGGTCATCCGCTTCCGGGCTGATCGGATAAGCTTGCCTCTCCCGGTCCGTTTGCCCTATCCTGTCTGCCCTCAACCGGGGGATCGAACGGGGCGTTTTGCGCGGTCGTGACGGCTCCTGTCGTTTCTTTTATTGCAACTCGGGGGAGTGATGGCAGACGAAGGGTCTCATACGGATCTTCCCGCAATGACGGAGACGGTATCCTGCACGACAGGCACGGAGCCTGTTCTGGCATCGCAATGGGTCAAGGTGCGCGAGCGTCTCAGGGTCGAGGTTGGCGATGTCGAATATCGTACCTGGCTGCAGCAGATCGTGCTCGGCCCCCTCGAAGAAGATGAAATCACGCTTTTTCTACCTACGCGCTTTTTGCGTGACTGGGTGCGCGGCCAGTATGGTGACCGCCTGCAGGAATTGTGGCGCAACGAAAATCGTGCTGTCCATCATGTAGAGCTGCAGGTGCAGCGTGTCGGTGATGCGCTGGCGGCGCCAGTCGCAGTAGAAGCGGCCGTGCCTGCGGTCGAGATCGAGGCCCCTGTTGCCCAGGTGGCCAGCGTGCAGGACGCACGTCACGACCTGGCTGCGCCGCTCGACCCGCGGTTTACCTTTGACAGTTTCGTTGTCGGCAAGCCGAACGAATTTGCCTATGCCTGCGCGCGTCGTGTGGCTGAAAAGCCATCCAGCCCCGGGTTCAATCCGCTCTTCCTGTATGGTGGGGTAGGGCTTGGCAAGACGCATCTGATGCATGCCATCGGCTCCGAACTGACCAGCGGTGGTCGCGTGTCCGTCGCCTATATGTCGGCTGAGAAGTTCATGTACCGGTTCATTGCGGCCATTCGCTCGCAATCGACTATGGAGTTCAAGGAGCAGCTGCGTTCGGTTGACGTGCTGATGATCGACGATCTTCAGTTCCTGATCGGCAAGGACAACACGCAGGAAGAGTTTTTCCACACCTTCAATGCCCTCGTCGATGCCGGTCGCCAGATCGTGGTCAGCGCCGATAAGTCACCTTCCGATCTGTCTGGTCTCGAAGATCGTCTGCGCACCCGTCTGGGTTGCGGCATGGTGGCCGATATTCATGCGACAACATTCGAGCTGCGTATCTCTATTCTGGAAGCGAAGGCGCTTGCCTCTGGTGTCGCGGTTCCTGCCAAGGTGCTGGAGTTCCTCGCGCATAAGATCACATCGAATGTGCGCGAGCTCGAGGGGGCGCTGAACCGCCTTATTGCTCACGCCAATCTCTTCGGGCGTTCTGTGACACTCGAAAGCACGCAGGATGTGCTGCATGACATCCTCAAGGCGCATGATCGCCGCGTGACGATCGAGGAAATCCAGCGCAAGGTTTCCGAACACTGGAATATCCGTCTGACGGATATGTCGTCTGCCCGTCGTGCGCGTGCTGTCGCCCGCCCGCGTCAGGTGGCCATGTATCTGGCCAAGCAGCTTACCAGCCGCTCCCTCCCCGAGATCGGGCGTAAGTTCGGCAATCGTGACCATACGACGGTCATGCACGCCGTATCGCGTGTGCAGGAACTGATGGAGCGTGATGTCGCTTTTGCCGAGGATGTCGAGCTTCTGCGTCGCATGCTTGAAGGCTGATCTCTTTGCTGCAACTGGCGGCTCTGCTAGTATGATTTTTTGTTATTCGGGTGTTCGAGGGTCTACGATCATATGAAATTTCAGGCTGACCGCACTACGCTGATCCGTGCCCTTGCCCATATCCAGAGCGTCGCCGAGAAGCGGAACACCATTCCCATTCTCGCCAATGTCATGCTGTCGATCGAAGGTAATCTCCTGCGTCTGACAGCCACCGACATGGAAATTGCGGTAGTCGAGGAAGTGGCGGCAGAAGGGGCGCGTGATGGTGCGGTTACGGCACCGGCAAGCGTGCTCTACGAGATCGTGCGCAAACTGGCCGATGGCTCGATGGTCGAGCTCGATCATGGCGGTGGCGATGCCCCGCTGGCTCTGCGCGCCGGTCGTTATGCCACAAGCCTGAATGTTCTGCCCGTCGAGGATTTTCCGTCGATGGTGGCGGGCGATCTGCCGCATGAATTCTCGATCCCGGCTGCCGTTCTGCGTGGTCTGGTTGACCGCACGCGTTTTGCAGTTTCCACCGAAGAGACGCGTTACTACCTGAACGGTATCTATTTCCATGTTGCCAAGGATGGTGACGGCCCCAAGCTGCGCGCCGTCGCGACCGACGGTCATCGTCTGGCCCGTGTGGAAACCGATCTGCCGGCAGGCGCTGGCGATATGCCGGGCGTCATCATTCCGCGCAAGACCGTTGCCGAACTGCGCAAGCTGCTCGATGAGGGGGCAGGCACGGTGCAGGTGAGCCTGTCCGACACGCGTATCCAGTTTCGCGTCGGCGCAGTGATGCTGACCTCAAAGCTGATCGACGGCACTTTTCCGGAATATGAGCGTGTCATTCCCAAGAACAATGACCGCTTTCTCCGTGTGAACAAGCAGGCCTTTGCCGATGCTGTGGCGCGCGTTGCTGCGATCAGCCAGGAGCGGTCGCGCCCGGTCAAGCTGGCTGTCCAGACCAACCTGCTGACGCTTTCCGCGATCAGCCCCGATCAGGGTATGGCCAAGGAAGAGCTGGATGAAACCAGCGTTTCCTATGATGGCCCGTCGCTCGAAATCGGCTTTCAGGCCCGCTATCTCAACGATATCACCGACCAGATCGACGTCGAGGCCGAGTTTGCCTTCGCCGATAGCGCGGCACCGACGCTCGTGCGTGATACCAATCTGCCGACAGCGCTTTACGTGCTGATGCCAATGCGCGTCTGAATTCCGGGAATGGCGGGCCTGATTTGCGTATAGACAGGCTCGTCCTCACTGATTTTCGCAATTATGAGCGTCTGGCATGGGCGCCGCAAAGTCGCCTCGTTGTTCTCACTGGCGAAAATGGGGCAGGCAAGACCAATCTGCTTGAAGCGCTTTCGCTTCTGGCGCCTGGCCGAGGCCTGCGTGGTGCCATGAACGCGCAGATCCAGCGGCATCAGGGGCATTCTTGGGGCGTCATGGCCCGCCTCGCACGCGATGGCGACGATGCACTCGAATTGGCAACCGGTGCCGATCCTGCGAACTCCTCACGTCGCGTCTTTCGTCTCGATGGCGAGGTCGTGCGTAATCGGGCCCAGATTGCCCCGCATTTCTCTACCATCTGGTTGACGCCACAGATGGATCGCCTGTTCAGCGATCCGGCTTCCGGACGTCGTCGGTTTCTCGACCGGCTGGTTCTTGCTCTTGATCCGAATCATGCGCGCGAGAGTGCCGCTCACGAGCGCGCTCTGACACAGCGTAACCGCCTGCTGGCGACCCGGCCAGATCAGACGGCGTGGCTCGATGGTCTTGAAGACAGCATTGCCCGGCATGCCGTGGCTCTGACCGCTTCCCGCATGGCGCTGGTCGAGTCGATGAATCGTGTTCCCGTGACCGATGACACGTCTTTTCCGGTCGCCCGTTTGCAGCTTGTCTGCGATGTGGAGAGGGATCTGGCATCGCAGCCGGCGCTCGCGGTTGAGGACAGTCTGCGGGCGGCGCTGAAACGCTCGCGAGGGGAGGATGCCCAGAAGGGCAGCACGTCCTTCGGCGCCCATCGCGCTGATCTGTCATTGCAGGACGCATTGACAGGGCGAGAGGCAGCACTGTCGAGTAGTGGTCAGCAAAAGGCCATGCTGGTGCATGTCATGCTGAACCATGCGGCATTGACTGCGGGAAAAGCGGGCAGGGCGCCTTTGATCCTGCTCGACGAACCGCTCAACCATCTCGATGCAGAAAGGCGCGACGCCTTGCTTCGTTTTCTGCGTGACCGTGAAATTACGGCTTTCATGACCGGGACGGACAGAGAGGCCTTTGGCGTTCTGGGTGACCATGCCGAATATCGTGAGGTCAGTTCAGGGCGATTCTTGGAGCAATAGGGGGAACCCCTGGGATACTCCGCGCGATCGGTTGCTGTCAGAACATTGTAACCGTAAGGTTACAGTGTTCGCATTATTCAACGTCTTTGTTCAGGCGTCTCTCGGTGCGGTGGGGCTCTATTGTCTGTCTCAAAAGTAATGAAACTCACATTTCCATCACGGAGAGATCCCCAACGGTTTTGTATCGCGGGTTTTGGGTTATGGCGTCGGGGGAGATTAGAAGTTTACCTGTAATGATATGATGGATAGAAAATTTTTATGGTAATTCCTGATATATGGGAAGTCATTATCCTGTAATTTCTATGTCTGCCATAAACAATCTTGTGGCGTTCACGCTGAATGCGGCCTCCGAAGGTCAGGCAGTCAAGCACTGCATCTTAATGTTACTTATTGTCATAAATCTTCGACCTATAAAGGGGTGCTATCAACTCAAGGGAAGAGGATAAGGCTCGTATGAAGATTGCGTTTCTCTACGTCGCAGAGCCTTATCAATGCTACCACGTCGCCGCCGTTTCATCGGCTCTGGCGCAATTCCCGAATATGTCGGTCACCGAATTTGTCAGTTTCCCTGAAACAGCCCAGCATCTGGAGGCCATCCGCCGTGAGAACAATCTGGGCGGCAGGATCGAACGCGGTGTTCTGAAAATGCCCCTGAAGGCGGCCCTGCTCAGGCGGTTGCGCCGGCTCGACGCCGAGCGTGAAGTCGTCATGCGTGAAAACGTGGCGCAGCTGGAGCAGTTTGATGCTGTGGTGGCGACGGAATATTCAGCGGGACTTCTGCGGGAGATGGGGCTGGTTCGCCCGGCGCTCATTCTGATCCAGCACGGTGCTGGCGATCGTGCCGTGAATGATGAGCATCTCATCCGCCATTTCGACCTCTCCCTCGTCTCCGGGCCGAAGATTGCCGAGAGTTTTCTGGCGAAGAGGCTGGCGACGGCAGCGCAAACCAGAATTGTCGGTTATCCGAAATTCGACGCGGTGAGCAAGGAGCGCTGTCAGGAGCCGTCACTCGCTGCCAGAAAACCGGTTGCGCTATACAACCCGCATTACAAGAAGGGTCTGTCATCCTATGGCAGGTTCCTTCACCCGCTTGTCGACGCGGTAAACCAGCTTGATCGATACGATCTCCTGATCGCGCCACATATCAAGATTTTCCACAAGGATTTCGGGGGGCGTCGCCGTCTGTTCGAAAGCGTAGTAGGCGGGCGCGTCAGTCTCGATGCTGCTTCCTCCGCGTTGCTCGACATGACCCATACGGCCCGGGCGTCGCTTTATATCGGTGATGTAAGCAGTCAGGTATATGAATTCCTGATCCGGCCGCGCCCCTGTGTCTTTCTCAATCCACATGGCGTTGCCTGGCGGGATGACCCTCATTTCCGTCACTGGACGCTCGGTGACGTGGTTGAGCGTGAGGAAGATATCCTTCCTGCCCTGGCTCAAGCGGAGTCGCGTCATGTGCTGTACCGTGCGCGTCAGGAGCAGGTGATTCACGAGACTTTCGGCTCTCAGCCGCGTCGCGGCGCGTCTCATCGCGCAGCGCAGTCCATACGCGAGTTCCTGCGCGGCGAATTTACTGTGGCGCCTCTTCCTGCTGTCGCCTGAGAAGACTGTCGTTCAGAACTGGTCGGTCATGGCTGGTGCGCCGGGTTGTGAGCCGGACGTGCCCTGTCGCGTTTTCCGCGTGGCAAATCAATGAAATTGCGGGCGGTAACGCAATCTCCTGTTTTCAACACGGACCGGTTTGGTCTAAGAGGACGCGCCAACGGTAGGAAAGCCGCGGGCTTTCCTGATTGATTTGCGGGGAGGCAGCGGCAGATGACCACGACCAATGAAACACCGACCGGAATGGCTGGGGAACGTGTTGGTTCTTATGCGTCGCGCAGCGTGTCGCATGACCGCATCCGTGAAGCCCTCGCCTTTGACGACGTTCTGGTCGAGCCTGCGGCTTCGGAAGTGCTCCCTGCCCAGGCTTCGACGCGCACGCGTCTGACACGCTCCATCGAACTCAACATTCCGCTGCTCTCTTCTGCCATGGATACCGTGACCGAAGACGCGATGGCGATTGCCATGGCACAGCAGGGCGGCATGGGCGTCATTCACAAGAATCTCTCGGTTGAAGAGCAGGCCGAGCATGTGCGCCGCGTCAAGCGCTTCGAATCGGGCATGGTCGTCAATCCGGTAACGGTCGGACCTGATCAGACTCTGCGTGACGTGCATGCCATCATGGCGCAGCACGGTATCAGCGGTCTGCCCGTCGTCATGCCGGGCACGGGTGAACTGGTCGGCATTCTGACCAATCGTGACATGCGCTTTACCAGCGATCTGTCGACCCCTGTGCGCGACATGATGACACGCGACAAGCTTGTGACGGTGCGTCATGGTGCTGACGCTGCCACGGCGCAGGATCTGCTGCATCGCCATCGTATCGAGAAGCTTCTGGTGGTTGATGACCAGAATCGCTGCACGGGTCTGATTACCGTCAAGGACATGGACAAGGCCGAAGCGCATCCGCTCGCCATCAAGGACCAGTTCGGTCGCCTGCGTTGTGCTGCTGCGATCGGTGTCGGTGCCGATGGTCTGGCCCGCGCCGAGGCGCTTGTCTCGGCTGGCGTTGATATCGTCATCGTTGACACGGCCCATGGCCATTCCCGTGGCGTGCTCGACACGGTGGCAACGCTCAAGGCGCGCCATCCGGGAATTCAGGTCATCGCCGGTAATGTCGCAACGCCCGAAGCCGCCATTGCCCTTGCGGGCGTCGGCGCTGACTGCGTGAAGATCGGCATCGGACCGGGCTCGATCTGCACCACGCGTGTGGTGGCAGGTGTAGGCGTGCCGCAGTTCTCGGCTGTCATGGAAACCTCTGCAGCCTGCCACGAGGCGGGTATTTTCGGCATCGCCGATGGTGGCATTCGTACTTCGGGCGATATTGTCAAGGCCATTGGTGCTGGCGCCGATGTCGTGATGATCGGGTCGCTTCTCGCCGGATGTGAGGAAAGCCCCGGTGAGGTGTTCCTGCATCAGGGACGCTCCTACAAGGCCTATCGCGGCATGGGCTCGCTCGGCGCGATGGCGCGCGGTTCGGCCGATCGCTACTTCCAGGCCGAGGTCAAAGACTCGCTGAAGCTCGTGCCCGAGGGTATCGAAGGTCAGGTACCGTTCAAGGGCAGCATGGCGGCTGTCGTGCACCAGCTCGTGGGCGGTCTCAAGGCTGGTATGGGTTATACGGGCTCGGCCACGATTGCTGATCTTCAGGTTCGCACGCGCTTCCGCCGCATCACCAATGCAGGCCTGCGTGAAAGCCACGTTCACGACGTGACCATCACGCGTGAAGCACCTAACTATCGCCAGGACTGACAAAAACTTGTAAGCGCGGGGCATGACTCCCGCCGCTCGACTCTCAGCCGCCATCGATCTGCTTTGCGCCATCGAGGCTGCCCCCCGCCGTCCCGCAGATGCGACGGCCAATGCGTATTTCCGTGATCGCCGCTATATTGGTGGCGGCGATCGACGGGTCATTTCGGCCCGTATCTGGGACGTGCTGCGTCAGTGGCGCCGTCTGCACTGGCATTTGCGCGATATTCCGGGTGGGGCTTCCCCTCGCACGCTTTGCGCAGCCTCGCTTATGCTTGGTGGCGAAGAGATCGGCACGGTGCGCAACCTGTTCAATGGTGAGCGTTTCGCGCAATCCCACCTGACATCGCGTGAAGACGCGGCGCTCGCTGCTCTTGGCGGAAAGGCGTTGAACGACCCGGATATGCCCGGGCCGGTGCGTCTGGAATATCCCGACTGGCTACACCCTTATCTGGAGCGGGCTTTCGGCCCCGAGCTGGAAACGGAAATGTCGGCGCTCGACGGCGCAGCGCCGCTCGATCTGCGCGCCAATCTTCTCAAGGTACATCGTGACGAGGCGATCCGCTCGCTGCGTAATGAGCAGATCACAGCCACGCCCACACCGCTCTCACCCTGGGGGCTGCGTCTCCCGGGCCGTCAGCCGGTGACGGCGACCCAGAGCTTCCGTGAAGGCATTATCGAGATTCAGGATGAGGGCAGCCAGCTCATCGTCGGGGCGCTCGATGCGAAGCCGGGTGAGCGCGTGGTCGATTTCTGTGCCGGTGCAGGGGGCAAGACGCTCGCTATTGCCATGGGGATGGAGAACAAGGGGCAGATCGTGGCCTGCGACGTCTCGTCGCCACGCCTTGAAGGGGCGGTCAAGCGCCTGCGTCGCGCCGGGGTTCACAATGTCGAGCGCCATCTGCTGGTGAGCGGCGATAAATGGGTCAAGCGCCGTGCTGGGGCCTTTGATCGCGTTCTGGTTGACGCTCCCTGCTCGGGGACCGGAACCTGGCGCCGCAACCCTGACGCCCGCATCCGACTGGTCGAACAGGACATCATCGAATTGCAGGCCAAGCAGGCCGATATCCTTGATCGTGCCTCGACTCTCGTGAAGCCGGGCGGCCGTCTGGTCTATGCGACCTGCTCACTGCTGAACGAAGAAAACGAAGCGCAGGTTTCTGCGTTTCTCGCGCGCAATGACCGCTTTGAGCGCGTGGCGGCGGGCGGAGACATGCTGCCCGAACCGCTGCGCAGCCAGAGCGGGTTTGCGCTCACGCCGCATCGCAATGAGACCGATGGCTTTTTTGCCGCCGTTCTGCAGCGCAAGGCGCAGTGAGCACGTCATTGGGCGTGATTTTTTGACCGGGCAGGGGTGAGGGCAGAGTTATGGCGCTGACAATATTTATCGGGCTGCTGCTCACCCTTGGGGCGGGCATCGGCGCGCAATGGGTTGCTTGGCGTTTTCGTCTTCCTGCCATCGTTCTGTTATTTGCCCTTGGCCTGATCTTCGGACCTGGCCTTGGCATTTTGCATCCGTCTGCCGCGCTGGGCTGGATCTTTCGCCCGCTTGTCTCGCTTCTGGTCGCGATCATCGTGTTCGAAGGCGGATTGCTTCTCGATTTTCGACAGTTGCGCGAAGCCGGCGAGGGGGTGACGCGCCTCACCATGCTGGCCCTGCCCATTTCCTGGGGGCTTGGCTGGGCGGCAGCCCATTATATCGCTCATATGGAATGGGGCGTGGCCGCGCTTTTCGGTGCGATTATCACCGTGACCGGCCCGACCGTCGTGCTTCCTCTGCTGCGCCATAACAAGCTGCAGCCGCGTGTCGCGGCCTTCCTGCGCTGGGAAGCGATCATCAACGATCCGATAGGCGCCATTCTGGCCGCTGTGGTGCTTCAGGTGGTGGCGACCCGCGTGCCTATTGGCACGGACGTGTTTCTGACAACGGTATTGCCCGATCTGCTGGCGTCGACCGCAGAGTCTCTGGCGGTGGGTATTCTTCCGGCCTATCTCGTGCGCTATCTGTTCGTGCGCGATCTCATGCCCGAGCCGCTCAAGACGCCTTTGCTGCTGACGCTGGCTCTGCTCATTTTCAGCGTGTGCAATATGAGCATGGAAGGTGCCGGGCTTGTCGGTGCCACCGTGTTCGGCATGGCCCTGACCAATCTGCATGTCCCGGGTCTTTCCGAGCTGCGCCGCATGAAGGAATCGCTCGTCGTCCTCGTGGTCGCTGTCCTGTTCATCATG
Organism: Asaia spathodeae NBRC 105894; assembly: GCF_025994195.1. Classification (NCBI taxonomy): domain Bacteria; kingdom Pseudomonadati; phylum Pseudomonadota; class Alphaproteobacteria; order Acetobacterales; family Acetobacteraceae; genus Asaia; species Asaia spathodeae. Next base: position 76,876 of record NZ_BAPY01000001.1, on the reverse strand, counting down.
CTGACGGCTGACCTGCATCGCGAAGTGCTGGCCCATCTCTCACTGCCGATATGCCTGCTGACTGCGGCTGTCATGTTCGGCGTGCGGCCATTGGCGATTTTCCTGTCGACCATTGGCACCGGCCTGAAATGGCAGGAGCGTCTGTTTGTCGCCTGGATCGCTCCTCGCGGTATCGTCGCCGCCGCCGTAGCGGGTGCCGCCGGCTATCGCATGACCGATGCGGGCTATCACAGTGCCGATCTGATCATGCCTGCCGTCTTCGCCATTATTGGCGGCACGATGATCTTTCACGGGTTCTCGCTGCGCCCCATCGCGCGCTGGCTCAAGCTGACGCTTTCCAATGAGCCAGCCCTGGCCATTGTCGGGGCGTCTTCCTGGTCGATCGATTTTGCCAAATGCCTGAGTGCCTCGGGCATTCCCATCCTGCTGGTCGATAACCGGTCTAACACGCTTATCCCGGCCATGCGTCAGGGGGTGCCGGTCCTGCGGGCGGAGCTGCTTTCTCAATATGGTGAAGAGGCGCTGGAAGAGCGCCCAGCCGATTATCTCATCTCGACGACGGCTGATGCTATCTATAACGGCCTTGTTTGCGCCCATATGGCGCCTCACATGGGGCGCCAGCGTGTTTTCCAGATCAGCCCCGGTGTAGCACGGCTCGATTTCTATCACGGTCTCTCGCGCGATGCGCGTGGCAAGCTGCTTGGCGATCCGTCCTGGAACTTCACACTTATCGACATGCTTTTCGAAAAAGGCTGGCGCTTCGCTACTGCAATGGCAGATGAAGCCAGTGCCGCCTCCTTTGGATCGGTGCCGAACCGCCTCGATTTCCTGTCGATCCGGCGTGGGCAATCCATCTCCATCCGGTCGGCAGAAGATCAGTTTCCCGTAACTCCTGCGCTTGGCGATCTGCTGGTCTATATGGCGCCGCCCGTCGAATCCGTGGATGAGGCGAGTGCGGAAGGCGAGCGCCGCTGAGGGGCCTGGTTTGGCGCCGAGTGCCCTGTCAACGGGCTTTCAGCCCGCCTGCACCTCTATGCCTGTCGCACCTGAAGCAATCAGCTCGCGGAGCAGGGCCTCTTTCAGCGCGATGCAGCCTTCCGTAACGCCGCTCTCTGGCGGCATATGGAGAAAAATGGCAGAGCCACGATTGCGCACGACCGGATCATCGTTCCAGCCGAGGACGACACAGAGGTCGTAGCAGTGGTCCTCGCGCCAAAGTCGCTCATGCCTGCCCTCATGCGGCAATGAGATGTGCCTGTTGTAATCGCGATGATCGGGGTCGTCGCACCAGCCATCATCAGGGCTGAGCGCTTCAATGCGGAGGCGTGTTTGAGGGCGCACAACACGATCGGCGCGATAGAAAACCTGACGGAACGGAAGAAACCCGGTGGGGGTGGCCTGGTCGCCTTCTGACTTGTCCGATCGGATCCCGCCGGCCCCAATCAGGGCTGGAAGGGGGTGATTATTGACGAAAAGTGTCCCGGTGCGCCCTTCACCATGTCTTAATATGACGAGCATGTCACAAACCTCACGCCTGAACATTAATTTAAGGGTAAATTACGTCTAAACGCCGGTATCCATCAGTGGATTGGCATCAGTCGCATTGGCGTTGTCACGATATCCGTGTAAGTCTCACGGGTAAAACAAGGCCCTTTCTTCACTATTGAAGGGTGTGGTCTTGGCTCAGGGGTGTTACCCCAAAGATGGTGAGAGAAGGTTATACATGCCTGGTCCGCGTCCTGTCCTGATTGTTGACGATGATGATACGCTTCGCCAACTGCTGGTCGAACAACTCAAGCTCGAGGGTGAGTTCGAGCCCATTCAGGCTGCCTCCGTTGCCGAAGCGAAAGAGAAGCTCGGCGTTACCGATGTGCGTGTCGATGCCATTCTTCTCGACGTTACCCTGCCCGACGGCGATGGTCGCGATTTCTGCGCCGAGCTGCGTCGTCAGGGTATACGCATGCCCATCATCATCCTGACCGGATCGGATGACGAAGCCGACGTGGTGCGAGGGCTGGATGCCGGGGCGAACGACTATGTCGCCAAGCCGTTCCGCATCGCCGAGCTTCTGGCCCGTCTGCGTGCCCAGCTGCGTCTGTTTGAAAACAGCGAAGATGCTGTCTTTCCGATCGGGCCGTATCTGTTCCGTCCTTCTTCCAAGATCCTGCAGGAGCCGGCGAAGAACCGCCGCATCCGCCTGACGGAAAAGGAAGCGGCAATCCTGAAATATCTCTATCGCGCCGGGCATCGCCCGATTGCGCGTCAGGTGCTGCTGAACGAAGTCTGGGGCTATAACGCCGCTGTCACGACGCATACGCTCGAGACGCATATCTATCGTTTGCGCCAGAAGATCGAGCCCGATCCGGCAAATGCCTCCCTGCTTCTGACGGAAGGGGGCGGTTATCGCCTCAATCCTGAAGGCAGCGACGCCCTGATGAGCTGAGAAACCAGCCAGGACTGACTGATGGAAAACCCGGCTCCGCAAGGAGTCGGGTTTTTTCACATCAGGGCCTTTAGCGGGTTTGTCTGTTTGGCGTCACCATGTCGGGGGCATGATGCCCTTTATCGACCGGATATTGATCCTCGGCGAGGGGCAGCACACCTCAGGCGAAGGTCAGATCGAGATCGACCATTACGGGCACGTGGTCCGATGGGCTCGCCCAGTCGCGCACGTCCCTGAGTACTTCCATTCCCTTCAGGGCGGGCGCCAGATCCTGTGTCAGCCAGACATGGTCGAGGCGGCGGCCACGATTGGAGAGGTTCCAGTCGCGATTACGGTAAGACCACCACGTATAGAGCTTTTCCTGCGCTGGTACGACCAGCCGCATGGCATCCACGAAGCCGGTATCCTGCCAGGCTTTCAGCCTTTCGATCTCTGGCGGGGTGTGACTGACGACCGTGGCAAGCTGTTTATGGCTCCAGACGTCATGTTCCAGCGGAGCGATGTTCAGGTCGCCGACCACGATCGAACGCACCGGCGTGTTCTCTTTGAACCAACAGGTTACTTCCTCGAGAAAAGCCAGTTTGTGAGCGAATTTGTCGTTTACGGCCGGGTCGGGAATGTCGCCTCCGGCAGGGACGTAGAAATCATGCAGGATGACTGGCCCTGTGCTGGTCTCGAACAGAATGCCGGCATGGCGCGTGTCGCTTTTGCCGCACCAGTCGGGCACGGCCTCAAGCGGGGTCATGGCGTGACGTGAGAGAATGGCAACCCCGTTATAGCCCTTCATCCCGAGGAAATGCTGGTGTGGATAGCCCATTTCGCGCAGCGCCTCGGCAGGAAACAGGGCGTCCGGCACTTTCGTTTCCTGCAGGCAGATGATGTCCGGGCGCTGTTCTTCTGCCAGGCGCTGGAGCAAAGGCAGTCTCAACCGCAACGAATTGATATTCCACGTCATCAGTCGCATGGGACAGGGCCTTTCAAATTGGCAGGAGGAGGAGGAATACCCCTTGCGGGGGCGTTGCAACAGACCATTTAAGCAATCATGACACGCGATATTCATGACCAGCTTCTGACACTCGACTCCCATATCGATATCCCCTGGCCCGACCGGAACGATTTCGAAACCGGCTCAGCCGACCGCCAGGTCGATTTGCCCAAACTTCGTGCTGGTGGCCTCAAGGCAGTCTGCCTTGCCGCCTATATTCCCCAGACCCGTCTTGAAGACGCGCCGCGCCAGCAGGCCTGGGAGCGTGTTCAGGCGATGCTTGAGGTGATCAATGGCCTTGGCAGTGAGGCTGTGTCTGTCTGCGCGTCAGTCAAGGCAGTGCGTGAGGCGGTGGCTTCAGGGCGCGTGGCAGTCATACCCGCTGTCGAAAACGGTCATGCGCTGGGGGGCGATCTTTCCCGTGTCGACCGACTGGCCGCTTATGGCGTGCGATACATGACCCTGACCCATAATGGCCATAACGATCTGGCCGATGCCGCGATTCCTCTTCCTGCGCTTGGCAATGATCGTGCTCTGCATGGCGGGCTCTCGTCGCTGGGGCGGGCCGTCATTGCGCGCATGAATGAGACGGGCATCGTGGTCGATGTTTCCCACGCAGCGAGAACCACCATGATGCAGGCGGTTGCCCTGTCTTCGCGGCCGATCGTCGCCAGCCATTCCTGCGCACGCGCCCTGTGCGATCATCCGCGGAATCTGGATGACGAACAGCTGCTCAGTCTTCGTGATGCGGGAGGCGTAATCCAGATCACGGCCATGTCGTCTTTCCTCAAGCCCAGCGCGCAGGGCAGGGCCAATGTGGCGGATCTCGCCCGTCATGTGCGCTACGTGGCCGATCTGATCGGCGTAGCTCATGTGGGCGTGTCTTCCGATTTCGACGGTGGGGGGCAGATCGAGGGCTGGGCGGATGCATCGCAGACCGCGTCGGTCACGGAGGCGCTGCGCCGGGAGGGGTTCGCTGAAAGCGAGCTTGCGGCCATCTGGGGAGGCAATTTTCTGCGCGTGCTTGAGCAGGCGGAGGCACGCTGAACGGAACTTCGAACAAAACAGGATCGTTCTGTGTGGCGGGATGCAAAATTTGTCCACTTTCCGGCCCGTTCCGGTATTGACACCCTGTGATTCCAAGGTCTTGACGCGGTTTCTTCCATACGGATTGGCAAAATTGTTAATTTTCAGTGCCTTACCATTCGATGCCCAAAAATTAGGCAAAGCGTCGCAAAGCGCGCCAAACTGCGCCCGTCATCAATTTGTCACGCGATCCCCCACAGACTTATCCACATGTTCCGTGGATGAAGTTGGCGCCATCATGGCATCGGGCTCGCATCCATGAGCAACGCGAACGAAGCGGGTGATATTGGCGCGGGCCTCTCTGACCAGAGTGGCCCCAGACAGGGCCCAGACGCCATTCGCGAGGCGCTGAAGACCATTCCATTGTCGCCGGGCGTCTATCGTATGCTCGGCGCCAAGGGGGAGGTGCTCTATGTCGGCAAGGCCCTCAGTCTCAAGAAGCGCGTGTCATCCTATCTGCGTCTGAACCAGCTGCCGGAGCGCCTGCGCCGCATGGTCAGCCTCACATGCTCCATGGAGATTGTGACGACACGCACAGAGGCCGAGGCGTTGCTCCTCGAGGCCAATTACATCAAGAAGATGAAGCCGCGCTTCAATATCCTGTTGCGGGACGACAAATCCTATCCATGGATCATGCTCACCGAGGGTCATGAGTTTCCGCAGATTACCAAGCAGCGTGGCAGACCGATCAAGGATGCCACCTATTGGGGACCTTTTGCGTCGGCCTGGGCGGTCAATCAGACGCTCAATCTCATCCAACGCAGCTTTCTGCTGCGTTCGTGCAGCGATTCAGTGCTTTCGACGCGTACGCGCCCTTGCCTGCTGTTCCAGATCCGACGCTGCTCGGCGCCCTGTGTCGACCGGGTGACCCCCGGGGAGTACGGCGAACTGGTCGAGGAGACGAAGCAGTTTCTCTCCGGCAAGAGCACGGATGTTCAGAAGGCGCTCGTCGAGGAAATGGAGAAGGCCTCGGAAGCGCTCGAATTCGAACGGGCCGCGGCGATACGAGACCGGATACGCGGTTTCTCCAGTATGCAGGAATCCGGGATCATCAATCCGGCTTCTATCGGCGACGCTGATATCATTGCCTTGTGGCAGCAGGCAGGAAAGACCTGTCTTCAGGTCTTTTTTATTCGTAACAGCCGCAACAATGGCAACCGGGCCTTTTATCCCGAACATGCTGATGACGATCAGGCAGCTGATATTCTCAGTGCGTTTCTTTTGCAATTCTACGACGACAAGCCGCCACCGCCGCAGATCCTGCTCAATTGCGATCCCGCCGAGCTCGACCTGGTCTCAGAGGCGCTCAGCCTCAGGCGGGGCCGAAAGGTCGAGTTGCTGCAACCACAGCGTGGTGAACGCCGCGATGTCGTGCGCCATGCCGAGACCAATGCGCGTGAGGCGCTCGAGCGCCGTCTTGCAGAGAGTGCCGGGGTCAGCAAGCTGCTTGACGGCGTGGCATCTGTCTTCGGGCTTGAGGCCCCTCCTGAGCGTATCGAGACTTACGACAACTCGCATATCATGGGACAGCACGCTTATGGCGTCATGGTGGTGGCAGGGCCGGAAGGCTTCACCAAGCGCGCCTATCGCAAATTCGCCATCAAGGGCCCTGTTACGCCCGGCGACGATTTCGGCATGATGCGAGAGGTCATGGAGCGGCGATTCGGCAAGCGGGATCCCGATACCCCGGATGAGCGTCCGCAGGACTGGCCCGATTTGCTTCTGATCGATGGTGGTCTCGGCCAGTTCAACGCAGTCAGAGCCGTGCTGGAAGAGCTCAATGTCCGTGATATTCCGATCGTGGCCATTGCCAAGGGCCCGGATCGCGATGCAGGGCGTGAGTGGTTCTTTCAGGAGGGACGTGCGCCATTCCAGCTGCCGCCCAACGACCCGGTGCTGTATTACCTGCAACGGCTCCGCGACGAGGCGCATCGCTTTGCAATCACGACCCATCGGGCAGGGCGAAGCAAGGCCATCAAGACTTCCGAGCTCGACAGCGTGCCCGGAATTGGTGCGGTCAGGAAACGCGCTCTCCTGAATCGCTTTGGCTCGGTGCGTGGTGTGCGTGGTGCGAGCGAGGAGGAACTGATCTCGGTGGCGGGCATCAATTCCGAAACCGCGCGCACGATTTATGCGTTTTTTCATCCGCAATGAAGCCAGAGTGACTATGATGGTGCGGTAACACCATCCTATCATGGGGCATGATTCCCATTTCGAGGCTCTGCAACGCCCCCAGCGGCTTCTACAGCGGCTTCAGGAACGATTAATGCTGACAGATCTGCCCAATATCCTGACCTTGCTGCGTATCGCGTCGATACCGGTGCTGATTGCCCTGATTGCTTTCGCAAGTCCGGTGATGGATGGACTTGCCTGCATAGTGTATATCGCGGCCTGCATTACCGACTATCTCGATGGCATGCTGGCGCGGCGCTGGAAACAGGGATCGGAGCTGGGGCGGATGATGGACCCCATCGCCGACAAGCTGCTCGTTGGTGCCCTGCTGCTCGCCCTGGCGGGCTATGGGCGGCTGGTAGACGGGGCGCTTTTTGCAGCGATCATCATTCTGATACGTGAGATCATGGTCAGCGGCTTGCGCGAGTTCATGGCCAGTCAGCGCGCGACCCTGCCTTCGACGCGTCTGGCCAAGTGGAAGACCGGCATCCAGATGGTGGCAATCGGCTGCCTGTTGGCCGGCGATGCCATGCCGCGCCTGATCGGGCTAGGTGGCATCTCATTCTCCACCCTCGGCGCCGTCCTGTTGTGGTTCTCGGTGATCCCGACCGTCCTGAGTGGCTGGGGCTACCTTGTGACGGGGCTGTCTCGTATGATGGGGAACCGTCCCGATGGCGCTTCTGCCAAGGTCAGTCATTGAGCTGTTGAGCTGGGGAAAGAGGGGTTCGGCAGGCCTTTGCGTCCCGGCCAAGCACCGTGGTTTTCTATCTGCTGACCTTGCCTTGGATGAGCGAAATCTCAGGGGCCTGCCAGCATGTCCTATGCCATGCTGAGCGGCTTTTCCTGTGTTGCTGATCTGCGGCGCGACCTACGTCCTGTCCAATAAAGTAGGTGGCTCTGCCTGAAGGGCCATATGCGTCGACACTCGCCTTGGCGGTAGTTGAGGCACATTTGTGGGAGTTTATGGTCGCCTGACGGCGTCGTTCAAATGGGAAACACCCCGCTGATAGCGAGTAGAGCACGTTTCTTGCTCGGTGCAGGGAAGAGCGCGTCAGACCCCGCCTTAATTGATGTCGACCACCGGCGTCTCGGCAGATATGGCGCGTGCAGTTGCTCGGCGCTTCTGGCCTCTCAACGTCGTTTGGAGAGCCTGCAGGCACGAATAGGCGCATGGAAAGCGAGATGGCGCATCGGTCTTTGCTGCACGATAAAAACCTACCAGCGGGAGAGCCCGCCCGTTGCTGTGAAACGCCGGTTTTCTCAGTGAGATCCGTATGTGTTGCTTGGTCCGGCACAAAACGCCGCCCATATCCCCGACCAGCCGGATTGAGGAAATTTACTCAATCAACGGCTATCAATACTTTGGCTTGTTACATGTGTTTGGGTCTCGAGGGCGCCTGTGTTCATGGCGTTGTTACGCAGCCTCATGCGCTCTCTGGCCTGACGGCTCAAAGGTGACAAGTTCCGGGCGATCGGGGCAGGGGAGCAGTTTGGCGCAGTTGAGTTACGCCTGAGGCGATAGATCCGGAGGTTAGTCAACCCATGCGCACACTGCGACAGCTTCCGTTTCATTGAGCAACCTCCGTTTCTGACGGATTTCGCCTGACGGATTTCACGCAGATACAAACTCAAGATGAGAGAATTGCAAGGCTTTGAAGCAGGCAGGCAAGTATTCCGGTCTATACATGTTCTGTATCTGGCGTTGGACGATCTTAACGCTTAAAAGAGCAGGGCAGACATCTCTGGAGTAAATGATGCGAAAGGCCGCTCTTTTAGCGATCCCTCTTTTTTTGAGTGGCTGTTCCGGTTTTGGGAAATCTATTCAGGATACGGCGACCCTTCCTGGAGCCAATCCGAATATGCCTGAAGGCCAGTCGGAAAATCTGGAGAAAGTGAAGGGCCACGCCTATATCGCCATGCCGATCCTGCCGGAGAGTGGCAATATCTGGCCGGGCGCGCCTCAGCCTCTGCCCACTCTGCGTGATGTCGAAGGCTCACCCAACGGGTTGCGCGATGCGATGTCTGACACGAACAGTTATTTCGGCTCAATGACGAAAGGTCTGGACGCAAGCGGAACCCAGCTCGGCGATGGCGGATCGCTTGCCATCGGCGAGCATGACGGCGTGGTCAACGGCGTGCGTGGGGCGGCTCGTCCGTCGCTTTCGTCTTCTGTTGAAGATAACGCCCATAAATATATTTCGCCCAGTCGAAGCGGTACGATCATCATCCCCAATGGTGATGGCACCAGCACACAGATCGACCCTGATGGGACAGTGCGTGTGACGAAAGACAAGCCGGCAACTCATTGAAATCGGGAAGGAGGGGGCGCGTCCGCCGGACGACGCCCCCTCCGTTTTCAGGCGGCGCGTCTCGCGCCAAAGACACAGAACAGAACAAGGCATGTAACCCCGACCAGCAGGGGGGGAATGACCTCATGCAAAACGAGTGCTGACAGTGCCAGCCCGCCGAAAGGCTGCAGGAGCTGCAACTGCCCGATACGGGCGATGCCACCCTGAGCCAGGCCATGATACCAGAACACAAAGCCCAGCATCATGCTGAAAAGGGCAACATAGAACAGTGACACCCAGGCTGAGGGGGAGATCTGACCCCAGTTGACGGGATGGTTGGCGAGTGCCAGCACGCTCATAAGCGGCAGGGCAAGGATCAGCGCCCAGGAGATCACCTGCCAGCCACCCAGTCGGCGCGACAAGGCGGCGCCTTCAGCATAGCCAAGCCCACAGACGAGGATCGAAGTCAGCATCAATCCGTCGCCGATAAGCGATCCGCCATGGGTCTGGGTCAGCGCGTAGAACAGCACAGCGGCAGCGCCGCAGAGCGAGAAGATCCAAAATCGGAGCGAGGGATGCTCGCCATTGCGCAGAACCGCAAACACCGCCGTGCTCAGAGGCAAAAGCCCTGTCCACATGGCAGATCTCACGGCCTCGATATGCTGCAAGGCACAGGCTGAGAGCAGGGGATAGCCGATGACCACGCCTAGGGCGACGATCGCGAGAGGCAGCAATGCATCGCGCTCCGGCTTTTTCTGCCGGAATACGGTGAGAAGAGCGATGGCGAGCAGGGCGGCGATGACAGCACGTGCCGCGGTCAGAAACAGGGGTGGGAAGCCAGTCTCTGCAAGCCTCGTTGCCGGTAGCGAGCCGCTGAAGATCGCTATGCCGATCATACCACTAACATAGCCGCTCGATTGTTTCATGGGTCTTTTCCGCCTGTACCTGACGGGCGATTCACGCCCTCTTCCGAGCGGTCACTCTGATGCCGTCCTGTTCGGCAGACCATGGACAGTTCAGCACAGTTGGGCAAAACTGTACGGCATTCAGTAGCCATACAGTTTGCGGGCTCCCATGCGCGAAAAAAACCGGACCGAGACGGTCATTGCCGCTGTGCGCACACGTATCGCCTCAGGCAGTCTGGCGCGAGGTGAGCGCTTGCCCTCGATACGTCGGCTCGCCAGTCAGCATGGCTTTTCTCCTTCGACCATCGCCGAGGCCTATGACCGCCTCGTTGCGGAAGGGATGATTCATGCGCGACCCGGGTCAGGCTATTTTGTCGCGGGCGGCACGCTCGCGGGTGCCGCTCCGAACACGAAACGCGATCACGCGGTGGATCCGTTCTGGGTGTCGCGTCAGGCCCTTGAAGCCGATCCTTCGATCATGCAGCCCGGATGCGGCTGGTTGCCAGAATCCTGGATGCCACTACCCGCTCTTCGCCATGCGCTTCGCGCGATGTCGCGAGAGGAGGGCGTATTGCTGACCGGCTATGGGCCCGCCAGAGGCTCGTTGTCCTTGCGCCAGTTGCTGACGCGACGCTGGGCTGAAGATCAGCTGCATGTGGCACCAGAGCAGATCCTGCTGACGAGTTCCGGCACGCAGGCGGTCGATCTGGTCTGCCGTCTGATGCTCAGCCCCGGCGATACGGTTCTGGTCGATGATCCCTGCTACTTCAATTTCCGGGCGCTTCTGGCTGTGCATCGCGTAAGGGTGATAGGCGTTCCCTGCCTTGCAGATGGCCCTGACCTTGATGCTTTTGCCAGATTGCTGAGGCAGGAAGCGCCGAGGCTCTACCTGACCAATTCCGGATTACAGAACCCGGTGGGCTGCACGATCACGCTGCACAAGGCGCATGAGATACTCTCATTGGCCAAGGCGCATGGCGTCACGATAATCGAAGACGACATCTTCGCCGATTTTGCGCCACGCCCCTTTGCGAGCCTTGCCCCTTTAGACGGGCTTAACCGTGTCATCCGGATCGGCTCTTTCTCGAAGACCCTCTCTGCCTCACTACGCTGTGGCTACATCGCCGCCTCTTCAGAGATGATCGAGAGGCTCGGAGATCTGCTGATTGCAACTGGCTTCGCCGGTGTCAGCCCTGTTGCAGCGGAGATCGTGAAACACGTCCTGACTGGCGGCTCCTATCGCCGTCACATGGAGGCGCTTCATTGTCGTCTGGCTCAGGCGCGCAAGGAGGGGGCTGCGCAGCTGGGATCACTCGGGATCAAACCTGTCATCATGCCTGAAGGGGGCTTCAGTCTCTGGTGTGAGATGCCTGCTGGCTGCGATGTTACAGATCTGGCGCGAAACGCCCTGGAAGAGGGGATTGTGCTCGCCCCGGGGGCAGTCTTCAGCGTCTCTGGCGAGACATCCCGATTCATGCGCTTCAACGTCGCTCAAATGGCCGAGAACAATATCATCGGCCAACTGGCAGTTCTGCTGGGACGCAGCGCCTCGTCAGGCTAGGCGTTCGCTGACGGACAGCCTGCAGCCAACAAGCGTTCCGCCTCAGTTGTACTGACGATACAATCCGATCAGCACGCCCTGGATACGCACGCGATTCTGCGGGAAGATCTGGGTCTCATAATTAGTGTTTGCAGGCTCAAGGGCGATAGACTTGCCCTTCTGACGCAGGCGCTTGAGCGTGACCTCCTGGTCATCGACCAGTGCCACCACGATCTGTCCGTTTTCTGCTGTCTCACCCTGACGAATGATCACCGTATCGCCATCTAGGATGCCGGCATCGATCATGGAATCGCCGGATACGTGAAGCGCGTAATGCTGCCCATTGGTCAGCTGGCCCGCCGGAATGTCGATCTGTTCGCCCGAATCACGGAAGGCCTCGATCGGAAGGCCCGCAGCAATGCGGCCATAGAGCGGTACGCCGACAACGGGCGTCTGGCTGGCTTCGACGGAAGCGGAAACAGCCCGTTCCTGACTATGGGCAAGGCGGGGGAAGCTGCCGCTCTCAGAGGCCGGAGCCTGAATGACCGGTGTGGTCGAGGCCTCTGTGACCGGGAGGCGCACAATCTCAAGCGCGCGGGCGCGGTGATGATGACGACGAAGAAAACCACGCTCTTCAAGGGCTGAAATCAGTCGATGAATTCCCGATTTCGAGCGCAGATCAAGCGCTTCCTTCATTTCGTCGAAAGAGGGAGAAAACCCGGTCCGCTTCAGATAGGAGTCGATAAAAAGCAGGAGCTGGTGTTGCTTGCGCGTGAGCATGGGGTTCCTCTCTCCAGGGTTGGGGCGGCCTAAGACCGCGTCAGCCCGGAATCACTATGTTCTTATTAAGTTCTCGCTTCGATCTCTTCAAGATTTTTTCCCCGGCACATCAAAATTAATCCACCGTTTTACCGGAAACACTTGACCTGCGCGCGTAATCCACGCATTTAGGCCCCAGCTTGAAAACGCTGCCGTTCATGTCGCGCGCAGCGACAGATCAGTTTGCGAGGACCCCATGGCAAAGACCAACGTCATTCAGATCCGTCTCGTCTCGACCGCAGAGACCGGATATTTCTACGTCACCAAGAAGAACGCCCGTTCGGCTACCGGCAAGATGGAAGTGCGCAAGTACGACCCCGTCGTCCGCAAGCACGTTGCGTTCCGCGAAGCCAAGATCAAGTAAGATCAGGCATCAGCGATAAATGGAAAAAGCGGCTTTAGAGCCGCTTTTTTTATGCCTGCTTTTCTGGATAAGCCCGTCAGGATAGCGCTGGTTTTCCTGGGCAAAGCTGCTGCTTCAGAAAGTCAGTAAAGCTTCTCGTGCGGACCGTAGGGAATTACGGTATCGCCGGTGCGGGCGAGGTTCAGCATGGCTCGCGAGCGTTCATCGAGCATATCGGCATCGAGGGCGCGTTCGTTGAGGCTGGTGATGCGGCGCTTCCAGACAGCTTGCTCGTCGTCAGCATCTTTCTGGGCCTGAATAGCCTGATCCATAAGCTTGAGCTGCTGGTGATAGGCCTTGAGACCGTGATCGCCCTGTAGGGCGTTCCATCCGAAATAGGCCGTCAGCCCGAGAAACAGGGCAGGGGGTACAACGGCGCGCACGACGCGGCGGATGGCACGAACGATCTGCACGGAAACTCCACGGTTGCAAGCGGGCTGTTGGGAGATACCCTACCCTGAGGGCTGCGCCGCTTACAATCGGGGATTTGGGAAAGGGAGCGAAATTCGCTCCCCTTCATTAAAATCAGGCGCGCGGAAGGATCGAGCGGCCTGCGTAACGGGCTGCGGTAGCCAGTTCGTTTTCGATACGGATAAGCTGGTTGTACTTTGCCGTACGATCGGAACGCGACAGCGAGCCTGTCTTGATCTGACCGCAATTCGTGGCGACTGCGAGATCAGCAATGATCGAATCTTCGGTTTCACCCGAACGATGGCTCATGACGCACTTATAGCCGGCGCGATGTGCGGTTTCCATGGCGCGGAGCGTTTCGGTCAGCGTGCCGATCTGGTTGACCTTCACGAGCAGCGCATTGGCCGTGTTGCTTTCGATGCCACGCACCAGACGCTCCGTGTTGGTCACGAACAGATCGTCGCCGACGAGCTGCAGCTTGTGACCAAGCTTTGCAGTCAGTTCTGCCCAGCCTTCCCAGTCATCTTCTGCCAGACCGTCTTCGATCGAGACGATCGGGTAGCGTGCAGCGAGATCGGCCAGGTAGTCGATCATGCCCGAGGAGTCGAGGTCGCGGCCTTCGCCGTCCATCTTGTAGCGGCCATCGCGATAGAATTCGGTGGCAGCACAATCGAGCGCAAAGGTCACGTCTTCGCCAAGGCGGTAACCAGCGCCTTCAACCGACTTCGAGATGAAGCCAAGCGCTTCGTCTGCCGATTTTAGGCCCGGTGCGAAACCGCCTTCATCGCCGACATTGGTGTTGTGGCCGGCTGCATGCAGGTTCTTCTTGAGATGGGCGAAGATTTCCGAACCCATACGCACGGCATCCATGATCGTCGGTGCGCCGACCGGCTGGATCATGAATTCCTGGATGTCGATGGGGTTGTCGGCGTGCTGACCGCCATTGACAATGTTCATCATCGGCACGGGCAGGGTGTGCGCGAAGACGCCACCGACATAGCGATAGAGCGGAATGTCGAGTTCGAGCGCAGTCGCCTTGGCGGTCGCGAGCGACACGGCGAGAATGGAGTTTGCACCGAGGCGTGCCTTGTTGGGCGTGCCGTCCAGCTCGATCATGGCTTCGTCGATCGCGATCTGATCAGACGATTCGGCGCCCTGCAGCGCATCGAGAATTTCGCCTTCAGCGAAAGCGGCAGCCTTCAGAACGCCCTTGCCGCCGTAGCGCGACTTGTCGCCGTCACGCAGCTCGACAGCTTCATGGGCGCCGGTGGAGGCGCCTGACGGAACGGCTGCACGGCCCTTGGCGCCGGAGGACAGTTCGACCTCGACTTCTACAGTCGGGTTGCCGCGGCTATCCAGAATCTCGCGGGCAATGATATCAATAATGGCGCTCATTTGGGGGCTCCCTGTTTGAACGTTCGAACTTCGGGCATCACAAGGCGTCGAGACACCGGCGCTGTCAACTGGCGTTATGTGAAATGAGGATGGATATTCCGTGAGACCCCTGTCACCGCTCGTCATTTTTCTCGGCATAGCCGGTCTCGTGCCGTTTCTATGCCTCGCCATGGCTGCTCTGTTCTGGGGTAGTCTCGGGCCGATCAGCCATATCGGCGTAGCCATGCTTGCCTATGGAGGCTGCATTCTCTCCTTTCTTGGGGCCGTGCATTGGGGGCTCGCTCTCGAACAGCCCGCCATCATGCCTGCGCAGGGCTTGGGCCCGATCAACCGGAGGCGCCTGTTTTTCGGGGTATTGCCTGCCCTGTGGAGCTGGGTCGCCATTTATGCAGGTGTAGTCTGGGCACCGCGTGGCGGTATTCTGATGGAAATGATCGGGTTTATTCTGGTCCTGCTGGCAGAGCGCGCTGCCTATCGCAAGGGCGCACTGCCTGCCGGGTATTTCCCGTTCCGCGCCCTTCTGACGGCTGTTGTGGTGCTTTGCCTTGCCGCGTGCCTGAGTGCGCCGTTGCAGCCCTATACGATCTGAAAGACCGGCTCGCAGATCACCGGGAAATTGACCGATCGAGCGATGAAGCAATGCGCGTGGGCCTGATCATGAAGGGCCTGCGCACGTGCCATAGAACTGCCGCTGGCAAGGGTGATGACGGGACGCAGCGTCGCGCTTTCAAATTCGCCATCGCCTTGCGGGTTTTCCATCATCACCGCCTCGGCTGAGTCGTGATAGCCGGTGACGACAATCCCGGCACCAGCGCAAAGGCCGAGATACCAGAGCTTGTGGCAGGCGCTTAGCGAGGCAAGCAGCAACTCGCCCGGATTCCACCCTGTGGGGTCTCCATGGAAACTGGGATCAGCCGATCCATGGATGACGGGTTTGCCCTCAGCCGAAATATCATGATTTCGGCCATAGACATGCCAGGATTGCGTGCCTAGCCCGTGATTGCCTGTCCATTCGGTATCGACCGAATAGACGTGTCGCTTAGAACCCATTGGACTTGGAAAGCTTGTCGAAGGCCTGCAGGGTGGAGAGAAGACCACGCATCTCGGAAAGCGGCACCATGTTGGGGCCGTCGCTCGGCGCGTTGTCCGGGTCTTCATGCGTTTCGATGAAAACCGCTGCAACGCCAATGGCCACGGCAGCCCGCGCAAGGGTCGGAACGAACTGACGCTGGCCACCGGAAGAGCCACCGAGCCCGCCCGGCTGCTGTACGGAATGCGTGGCGTCGAACACGACCGGATAGCCGGTTTCTGCCATGATCGGCAGGCCGCGCATGTCGCTCACCAGCGTGTTGTAACCGAAGCTCGTGCCGCGGTCGCATAGCATGATCCGGTCATTGCCGGTCGAGGCGATCTTGGCAGCAACATTCGCCATATCCCAGGGCGCAAGGAACTGCCCTTTCTTGACGTTGATCGCGCGTCCTGTTTCCCCGGCAGCCAGAAGCAGATCGGTCTGACGGCACAGAAAGGCCGGGATCTGCAGCACGTCGACCGCTTCTGCGGCAGGCTTGCACTGTGCGGCGTCATGAACGTCGGTCAGAACCGGACAGCCGAATTCCTCACGGATGCCAGCCAGAATGTCGAGCCCTTCGGCAAGGCCGATGCCACGCTCGGCTTTGAGTGAGGTGCGATTGGCCTTGTCGAACGAGCTTTTGTAGATCCAGCCAATACCGAGCCCGCCGCAGATTTCGGCAAGCCCTGCTGCCATCTCCCGCGCATGCGCACGGGATTCGATCTGGCAGGGACCAGCGATAAGGGTGAAGGGCTGGCGATTGCCGATGGTCAGCGAGCCGAGGGTGATATCGGTCATGCGAGGCGTGCCTTCTTGACCGCAGCTTCAATGAAGCCCGCAAAGAGCGGATGCGGTGCAAAGGGTTTGGACATGTATTCGGGGTGATACTGCACGCCAACGAACCAGGGGTGGTCAGGATATTCCACCACTTCCGGCAGCACGTCGTCTGGCGACATGCCGGAGAAGACGAGACCTGTCGCCTCAAGCTGCTGGCGGTAATGCACGTTCACCTCATAACGGTGACGATGACGCTCGCGCACTTCGGTCGTGCCATAGATTTCGGCAGCGCGTGAGCCCTGCTTCAGCTTGGCCGGGTAGGCGCCAAGACGCATCGTGCCGCCCATCTCGCCATGTTCACGGCGGCGCAGCATTTCGTTGCCGCGTGCCCATTCGGTCATGAGGCCGACAAGCGGCTCGTCAGTTGGGCCGAACTCGGTCGAAGAGGCCTTTTCCAGACCAGCCAGTGAGCGCGCGCATTCGATGACGGCCATCTGCATGCCGAAGCAGATGCCCAGGAACGGAACACCATTTTCACGGGCATAGCGCACCGCTTCGATCTTGCCCTCTGATCCACGCTCGCCAAAGCCGCCCGGAACAAGAATGCCGTCGACGCGACCCAGCGCGGCAATGGAGTCGGGGTTCTTTTCGAAGGTTTCGGATTCCACCCATTCGAGGCGGACCTTCACCCGGTTGGCAATACCGCCATGAAGCAGGGCTTCGATGAGCGATTTGTAGCTGTCGAGCAGGGCGGTATATTTACCGACAACGGCAATGCGCACTTCGCCGTCGGGGTGGCGCAGTGTCTCGACAATTTTCGTCCAGCGGCTCAGATCGGGCTCGCCTTCAACGGGCAGGCCGAAATAGCGCAGCACTTCATCGTCCATGCCTTCCTTGTGATAGGAAATCGGGCAGGCATAGATGGTGTCGACATCGAGAGCCGCGATGACGGCCTCGGGGCGCACATTGCAGAAGCTCGCGATCTTGCGGCGCTCATTCGTTGGAATGGCGCGATCCGAACGGCAGATGAGCATCTGCGGCTGAATGCCGACATTCTGCAGTTCCTTGACGGAGTGCTGTGTGGGCTTGGTCTTCAGCTCGCCTGCTGCCGGGATGTAGGGCAACAGCGTGAGATGCACGCACATGGTCTGGCTGTGGCCCAGATCGTTGCGCAGCTGACGGATCGATTCGAGGAAGGGCAGGCTCTCGATATCGCCTACCGTACCGCCAATCTCGACAAGCACGAAATCATAGCCATCGGTGCCGGCAACGACGGCTTCCTTGATGGCATCGGTGATATGGGGAATGACCTGCACGGTCGCGCCGAGATAATCGCCACGACGCTCACGGGCGATCACTTCCGAATAGATGCGGCCAGTCGTCGCATTGTCGGCTTTGCGGGCATGAACTCCCGTAAAGCGCTCGTAATGGCCGAGGTCGAGATCGGTCTCGGCTCCGTCATCGGTCACGAAGACTTCGCCATGCTGATAGGGGCTCATCGTCCCCGGATCGACATTGAGATAGGGGTCCAGCTTGCGCATGCGGACCTTGTAGCCGCGCGCCTGGAGGAGAGCCGCAAGGGCAGCAGAAGCTATGCCCTTGCCGAGAGAGGAAACCACGCCACCGGTGATAAATACGAACCGAGTCATGGAAGGCTCTCCTACATTGGATCGCGTTGATAGGGAACGAGAAGATTGCCGTCAGAGCGCTTCTGACGGCAGAAATTTTACGCCCTGTTGCCTCACTGCTTCGTCGGCGCGGCCGGAGCGGTTGCCGGGCTGGTCGCCGGAGCGGGGGCTGCCGGTGTTGCGGGTGCGGCGGTCTGCGGGGCGGAGCTGGCCGGCGCCGGGGCGGGCTGGGCCAGAATGTCGCTGCCGGCATTGGTCGAGGCGCCGCGGTTGAGAACGGCGAGAAGCAGGCAGAGCACCATGAAGACGCCAGCCAGAACGGCTGTGGTGCGCGTCAGCAGGTTGGCCGTGCCGCGACCGGTCATGAACGAACCCATTCCCTGGCTGCTGCCAATGCCAAGACCGCCACCTTCACTCCGCTGGATGAGGATGACGCCGATAAGAGCAATGGTCACGAAGAAATTGAGAACGAGCAGAAGCGTGGTCATGTCCGGCTTTCAGGTAAACACGATAAATATGCCGTCAGGACGCCAGCGAAAGTCCAGCCCGTGCGATGCCGAGAAAGGATCTGGCAGACAGGCTGGCCCCGCCGACGAGCACGCCCCCCACACCGGGAACAGCGAGGATGGACGCGGCATCTTCGGGCTTGACTGAGCCGCCATACAGGACACGCATCGATTTGTCATCCGTTTCCAGATGGCGCGCGAGCGCGTCATGCAGGAAGGTCAGGCGCGATTCGATGTCCTGCTGCGTTGCGGCCTTCCCGGTGCCGATGGCCCAGATCGGCTCATAGGCGACGATCCCGTCGAAATCGGGCGGCAGGCATTCGGTAATCTGTTTCCCGAGCCATTCTTCAGCAAGGTTTTCTTCCTTCTGGCGCCCGCTCTCACCGACGCACACAACGGGGCACAGGCCGAATTCCCGGGCACGCATGACCTTGCGTTTTATGAGAGCGTTATATTCGTGATGGTGCTCACGCCGCTCCGAATGCCCGAGGATCACATGGCTCACACCACTATCGGCCAGCATCCCGGCGGAAATATCGCCTGTATAGGCACCCTCGATTTCGGCGTGGCAATCCTGTGCGCCGAGCCCCACGCCATGCTCGCTAAGCAGGGGAAAAAGGTGGTGGAGAAGGGTGAAGGGAGGGGCCAGAACAACGTCGCGTTCCTTGAGGATCGTGCCGATTTCTGTCGTGATCGCGCTCGCGAGATCGGTGCCCGCCTTGCGCAGGCCGTGCATCTTCCAGTTGCCGATAATCATCTGGCGCATGATCGTCTCTCCATATCCGGCGATGGACCTGCATAGCTCGGGTCTTTGTGAGCAGGACAGGGGATAACGCCCTAATACGCATCATCTTCCTGTCAGTTGTGTCACAACTTTTGTGATCCTTGTAGCTCAGAAAGGAGGCGGCGGCCTGTGATCAGGGGCGCAGACTGGTCAAGATGGGCGTCTGCTACTATGGTCCTGTGCTTCAATCCCTGGCGAATTGCGGATCTCAAGCGCGTATGATTTCGACTTTGCGGCATTTTGTTGTCGACTCCTGGATCGGGCGGCTCATCGCTCTCCTCATTTTTCTCGCCTTTGTGGGATGGGGTGTGGGCGACATGCTGGGCAAATATAATCAGGCCCAGGTCGACAGTGTTGTGACGGTCGCAACACGCAGGATCAGCGCAGAAGAACTCGAACGAAGCATTCGCAACCAGCTGCCAGCCGTTGCCCAGCAGATGGGGCTGACCGATCCGTCTCAGCTGACGCCCGCCATGCGCCGTGAAGTGGCGCAAGGTGTGTTGCAGCGTCTTCTGGCGCAGAAAGAAGTTCTGGCTCTGGCTGATCGCAATGGAATGAAGGTTCCCGATGCGCTCGTGCGGAACGAGATCTTCGGCTACCGGGTTTTTCAGGGAACGGATGGTCGTTTCGACCGCAAGATTTTCGATGCCAAGCTCCGGCAGCTCGGGTTGCAGGAAAAGCCTTTCCTCGACTCGGTGCGTGATGATCTCGGCGCGCGTGACCTGCTGGAAGGCCTCGGCAAGACGATGGTCGTGCCCGCTTCGGTGCTCGACCAGCTGCTTGCCTATAACACGCGTCAGTTCAGGACGGATCTGCTGCGCATAGACAGCGATGGCGTGACAGTTCCGACAGCGCCTGAAGAGGCCCAGCTGCGTCGTTTCTACGACAATCATCAGGCGCAATACCGCTCTGCCGAATATCGCCACGCCAAGATTGTTCTGCTTTCGGCAGAGAGCGTGGCGCGTGGCCTCACCGTGCCGGACGCACAGCTTCGCCAGATCTATGATTTCGAGAGCGCGAAATACAACGTACCCGAGACCCGTGATATCGAGGTTCTGACCGTTCAGAGCCGCGATGCCGCCGAGGCGCTGGCGACCACCTGGAAGGCGAATGCCGACTGGGAGGCCATTCAGAAGGCCAACCCGTCTGCCGCTTCTGTCGCTTTCCCGCATGCACGCGAGATCGACATTCCCAGCCCCGAACTGGCAAAGGCAGCTTTTGCATCCGCTGCCAATTCGGTCATCGGGCCAATCCAGACGCCGACGGGCTGGGTCGTGTTTCGCGTGACGGCCATCACGCCGCCGCACAAGACAGATTTCGATCAGGCGAAAGCTGAAATCCGCGATGAGGTCGCCCGCTCACAGGCGCCTCAGCTCCTTGCTCAGCGTTTCGCCTCGTTGCAGGATGCGATTGCAGGCAGCGCCGATCTCGAGCAGGTGCCAACCGATCTGGGGGCTGTCCCTGCTCAGGGTTCGCTCGATGCGCAGGGTCTGACCAAGGATGGCGAAGTGGCGCCTCTGCCGGGTGACGACGCGACACGCAAGGCAATCATCGCACGCATCTTTTCGCAAAAGCAGGGTGAGAAGCCGACCCTGATCAATGGTCCGGCCAATAGCGGCTTTGCCGTGCTCGTTGACTCGATCGAACCCGGCCATGTGAAGCCCTATGAAAGCGTGCGCGAGCAGGTTGGTCATGACTGGCTCAAGGCGCAGCAGATGCGTCTGGCTGATGAGCGCGCGACTACGATCATGCTTGCCGCCCGCAAGTCCGGCGGTCTCGAAAAGGCCGTGGCAGGCACGACCGACGCCGCTGCCATGCAGAAGGATCTGCCGATTTCGAGAATGCAGAATGGCGGCCTGCCTTCCGCACTCCTTTCGGAGATTTTTGCGACCAAACCGGGAAAGACCGGCATGATCGCCGTCGGCGACGCGCTCTATGTCTTCACGGTTACCGGCACGGAAGCCGCGAGCCCGGAAAGCACCAAGGCACTGCGTGAGAACATGCAGGGGCAGCTTGAACAGACGATCCAGGGCGATGTTCCGACCGTTTTCGTGCATAGCCTCGAGAGCGAATTCAAGCCGGTGCCGAACATGCCTGTGCTCCAGCAGGTCATGAGCAGTGTGGCAGGTCAGCAATGACAGCGGAGTTCCTCTACAGCATTGAGGCTGCCGATCTGCTGACGCCGGTCTCGGCGTTCATGAAGCTCTCTTCGCTCGTGCCTCAATCAGGAGAGGGGCGTCCCTATCGTCTGCTCTTCGAGAGCGTCGAGGGCGGGGCAACAAGAGGGCGTTATTCGGTCATCGCCATGCTGCCCGATCTGGTCTGGCGCTGTGCTCACGGTGTGGCTTCAGTCAATGCTGCGCCGTTCGAGCCGGGCTCTGTCTTTGAGGAAAGTGCCGACAAGCCTCTCGTTTCGCTGCGCAAGCTTGTTGAAGAGAGCCGGGCAGAATTGCCTGAGGGGCTGCCGACAATGATCGGCGGGGTTTTCGGCTATCTCGGCTATGACATGGTGCGCCAGATGGAGGTTCTGCCTGACGCGCCACCGGATGATCTGCATCTGCCCGACGGCGTGATGATGCGTCCGGGCCTGTTTGCAGTTTTCGACTCGGTGCGTGACGAGCTTTATCTTGCTGTGCCGATGCGAGAAGGCGGGTTGTCGCGCGACGCTGCGCAGGCGCTGCTCGATCGTGCCCGCACAGCGCTGGTCGAGGCGTCGCTCGATGCGGCCTGTACGCTTGCCAAGGGCACCGAGCTCGCCGCGCCAGTCTCGACCGTCTCGGCGGAAGCGTTCATGGCGAAGGTACGCAAGGCGCAGGACTATATTGCTGCGGGCGATGCCTTCCAGATTGTGCCCAGTCAGCGTTTCGAGACGGCGTTTCCCCTCCCGGCTCTGGCGCTTTACCGCTCCCTGCGTCGGGTCAATCCGGCGCCGTTTCTGTTTCTGGTCGAGATGGATGGCTTCTCGCTTGTGGGTTCGTCCCCCGAGATTCTCGTGCGTCTGCGCGAAGGGGCTGTCACCGTGCGTCCGCTGGCGGGAACGCGTCCGCGTGGCGTTGACCGTGAGGCTGATGAGCGTCTTGAGGCGGAATTGCTGGCGGATCAGAAGGAGCGGGCCGAGCATCTGATGCTGATCGATCTGGGGCGCAACGATGTGGGCCGTGTTGCCCGCATGGGCTCCGTGACCGTTCCGTCTTCTTTCGTGGTCGAACGCTACAGCCATGTGATGCATATCTCATCGACTGTTCAGGGTGTCATCAGGCCGGAATGCGACGCGCTTGACGCGCTTTCTGCGGCATTTCCTGCCGGAACCCTGACGGGCGCACCGAAAATCAGGGCGATGGAGATCATCGACGAACTGGAAGTGACCCGTCGTGGGCCCTATTCCGGATGCATCGGCTATATCGGGGCCGATGGCGACATGGACACCTGTATCGGGCTGCGTATGGCGATTCTGAACAAGGGTCGGATGTATGTGCAGGCTGGTTGCGGTGTCGTTGCCGATAGCGATCCGGCCAGTGAGGAAATGGAGACGCGTCACAAGTCGCGCGCCATTTTCCGTGCCGCCGAACTCGCGGTTCAGCAGGCCAGCGACAGCGCTGGAATGTAACCGAATTTGACCTTCACCCGAGACGACGCCATCTTGATGCCATGATATTGCTGATCGACAACTACGACAGTTTCACGTTCAACCTCGTCCATCATTTCGGGGCGCTTGGCGAAGCATGCGCGGTCTGGCGAAACGATGCGCTGAGTGTTGAAGAGGCTCTGGCCCTCAAGCCGGAGGCCATCGTGATCTCGCCCGGTCCATGCTCGCCCAACGAGGCCGGTATCTGCTGCGCTCTCATCAAGGCAGCGGCACCGACGATCCCGGTTCTGGGTGTCTGTCTTGGCCATCAGGCTATCGGTCAGGTGTTTGGTGCGAGCGTCGTGCGCGCACCGCGCCCGATGCACGGCAAGGTCGACGCGATTCTTCATGACGGCACTGGCGTGTTCCAGGGGCTTGCGAGCCCGACCCAGGCCACGCGCTATCACAGCCTGACTCTTGCCCCGGAAACGATTCCCGACACGCTCATCGTCAATGCCCGCTCGGCAGATGGCGTGGTGATGGGGGTGCGTCACCGCACGCTGGCCGTTCATGGGGTGCAGTTCCATCCTGAGAGCATTGCGTCTGAAGATGGTCAGATGATGCTGGCGAACTTCCTCAACATCGCCCGGGCAGCGCGTCAGAAAAGGCAAGCGGCCTGAATGGATACCCATGCTGGCAGCCTGACCAAGACGCTGCGTCATCTCGCCGAGGGCAGGCGGCTGACCCAGGAAGAGACCGAAGCCCTTTTCTCCAGAATCATGCAGGGCACCGTCCCCGCCGAGCAGCTCGCCGCCATCCTGATGGCGTTGAGGCTGCGGGGTGAAACAGTCGATGAACTGAGCGGGGCCGTAAGGGCCGTGCGAGCATGTATGACCAGCCTGCCTTTTGCCCCTGAAGATGCCATGGATGTCTGCGGTACAGGGGGTGATGGGCTGGGGACGCTCAACGTGTCGACAGCTGTTGCTTTCGTTCTCGCCGGGCTGGGTGTTCCGGTTGCCAAACACGGCAATCGCGCCCTTTCCTCACGGGCCGGCGCCACTGACACGCTCATGGCGCTGGGCATCGCGCCATGCGATGATCTTGAGGAGCAGGCAAGACGCCTGCGTGACGGGCATCTCGCCTTTCTGGCGGCGCCTTTGCATCATCCCGCCATGCGCTTTGCAGCACCAGTACGCACGACGCTGGGCTTTCGCACCATTTTTAATCTCATCGGGCCGTTGTGCAATCCGGCGCAGGTGCGCCGCCAGATGATCGGTATCTATGACGATCGCTGGCTGCGCCCTGTGGTTGAAACCATGGCCTCTCTCGGTGCCGAGCGTGTCTGGGCTGTCCATGGCGAGACCGATCTTGGCGGGAGTGACGAGATCACGCTGGCTGGTGTCTCGCATATTCGTGCCTGGGATGATGAGCGTTTTCTCGAACTTGTTCTCACACCCGATATGGCCGGTCTGGCGCGACGCCCGATTGCCGATATTGCCGGTGGCGACCCCACGCATAATGCCGGCAAGCTGCTCGACATGCTCTCCGGGCAGGAGGGGGCCTATCGCGATACCGTCCTGCTGAATGCGGCTGTGGCGCTTCACGTAGGTGGGCGGTCGACCATTCTTGAAAACGGTACGATCGTCCCCACTCTCCTGCGCAGGAATGTCGAGATCGCAGCCAATGCCATTGATAGCGGGCTCGCTCTCTCTGCTCTCGTTCATGCCCAGCAGGGCAGCCACCGACCTGCCGAGCCGGTTCGCTCATCCTCTTTGATCCACACGTCAGGACTAACATGACCGATCAATCGTCCACACCTATTCATGACACGCCTTCCGGCTATCCGGATGTGCAGGTGCCGGGTACGATCGTGCAGGAAGACACGGCGCTTCCCGTATCCGGGCGTGACATGCCCGACGTGCTGGCCCGTATCTGTGCGCGAACCCGTATCGATGTCGAACAGCGCGCCCTGATCATGCCGCTCAAGGAAATCACGGCACGTGCTCGTGAGGTCAATGTGCCGACGCGTGGTTTTGGTCAGGCGCTCAAGCAGATGGCGGCTGATCAGCGCGTCGGCCTGATTGCGGAAATCAAGAAGGCCTCGCCTTCAGCCGGTATCCTGCGCCCCGATTACGATCCGGTCGGTATCGCAAAATCCTATGAGGCAGCAGGGGCAATCTGCCTGTCCATTCTCACCGAAGGCTCGTGCTTCCACGGCTCGATCGAGGATCTCAAGGCGGTCAAGGAAGTCTGCCCGCTGCCCATCCTGCGCAAGGATTTCATTCTCGAACCCTGGCAGGTGCATGAGAGTCGTCTGATTGGTGCTGACTGCATCCTGATCATTCTCTCTGCCCTGACCGACGCCGAGGCAGCCGAGCTGATCGCCTTGGCGCGCGGGCTCGATCTCGATGTGCTCTGCGAGGTGCATGACGAGGCGGAACTCAACCGTGCCCTGGCGCTCGATACCTCGCTGATTGGCATCAATAACCGCAATCTGCGCAGCCTGGTCACCGATCTCGACACGACGGCCAGACTCGCACCGCTTGTACCCCCTGATCGCATCCTTGTTTCGGAGAGCGGTATTCGTACGCTCGAAGATGTGAAACGGGTCGGTGCCGTAGGGGCAAGCGGCATTCTTGTTGGCGAAAGTCTCCTGAGAGAAGAAGACCCGGGCCTCGCTGCCCGCCGCCTTCTCGGGACGCTCTAACGCACATATTAACAGCTTAGGTTGTGGACTTGCGCAACGGGACTGGTAAATACCGGACCCTGAATTGCGCATGGCGCATCAGTCAGGCTCAGGAGATACTCAGCATGTCCGGCAAAGCCCATAAAGGGGCGGCTCAGCCGCTCGCGGATCACAACGGACCGATCCTGCCACTGGAGACCGTTCGTACGGCATATCGCGATATGCTGTTGCTCCGCCGTTTCGAGGAAAAGGCCGGACAGCTGTACGGCATGGGGCTCATCGGCGGGTTCTGCCATCTTTATATCGGCCAGGAAGCCGTGATCGTCGGCATGTCGCTGGCCATGAAGCCGGGCGACAAGATCGTTACCTCGTATCGTGACCACGCTCACATGCTCATGATGGGCATGAGCCCGGGGGGCGTGATGGCCGAGCTGACTGGACGCAAGGACGGTTATTCGCACGGCAAGGGCGGCTCGATGCACATGTTCTCCCGCGAGAAGAATTTCTACGGCGGTCATGGCATCGTGGGGGCCCAGGTAGCCATCGGTACGGGCCTTGCTTTCGCCAATAAATACCGCGGTACCGATGAAGTGGGCGTGGCCTATTTCGGTGAGGGTGCGGCCCAGCAGGGCCAGGTTTACGAGAGCTTCAATCTCGCCGCCCTGCACAAGCTGCCCTGCATCTATGTGATCGAGAACAATCGCTACGGCATGGGTACGAGCGTCGAGCGCTCCAGCGCCGCCGCCCATGATCTCTCGCAGATCGGCGCACCGTGGAAAATTCCCGGCCGCAAGGTCGATGGCATGGACCTGTTTGCCGTGCATGAAGCCGCTCAGGAAGCCGTCGCCCATTGCCGCGCAGGCAAGGGGCCCTTCCTTCTCGAGATGGAAACCTATCGCTATCGCGGTCACTCGATGTCCGATCCGGCGCGTTATCGCGACCGTTCGGAGGTCGAGGAAATGCGCCGCACGCGTGACCCGATCGAGGCGCTGCACAAGCTCCTGAGCGACAAGGGCACCAGCGATGAAGAGTTCAAGGCAATCGATGCCGAAGTGAAGCAGATCGTCAATGACGCTGCCGATTTCGCCCAGAACAGCCCTGAGCCCGATCTCTCCGAACTTTGGACCGATATTCTGGTGGAGGCGTAAGTTATGGCCGCTCCTGTTCTCATGCCGGCTCTTTCGCCTACCATGACCGAAGGCACGCTTTCCAAATGGACGGTAAAGCAGGGTGACAAGATCAACTCGGGCGATGTGATTGCCGAGATCGAGACCGACAAGGCCACCATGGAAGTCGAGGCTGTCGATAGCGGCATCCTTGCAAAGATCTTGGTGCCGGAAGGCTCGGAAAACGTTGCGGTAAACACGCAGATCGCCATCATTGCCGAAGAAGGCGAGGATATTTCGGCGCTAGAAAACGGCCCGGCAGCAGCCCAGACCCCGGCCGCGCAGACCGCGGTTGAAGAGAAGGCGCCTGAAAAGCCGAAAGACCTGGTGGCAACACCGGATCGCGAATGGGGCGAGACTTCCGTCATCACCGTGCGTGAAGCGCTGCGTGACGCCATGGCCGCCGAGCTGCGTCGTGACGAGGACGTGTTCCTGCTCGGTGAGGAAGTGGCCCAGTATCAGGGCGCCTACAAGGTCAGTCAGGGTCTGCTCGACGAGTTCGGCGAGAAGCGTATCATTGACACGCCGATCACCGAGCATGGCTTCACCGGCATGGCCGTTGGTGCAGCGCTGACCGGCCTCAAGCCCATTGTCGAATTCATGACCATGAACTTCGCGATGCAGGCCATTGATCATATCATCAATTCCGCAGCCAAGACGCTCTATATGTCGGGTGGCCAGATGGGCTGTCCGATCGTGTTCCGCGGCCCCAATGGCGCGGCTGCGCGCGTCGGTGCCCAGCACTCGCAGTGCTACGCAAGCTGGTATGCCCATGTGCCGGGCCTGAAGGTGGTTGCCCCCTGGTCGTCTGAAGATGCCAAGGGCCTGCTTCGTGCCGCCATTCGTGACCCGAACCCGGTAATCGTGCTCGAAAACGAAATTCTCTACGGGCAGAAATTCCCTTGCCCGGTCGATGAGGATTTCATCCTGCCGATCGGCAAGGCGAAGATCGAGCGTGAAGGCAAGGACGTGACCCTCGTCGCTTTCTCGATCATGGTTGGTGTGGCGCTCGAGGCTGCGGCCAAGCTGGCCGAGCAGGGGATTGAGGCTGAAGTCATCAATCTGCGTACAATCCGTCCGCTCGACACCGAGACCATCGTCAACAGTGTGAAGAAGACGAGCCGCATCGTCTCCGTCGAGGAAGGCTGGCCCGTGGCCGGTATCGGCGCCGAGATCTGCGCCGTAGCGTGTGAAGAGGCCTTCGATTATCTCGATGCCCCGCCCGCGCGCGTCTGCGGTCTCGATATCCCGCTGCCTTACGCCGCCAATCTCGAAAAACATGCGCTTCCGCAGCCTGACTGGGTGGTGGACGCGGTTCGCAAACTGTTCTGAGGGGCTGCGACCATGGCTATCAATATTCTGATGCCCGCGCTTTCGCCGACCATGACCGAAGGAACGGTCTCGCGCTGGCTGAAGAAAGAGGGCGACACGGTGAAGTCCGGCGACTTGATCGCCGAGATCGAAACCGACAAGGCAACGATGGAAGTCGAAGCCGTCGATGAGGGCATTCTCGGCCGCATTGTTGTGCCGGAAGGGACCGAAGGGGTGAAGGTCAACTCGCCCATCGCCATCCTCGTCGAAGAGGGCGAAGCCGTGCCGGAAACGGCTGAGGCGGCGCCTGCAAAGAAGGCCGAGCCTGCCCCGCAGACGGCAGCCCAGCCAGTTTCTGCTCCGACCTCCTCTGCGCCGTATGTGTCCTCGCATGCTACGCCTGCTGCGGCGTCTCCGGGCAAGCGCGTGTTTGCGTCACCTCTCGCGCGTCGTATCGCTGCGAAGAAGGGGCTCGATCTGTCTGGCGTGAAGGGTACAGGCCCCAATGGCCGTATTCTGCGTCGCGATGTCGAGAATGCGCAGGTCGCGGCACCCGCCAAAGCCGAAGCGCCAATATCGGCACCGGTAGAGGTGACACGTGTTGCCAACTCCACGATGCGCAAGGTCATCGCGCGTCGCCTGAGCGAGTCCAAGCAGAACGTCCCGCATTTCTATGTGGCTGTTGATATCGAACTTGACGCGCTGCTCGCCCTGCGCGCCCAGCTCAACGCAGCATCGCCGAGTGAAGGCGAGGGGCAGTTCAAGATCTCGGTCAACGACATGATGATCAAGGCCGTGGCGCTTGCGCTGCGCAGCTGCCCTGGTCTGAACGTGCAGTTCACCGAAGCCGAGACACTGCATTTCCCCGATATCGATATCTCGATGGCTGTTTCCATCCCTGATGGTCTGATCACACCGATCATCCGTCAGGCCGATCGCAAATCCTTGCGTGAGATCAGTGCAGAAGCGCGCGATCTGGCCAAGCGTGCACGCGATGGCAAGCTGAAACCCGAAGAGTTTCAGGGTGGTACGTTCTCCATCTCGAACATGGGCATGTTCGGTGTGCGTGAGTTCTCCGCCATCATCAATCCGCCTCAGGCCGGTATTCTGGCTATTGCAGCGGGTGAGAAACGCGCTGTCGTGCGTGGAGACCAGCTTGCGGTTGCGACCGTCATGACGGCCACGCTTTCCGTCGATCACCGTGCGGTCGATGGGGCGCTTGGCGCTCAATGGCTGAACGCGCTGCGTGACATCGTTCAAAACCCCTATCGTCTGGTGATCTGAGCCATGGACAAATTCGATCTGATCGTCGTTGGCGGCGGTCCGGGCGGGTATGTCGCCGCCCTGCGTGCCGCACAGCTTGGCAAGAGTGTCGCGGTTGTCGAAAGCACCCATCTGGGCGGCATCTGCCTCAACTGGGGCTGCATCCCGACCAAGGCACTGCTGCGCGCTTCTGAACTGAACCATCAGCTGCACAACCTTGCCGAGTTCGGTTTCAGCGCCGAAAAGGTGAGCTTCGATCTCGAAAAGGTCGTCGCCCGGTCGCGCGCGGTATCACGTCAGCTCTCACGTGGCGTTTCCGGCCTTCTCAAGAAGGCGAAGGTCAAGGTGTTCGACGGTCGCGCGAAACTGGCCGGTCGTGACGGCAATGAGCATGTGGTATCGGTCAGCAAGGAAGGCGCGGAAGTCACGCGCATTGCTGCTCCCGATGTCATTCTGGCGACTGGCGCCCGTGCCCGCCACTTCCCGGGGCTCGAGCCCGATGGCGAACTGGTCTGGACCTATCGCGAGGCGATGGTCCCCAAGGAACTGCCCAAGCGTCTGCTGGTCATCGGCTCCGGAGCAATCGGGGTCGAATTCGCCTCCTTCTATCGGAATATGGGCGCGGAAGTGACCATTGCCGAAGTTGCCGACCGGATCATGATTGCCGAGGACGCCGAAATCAGCGCCATGGCACAGAAGGCGTTCGAAAAGCAGGGGATCAAGGTGCTGACAGGCGCCAAGGTCGGCCCGCTGAACAAGAAGGACGGCACCGTCTCCACCCAGATCACCACGGCATCCGGATCGCATGATCTCGTTGTTGACAAGGTGATTCTGGCGGTTGGTATCGTTGGCAATGTCGAGGATCTCGGTCTGGAAAAGACCAAGGTGAAGATCGACAAGACGCATATCATCGTCGATGAATTCTGCCGTACCGGCGAGCCGGGGCTGTGGGCTATCGGTGACGTGGCTGGCGCGCCCTGGCTTGCCCACAAGGCAAGCCATGAAGGTGTGATTTGCGTCGAGAAGATTGCAGGACACGATCCCGAGCCACTGCATCCGCTCAATATTCCGGGCTGCACCTATAGCCGTCCGCAAGTGGCGTCTGTCGGTCTGACGGAAGAGAAGGCGAAGGCAACGGGCCGCAAGCTCAAGATCGGTCGCTTCCCGTTCATGGCCAATGGCAAGGCACTGGCCATGGGCGAGCCCGATGGCCTGACCAAGACCATTTTCGACGCCGAAACCGGCGAATTGCTCGGCGCCCATATGATCGGCGCCGAAGTGACGGAAATGATCCAGGGCTACGTGATTGCGCGCACCTCCGAGCTGACCGAGGCGGAACTCAAGGAAACAGTGTTCCCGCATCCGACCATCTCGGAAACGATGCATGAATCGGTTCTTGCAGCCTGGGGTGGAGCACTCCACTTCTAGTCATGACCATGCAGCGTATCACCATCGATCACCGGAAGCCGGGCTCGCTCCGTCATCCCGAGAAGGCCAACCGACCCGACAATCCGATCCAGCGCAAGCCGGACTGGATCAGGGTCAAGGCGCCGAATAGTCCGGTCTATCAGGAGACGCGCAAGCTCATGCGCGACAACAGGCTGGTAACGGTCTGTGAAGAGGCGGCTTGCCCGAATATCGGTGAGTGCTGGTCGCAGCGTCATGCAACCATGATGATCATGGGTGAGATCTGCACCCGTGCCTGTTCGTTCTGCAACGTCACTACTGGCATGCCCAAGGCGCTGGATGGTGACGAGCCGCAGCGCGTGGCAGAGGCCGTTGCCAAGCTGGGCCTGCGTCATGTGGTGATCACCTCGGTCGATCGTGATGATCTGGCCGATGGCGGGGCGCTGCACTTCGCCCAGACTATTGCGCGTGTTCGTGAAGCCTCGCCTACCACCACAATCGAGATCCTGACGCCGGACTTCCTGCGCAAGCCGGGTGCGCTCGAGGTGGTGGTCAAAGCCAGGCCCGATGTTTTCAACCACAACATCGAAACCGTACCCCGGCTTTATCCGTCTATCCGCCCAGGCGCGCGCTATTTTCAGTCTCTGCGCCTGCTGGATGATGTGAAGGCACTCGATCCCTCGATCTTCACCAAATCCGGCGTCATGCTCGGCCTTGGAGAAGAGAAGATGGAAGTGGCTCAGGTCATGGATGATTTCCGCGTTGCCGATGTCGATTTCATCACCATGGGCCAGTATCTCCAGCCCACGCCCAAACATGCGGGCGTCGCCAAATTCGTGACGCCGGATGAGTTTGCCGAATATGCCCGTATGGCGCGTGCCAAGGGCTTCCTGCAGGTCAGCGCCAGCCCGCTGACGCGATCCTCCTATCATGCCGATTCCGACTTCGCCGCGCTCAGAGAGGCGAGGCAAAACAGGCTGGGGCTCGATCCGCTCCAGTCGGAGAAACAGTAAATGCCCACCCATGCCGAGCAACGGCTGATCGCTTACAGTCCTGAACAGCTTTTCGATCTCGTGGCCGATGTGGGTGCCTATCCGCAATTCCTTCCGTGGTGCGTCAAGGCCACGGTCAAGTCCAGGACCGAGCAGGAACTGGTTGCCGATCTCACCGTGGGGTTCGGCCCATTCCGCGAGACCTTTACCAGCCGCGTTTCGCTCGAACGCCCGAACCGCATTCGCGTGCGCTACGAGAAAGGGCCGTTCCGTTACCTGAACAATGTATGGACTTTCACACCCGATGCCCGTGGGTGTCTGGTCGATTTCTTCGTCGATTTCGAGTTCAGGTCGCGCCTGCTGCAGAACGCGATCGGTGTCGTCTTCAATGAAGGCGTGCGTCTGATGGTATCGGCCTTTATAAAACGCGCCCGCGATATTTACGGCGTCTCTTCCCAGCCCGGTGCGGTTATTCGAGACTGATCACGCGCTCGTTTTTTCAAGACAGCGCAACCGCACCACTTCCGTTACGTTCTGTGGTCATCGAAAAGTTCCCTACCGGCACTCTGCCTTTTCGGAACTTCCAGATTTCAGACTATCGGAAGGAAGAGACATGAAGTTTTCCAAGCTGGGCGCTACCCTGATGGCCGCCACCTTTGTTGTTGCAACCCCTGCTTTCGCCAAGCACGCGCCGCACAAGGCTCATGCCAGCAAGAGCGAAATGCACAAGAAGGGCGGCAAGGCTGCCAAGGCCGCCAAGGGTTCGGAAGCAACCGAAGACCTCAACGCGCGCAGCCTGCAGCAGGCACAGACCCCGGTTCCGGTGACGGCTCCGGCAGCAGCGCCTGCCGCCAGCGCAACGGCTCCGGCACCTGCTCCGATGCCGATGGACCCGTCGATGAAGATGCCGTCCTCCAGCATGCCGGCCAGCTCGGGCCAGTAAGAGGCGCAGTTTTTCTTGAACCGCCTTTCCAGACGGTTCATGGACGCAGGAAACCCCGTCGCATTGCGGCGGGGTTTTTTCGTTTCTGCGCGGGCTGGAGGGTCGGGCTTGCTATCAGACGCTGCAAGAAGGGCTCCGATGTCATTCGTCCAACGACCTGCGCCGGGCGGGGCAGGGAAGATCCGTAAGACAATCTGAGGACTGTTGGGGGAAAGCTCGGAGACAGGCATCGGCTTTCCGGGCGGTGAGCACCGCAGGCTGCCTTAATGTTCTGCAATCTCTTTGGTGGAACTCTACCGTTTCGTGCCCGGATTGCCTATATCCCCCCATCATGAGCGGTGTAGATAAGAAACTGGTACGGGCCTGGGTCCGGCAGCAATCCGGCCCGGCCAGACGCGCGGCATTGCCCGTTGTCGCTGTCGGATGTCTCAACACGCTGATCGGTATCGGTCAGGCCTGGTGTATGGCTTCCGTCATCGGGTCGCTGCTTCAGACCCGTGGAGCTCAGGTGCTCGGCCTGATCGCTTCTTTCGCCGTGCTCTCGGCATGTCGCGCCCTGTGTCTGTATTTCCAGGAAAATCTTGCCGCACGCGCCGGTATCGCCGCCCGGGAACGTCTTCGCCGCTCGGTGCTGGATTCCGTGATCGGCATTGGGCCTGCTCTGCTGCGTCGCCAGCACTCCGCTGAAATCGCCGCCCTGCTGGTTGATCGTATCGAGGTGCTTGACGGGTATTTTGCCCGCTGGCTGCCTGCTTCCATGACTTGGATGGTGTTTCCTGCTTTCGTGCTGGTGGCTGTCTTTGTGGTCGATCCGCGCGCGGCGCTCATCCTGGCCGTCTGTGGCGCGCTTGTTCCGGTCTCCCAGGCGGTTTTCGGAATCGGGGCGGCTCTGGCCTCACGTAACCAGTTTCTGGCCATGGTGCGTTTGCAGGCACGGTTCCTCGACCGGATCAGGGGAATTGCGACCATCGTCTTGTCAAACGCGACAGATCGCGAGGCCAAGGCGTTGTCGGGTGCGGCTGATGATCTGCGCAAACGCACGATGAAGATTCTTCGTATCGCGTTTCTTTCTTCAGCCGCGATCGACATTGCCATGGTGATTGCCATCATCATGATCGTGCTGACACAGGGGCATTTCATTCATATCGATGCTTTCGCAGCGCCGAGCATCTATCCCGCGCCGCATTTTACAGAGACGCTCTTTGCGCTTTTCCTCGTGCCGGAGTTTTTCGCTCCCTTTCGGGGGCTCGCTCTGGCCTATCAGGATCGCGCCCATGCTGCGGGTGCCGCTGAGGCCATGGAAGCAATCGAAAATGGTGAGTCCCTGCCGGGCACGGACGATCTATCCGCCCTTGCGCCTCCTGTTCTGGTAGTGACCGTCGAGGCAAAGGCGCTCTCCTATCGCTGGAATGAGGCGGCGCCTTACGTTTTCAAGGATCTCGATTTCTCGGTCTCGCCTGATGAAATACTCGTGCTCGACGGCCCGTCTGGCGCAGGCAAGTCGACGCTCATCGAGTTGCTGCTTGGTTTCATCAAGCCGAGCGCTGGGACCATCCAGTTCAATTATCGCGATATCGCAACGCTTCGAGGTCGCGACATTGCGCGTCATCTCGCCTGGATCGGCCAGAAACCGGTTCTGTTTGCGGGTACGCTGCGCGAAAACCTCTTATTTGCCCGCCCCGATGCCGACGAGATGCGTTTGCAGCGTGCGATCGAGGCCGCAGCGATAGACCATTTTCTGAAAGACCTGCCTCAGGGGCTCGATACGGTTATCGGTGAAGGGGGCTTCGGATTGTCGGGCGGGCAGGCCCAACGTGTGGCGATCGGACGGGCCTATCTCAAGGATGCGCCGCTGCTGCTGCTCGATGAGCCCACCGCTCATCTCGATCCGGAAACCGAGGCCGGGATTATCGAGGCACTGCGTCGTCTTTCCGAAGGGCGGACCGTGATCCTCAGTGCCCATTCGCAGGCGATGAAGGCGCTCGGCACGAAATCGCTGAAGCTTGGCCTTTCCGCATCAGTGGAGCCATGCGCATGAGTGACAGCATGAAGGCAACGCCCTGCACGACGGCTCGCCGTCAGGCCGAGTTACATAACAGGCGCGGCGCGCTGCGACGCATATTGAGCGTCTGGCGCCCGTTCTACGGCAGGCTTGGCTTCGGTCTGCTGCTATCGGCGCTCGCATTGTTGAGCAGCCTCGCGCTGATGTGGAATGCGGGTCTCGGTGTTTCGGCTCTGGCTGTCGGGACGGCCCTTGCCCTAGGGGTGCTGCGCCTTTTTGCCGGGGCGCGTATCGTGTTGCGCTATGCCGAGAGGCTCTTCGCGCATGATGCGATGTTCCGTGCTCTTGCCGCCTTGCGTGTCTGGTTCTTCACCCATCTTGCCAGAGGAGCAGCGGCTGGGCTTGGCTTCCGTCGGGCTGGCGATCTGATGAACCGTCTGGTGGGCGATATCGAGCTCCTCGATAATCTCTATCTGCGCATCGCCGTGCCTGTGCTGGGCATTCTGGTTTCGCTTCCTGTTCTCGCTCTTGTTGCAGGCAGGCAGGACTGGCATCTCGGTGTCCTGCTGGCCGGGCTTTTCCTGATTGCAGCTGTGCTTGTTCCGCTTCTCGCAGCGCAACGAGCGGCCAAGCGAAGCGGCGAAATGCGCCATGCTGAATCATCGCTGCGTGTGGCAGCGCTCGATCTGGCAACCGGTCTGCGTGAGGCGCGCGCCTTTTCCGGTGAAGACCGCCTGGCCGAGCGTATCATCCGTGAGGAAGCCCGTTTGCATGATGCCCAGCGCGCGCAGCAACGGGCGATGGCAGGGGCAGGGGCATTTTCCTATCTCAGCGGGCAGATGGCCCTGGCGGTCATTTTATTGGCTCTTGCCGGTATCGCCGGGTTGGGTGTGAGCTTTCTGTCCGGTGTGGCGCTGGTCTTCCTCACGGGGACCGTCTTTGAGTCTGTCGCCACCTTGGCGCGCACCAGTGTCCTCGCCGGGCAGGTAAGCCAGGCGGCGCAGCGCGTGGTCGCGATTGCGGATCAGGAAAAGCCCGCTGCCACCGGTTGTCTGGCGCCAGAGGGAGGCGACATCGTTTTGCGCGATGTCCATTTCCGCTGGGGGGGCAGCCGTGCGGCGGTGCTGGATGGGCTCTCGATGACGATACATGCGGGCGAGCATGTGGCGTTGATCGGGCCTTCCGGGGCCGGAAAATCGAGTCTGGCTGCGTTGCTGCTCAAGGTGGCGGCGCCAGAGAGCGGCCAGATCCTTTTTGGAGGGCATACGCTCGACACGCTCGATACAGAAAGCCTGCGTTCTCGTATTGGCTGGCTGTCGCAGGCAACGCATCTTTTTGCGGATACCATCCGCAACAACCTGCTGCTTGGCCGCGAGAATGTTGATGATGCGCGTCTGTGGGATGCGCTCGAACGGGCAGAAATTGCCGAAGCCGTGCAGGCTCTGCCCGACGGGCTGGACAGTTGGGTCGGCGAGAGCGGTACGAGGCTTTCGGGCGGGCAGGGCCGACGTATCGCACTGGCGCGCACCCTGCTGCAGGATGCGCAGGTCGTGGTGCTTGATGAACCCGCAACCGGGCTCGATTCAGCAACCGAGCGGGCCTTTCTGGAAACGCTCGGTCGCACAATGAAGGGGCGTACGGTCATTCTCATCGCCCATCGACTGACCGGGGTAGAGAAACTTGATCACGCCTGGCGGCTTGAGGGCGGCAAGGCGCATCCCCTTCCGCTCTGAGGGGCGCAGGGTGGGTCTGCTTGACGGAAAGAGTGTCACACGGCAGTGACAGAAATACGGCTCCGTGGATGTCACGGCGATTCGAAAAGGAAATAATGATGCGTCGTCTGCCTGTGATGTTGTCGGTCTGCGCCCTCGCAGGTCTCGCGGCCTGTACAAACGGGGCCGATCGCGATCGCTATCCGGTATTTTTCGAACCCGCTTCGACAACGGTTTCGCCAACGGCACAGGCTATTATTGACAAGGCCGCCGCAGATGCGCGCGACAATCATGCCAAGACGGTCGAAGTGATCGGTCATGCGGGCGCCCGCGGCAATCTCTCTGCCGATGAGATGCTGTCTGTGGAACGTGCCAAGATTGTGGCCGCAGCCCTGACGAAGGCCGGCATCGGCAGTGCCCAGATTACGCAGATCGCTCATCCGCCGAAGAACAACGAAGATGCAAGCGTTGCCTCACGTCTGGTGACGATTGAAGTCGATCCCTCGACGCCCTGATCTTTCAGCAACACGATACATTCTGCTCTTTGACCGGCACTGATCCCTCTGCTTCAGGCATTGACGAAACTCCGGATGCGGTACTCAAGCGCGTCTTTGGTTTCGACTCCTTTCGCGGACAGCAAGAGGATGTGATCAGTGCCGTCATGGCGGGCGAGGACGTCCTCGTCATCATGCCTACCGGCGGGGGTAAAAGCCTCTGCTATCAGGTGCCAGCCCTCTGCCGCCACGGTATGGGCATCGTCATCTCACCGCTGATTGCGTTGATGGATGATCAGGTGGCTGCCTTGCGCCAGCTCGGTGTCAATGCCGCGGCGCTCCATTCCGAACTGCCTCCCGACCGGCTCGACCAGACACGCGCCGATCTGCGAGAAGGGCGGATTGATCTTCTCTATATCTCTCCCGAGCGGCTTGTCTCACCCGGCACGGCGCGCTGGCTGGCGCGTAACCCCGTTTCAGTGCTTGCGATCGACGAGGCGCATTGCGTCTCGGCCTGGGGTCATGAATTCCGGCCCGAATATCGTGCTCTAGCCGATCTGCCGAGCGTGTTCCCTGGTGTGCCGCGCATCGCCCTGACGGCGACCGCCGACTCACGCACGCAGGACGACATCCTGCTGGCGCTGGGTATGCCCGAGGCAAAGCGGCTGACGTCGAGCTTCCATCGACCCAATCTGTTTCTGGCAGCCTTGCCAAAAGGGTCTGAGACGAAGCAGGTTCAGGATGCGCTCACGCCGCATCGTGAAGACGCGGCAATCGTCTATTGCGGCAGTCGTAACCGGACCGAGCGCATGGCCAAAAGCCTCAGAGAGCGCGGTTTCAACGCCTTGCCCTATCACGCAGGCCTGTCATCCCAGGAAAAGCACGCCACGCTTATGCGTTTTCGCAGCGGTGAACCGATGGTGATCGTGGCGACCGTTGCTTTCGGCATGGGGATTGATCGCCCCGATGTGCGCTGTGTGGTCCATCTCGACATGCCTGCCTCGCCTGAGGCCTATTATCAGCAGATCGGTCGTGCCGGACGTGATGGCGAGCCTGCCGATACGCTCCTGCTCTATGGTGGCGAGGATATGGCGCGCGCGCGTCACTGGCTGGAGCAGTCGACAGCCCCCGATACCGAGAAGCGGGTCACGCAGGCGCGTCTTGAGAGCATGATCGCGCTGACTGAAACCGTCGAGTGCCGGACACAGGCACTTCTGGCCTGTTTCGGCGAGGCTCTTTCCGCGCCCTGCGGTCATTGTGACAACTGCCGAAACCCGGCCCAGACCTTTGACGGAACCGAGGCCGCGCAAAAGGTGCTCTCGACGATCTATCGTACCGGCCAGCGTTTTGGCGCCGTGCACCTGACGACCGTCCTGCGGGGCAAGCTGACCGAAGCCATCGAGCGCCATGCCCACCAGCATCTGACGGTTTTCGGCGTGGGCAAGGAGCATTCAGAGCAGTGGTGGCGCGGGGTCATTCGTCAGCTGATTGCGCGTGGCGCAATCAGGATGAGCGGTGAACACGGCGCGCTTGGGCTGGATGTGGAAGCGGCCCGCCCGCTTTTACGAGGCGAGGAGAGCCTGCGTCTGCGCGTCGATCCGCTTAAGCCTGTGGTGAGCGCCCAAAGAGGGGTGTCAGCCTCCACGCTGGTCGACTCTCTGGATGAGCAGGAGCGTCATCGCTTCGATGCATTGCGTCAGTGGCGGCGTGATGAGGCGCGCGAGCAGGAAATCCCGCCTTACGTCATTTTTCATGACGCCGTCCTCACAGAGATCGCCCGTGAAAACCCCGAGACGGTTGAAGAGCTGGCCCTCATAAAGGGCGTCGGCTCATCGAAGCTGAAGCGCTATGGCGACGCCGTTATCGACGTTCTGTCTGATACCTAGCTTCTTCGGCTC
Source organism: Asaia spathodeae NBRC 105894 (assembly GCF_025994195.1). NCBI lineage: Bacteria > Pseudomonadati > Pseudomonadota > Alphaproteobacteria > Acetobacterales > Acetobacteraceae > Asaia > Asaia spathodeae. The sequence goes on along the minus strand of NZ_BAPY01000001.1, from coordinate 38,226 downwards.
CAAAATATCCGTTATCTGAAACCGCGCCGCCTCAATCAGAAAACGTCTCCTGCGGTGCTTTATTGTTGTGCCAGTCAGTATTGTGATCTGCAGCAGGATAGTCAGCTGATTTAACTCGCTATCCCGAATGCTGGATCTTGCCGGGGCAGGCAGGACATATCCGGCGCGATGGTCAGGAAATACAAAGCCACTCCCTGACCCCTGCTGTCAGAAGCCGATCATGGCATCGCCACCGAAGGTGAACATGCCTGTATTGCGGCCATCGTTGAACGGCGAGGTGCCGTTGAGCGAGCGGTCGAAGCGGATTTCGGGACGCAGGGCGAAAACGCGCACGCCATGACCCAGATCAGGCCGGTAGGTAACGCCCAGCGTCAGCGCACCATAGGTGGTGGCTGGCGCCGTCTGTACCGGAGCATAGCCGCCAAGGAAGGCGTTCATGTACGCCTGGTTCGTCAGGAAGTTGACGACGAACATGCCGCTGTTATCGCGATAGAGCTCGCCACGATAATTGAAGGTCAGGCTCGGGGTGATCTTGTACGCGGCAAAAGTAACAACGCTCCAGGTCTCGGCATGCAGGCCATCATCATGCAGGAAGTTGAATTCGCCCGTCAGGCTCAGTTTGTCATTGACCGTGTAGAAGGCGGCGATGTCATTCCACCAGCGTTGTGCCGTGTTGGCACGCGGGCCAATGGCGGCAACCGCGTTTTCAGGTCCGACGCGGGAGAGCTCGGCGATGTTCAGCTTGCCATGGGCGAGGCCGTTCAGGTTGAACCCGAAATACCCGGCTGCGGCATTGTTGTTGTCATTGCGGCCCCATGTGGTCTGATTGCCGGTATCGACGCCGAAATTGAAATCGAACATCGGGGTGACATGCCAGTGGAACATGGCGCCGAGATGCTCGAAGGGCACGGAATACTGCGACGTATAGGCCAGTGAGTAGAAGGGACGCAGCGTCGGGTCGAGCACCTCGACGCCCATGGGGGCGGGCAGGATGCCTGCCTGCATGTCGATGCCGCCCTTTGAGAGGATCGGTGCGTGAACATCGACATGGGCCTGAGCCGGAAGGAGCTGGTACCGGTCGCTCGTCATTTTGTTCGACAGGCCGAGCAGGTGGTAATAACGGGCGTCGGAACCGTAAAGCGCCTCGAGCATGAACCCGACCTGGAATTCGGATTTGGTCGGATCGATGGCCTTGGAGAGGGTGAGGCTGATCTGGTTTAGCTGCGCCTGATTGGCGTGATCGCCCAGAAAATTGCCGAAATTGATGCCGTTATCGGGGCGGGCCGGGTTGGCCATGATGCCGCCTTCGATGAGGCCGGAGAGATTGATGCCCTGCAGCCAGGGGTTGGACGCCGTCTTGAACAGGGCGATCTCGGCATGAGCCGATTCCTGCATCGCAGTTGTGGCGGCAAGCATGACCGCCATTGTTGCTGCTGCCCTGCAGCGGTTCTGGATGAACTGACCTATCAAATTCTTTACCCCTATTCAGAAGGGGTGTTCTCGCCCGTCAGGCCATAGTGAAAACAGAGGCAGGACTTTCCGTTTTCATAGGTTTCTCATAGGGGAGAGAATGCGGCTGGTGGCGGGGGGGGCGGTCACGCATTCTCGTATTCCCCATTACAATAACGTTTCTGCCGAGGCAGTATCGCAGGCCTAATCGCGAAGCTTGAAATTGGCCGTGGTGGAGGAGCCGCCGAGATATTTGAAGGTCAGGGGAACAGTTTCACCGACTTTGACCGTGTCTGGAAAGTTTCGACAGATCAGGTGATAGCCACCTTCGGGAAACACCATGGTCATGTCACCTGGTATGGTGAAATGCGAGAAGAGGCTTGCCGTATGGCTCGTGACTTCCTGCTCGCTGTGGAACGCTTCGATATCGGTGCAATCGGGCGATGTAACGCCAGAGATCAGATGAGCCTCGTGGCCCTTGTTGACGATTGTGAAATAGGCGGCGGCCAAACCGGGGTAATGCGGGGCACGCCGTATCCAGCCATCTATCGTGATGTCGCGATTGGCGTTTTTCTGCCCCGGAAGACTATTATCGTCCGTCTGTGCGCATGCTCCAGACGGGGCAAACGCCGCACCCGTCATGCAAACTGTCACGAGCGTTGCCAGAATAGCTTGCACTCTTTTCACCGATACGCTCCTTTCTGCCCCCGGTCCGTCAGGCCGGGTTCGTGCCATCATCTGCCCATCAGGGGGAAACTCTCATGAATTGTCCGTTCTGCGGCCATGAAGATACGCAGGTCAAGGATAGTCGTTCGACTGATGATGGTGCGGCAATCCGCCGTCGTCGTGTTTGTGCCGGCTGCGCACAGCGATTCACGACGATCGAACGGGTGCAGCTGCGTGAGCTGGTGGTGACAAAGATGGATGGGCGCCGTGTTCCCTTTGATCGGGACAAACTGGCGCGTTCGATCCGCATCGCGCTGCGCAAGCGCCCGGTCGAGGAAGAGCGGCAGGAGCGCATCGTGAACGGGCTGGTTCGCCAGCTCGAAGCATCGGGCGAGGCCGAAATTTCTTCGTCACGCATCGGCGAATTGGCAATGGATGCATTGCACAGTATCGACGGTGTCGCTTATGTGCGCTTTGCAAGTGTGTATCGTGATTTTCGCGAAGTAGAGGCTTTCTCGAAGCTCCTGACGGATATGCGTCCCGGCGAGGAGGGAGGGCTGCTGCCTGCTCCCGGTGAGCGTGAGAAAGACAAGGAAACAGGACAATGACCGACCAAGCCCAGACCAAGAACCCGCCCAAGCGTTCGCGCACCGTTGCCCGCGTTGCCGCCGTTCAGGCGCTGTTCCAGTGCGAGCAGGGTGGCGAGAATGCCGAGACGGTCATCAATCAGTTCCAGCGCCATCGTCTGGGGTCGAGCCAGGAAGACGGTTTTGAAGAGGGCTATGTGCCCGACGCCGATTTTCGTCTGTTCGGCCTGATCGTCAAGGGCGCGACCCTCTCTCAGGATCGTATCGACGAGGCTCTTGTTGGTGCGCTTCCGGCAAACTGGCCGCTTGCCCGTCTTGACCCCGTGCTGCGGGCCCTGCTGCGCGCAGCGTTGTGGGAGATGGGCGAAGACACACCGGCGCGCGTTGTGATCAATGAGTATCTCGATGTCGCCCATGGCTTCTTTGCAGGTGACGAGGCCCGTCTGGTGAATGGCGTTCTCGACGCTATCAGCAAGAACGGCGGCGCATCAAAAGAGACCGCTTCCCGGAACGAGCCTGACGCTGGCTGAAATGAGCGGCGGCGAGTTCGACTTCATCGAGCGTTTCTTCAAGCCGCTTGCGGGTGAGGGCGCGCTCGGGCTGAGTAACGATGCAGCCCTTTATGATGTGCCGTCAGGCAGGCAGCTCATCCTCTCGACCGATACGCTGGTCGAGGCCGTGCATTTTCTTCCGGACGATCCGGCCGAGACGATCAGCCGCAAATTGCTGCGTGTCAGCCTGTCAGACTGTGCGGCGATGGGGGCCGTCCCGAAGGCCTATCTGCTTAATATCAGCCGTCCCGCATCCTTTGACGATTTATGGTTTGCGAGCTTCAGCACCGGGCTTGCGCTCGATCAGGCCCGGTACGGCGTACATCTGCTGGGCGGCGATACCACCAGCACACGCGGGCCGCTCGTGCTTGGTCTGACCATCCTCGGCGAGGTGGCGCATGGCAGATCTGTCAGCCGGGCTGGCGCGGTAGCAGGAGACGATCTCTGGGTGACGGGCACGATCGGCGATGCAGCGCTCGGGTTGCAGGCTCTTCTTGGCGAGCTACCCGACCCGGATCAGTTCCTGACGGGGCGTTATCGTCTGCCACAGCCACGCGTCGGCTTCCCGCTGGAAGATTTTGCCAGTTCAGGCATGGATGTGTCTGACGGGCTGATTCAGGATGCCGGGCATCTGGCGCATGAAAGCGGCGTTGCCCTCGAGATTGATGCCGAGACCGTTCCTCTCTCGGCGCAGGCGCGTGCGGCGGGGGCTGCCTGGTTCGAAACCTGCCTGACTGGCGGCGACGATTATGAGCTTCTGTTTACCGCGTCACCGTCACAAGCCGGGCTGATCGAGGAAGCCGGAAAGGCGAGCGGTATCCCGGTGACGCGCATTGGCCGCGTCACGCCCGGTCGAGGCGTGCGTCTGCTCGACAGCGCCTATCGCGAGGTCAAGCTGTCACGCCAAGGATGGCAGCATTTCTGATCAGTAAAAAGGCCGCTCCGAAAGGGCGGCCTTTTTGCTTTCCGGGAGACGACCTTCTTCTCAGTGCGTCGTCTGATCGATCTCTTTTTCGTAGATGCGATGGATCTTGTTGGGTTCTGGCACCAGACGCTTGACCAGATTCAGCATCGGCGTGTTGGTGTCGAGGATCCACCCCAGTTCAACCGATTTGTAGGGAAGCGTTGCGCGACGGCGGATCAGTTCGTCGATGGCGAGAGAGGGCATGAGCGCCCCAAGCACGGTGCCGCGCACCTTGTGGGACACGCCAAGTAAGATGACGCGTGCTGATTCGAAGCGATGGGAGAGCAGGCGGACACCGAGCTTTGCCCAGTCGAGAGGGCTCGGCGCGCCATCGATATCGCGCACGATGTCGAAGATATTGGGCACCATCAGCGCCATGGCAGCGGGCTCGCCTGCATGGTCGATCTGCACATAATGCTCGGGACGCAGAACGAGCTTGAGCTGCTCGATCAGCCCCGTCATTTCGTAAGACTGAAGGGGCACGAAATTATAGGTGCCTGCCCAGGCATCGTTATAAAGCGAGCGCAGAACCTCGCCCTGCGCCGTAATCTGCTTTTTCGAGAGATGCGACACCGTCACATCGCCCAGCTTGCCCTGGCCGGGCTTGAGTGCGCCCGGGACGATATGCCTGTCGTCGAGATCGTCTGTGAGGTCGAGCTTGAAGGTCAGCAGATCACGCCCTGTCTCGAAACCATGGGCTTCGATGAGGCTGTGCAATTCGGGCGGGTGCCAGGGGGTGCCAATCATCGGCGCTTCGGTCTGACCTTCGATCATCAGGCCGGATTCACCATGATAGCCAAGGGTCACGGGGCCACGCATACGGGCCATGCCCTGATCACGCAGCCAGAGCTCTGCCGCGTCCAGCAGCGCCTTGACGATGGATTTTTCGGGCAGGGCATCAAAAGCGCCGAACCAGCCGATTTTCTCATCCCAGGCTTCAAGCGCCTTGCCATCCACAACGGCAGAGATGCGGCCAACAGCCACGCCATTGCGCCATGCCATGAAATAGCGAACCGAGGCGTGGCGGAAGATGCGGTTACGCTTGGGATCGAGCAGATCATTCTGCTCCATGTCGAGCGGTGGCATGTAACCCGCGCACTCCTTATAGAGGAGGCGAGGGAGCCGGATGAAAAGCTTGAGTTCCTTGCGGGAGATAACCGGTCTTACGGTTATGTCGGAAGCAGGATGCACAGGGTCGGAAGCGGGAGGGCTGGCGGGATTCATGCTGGCCTGCTCGGCCTTTTGCGGCCTGGTGACGGAGCGGGGAGTGACCACTCGGTCAGCGACAGGGGAGTCGGTGACAATCTGGCGGGAATCTGCTGCGTCCGGCAAGGTAAACTCTCTATTGCGATAGGCCGGTTGGACCTCAAGGCTTGACCGGAACACACCTTAATTGACGAAAGCGCGCTGAATGTCACGTCCAGAACGATTTGCAAAGGGACAGTTTGCACCCGATCATGCCCTTATCACCGGGGCGTCGGGCGGTCTGGGCCGGGCGCTGGCTCTTCATTACGCCCGGACGGGTACCCACCTTACGCTTTGGGGGCGCAACAGTCAGCGTCTCGAGGCCGTCGCATCAGCCTGCAGTCAGCGGGGCAGCACGGTCACCTGCCACGTTCTTGCTCTGGATGACCTCGATGCCGGAATTACCCAGTTCAGGCAGGATGATGCCCGCAAGCCTGTCGACCTGCTCGTTCTGAACGCCGGCGTTTCTGATATCCGGCCTGAGGGCGCGTTGACCGAAACGCTCGAGGCGGTGAAAGAGGCCGCGCTCATCAATTATGCCTCCCCGGTTACGCTGGCGACCGAGGCCGCCTCGGTCATGGCGCCCAGAAAGAACGGCCGTATCGTGATGATAGGGTCTGTCGCAGCGCATCACGATCTGCCTTTTGCCTCGGCTTACAGCAGTTCCAAAGCCGGGCTTGGGCGCTTTGCCACCTGTCTGCATGCTGCGATGGCGCCTCACAAGGTGGGCGTGACACTGATTGAACCCGGCTACATCGATACCGCGATGAGCCGAAGACTGGATGGTGCGAGACCCTTTTTGGTGACGGCCGAAAAGGCAGCGGCGCTCATTGCAGACGCGGTAGCGCGGAAGAAAGCCGTGTTGATCTTCCCCCGGCTTTTCAGCCTTCTCAAACTTGTCTCGATTCTGGTGCCCCGGCCAATTGCTCATCGCCTCCTGCGTTTGGCACGCGTCAAACAGAAAGCGCTCTGACCGGGAATTATGGTGCCAGGAGTTGACGCAGGCTGGATTGCCTGCGACTTCTTGCCGCAAGAAACGCCTGATCGTCAGCCGGGGCTGGTCGTATTCAGGCATCTCCTTATGTAATGGAGCAAGTGATGCAGGATATTGTCACCGTCGATATTGGAGGCACGAACGCACGTTTTGCGATCGCCAAGGTCGATCAGGGGCGTGTTGTCGAGCTTGGCGAGGCGACCACTCTCCGCACGGCAGATCATGCGAGCCTTGCCCTTGCCTGGGAGGCCTTTGGTCGAACGATCAATCGCGAATTGCCGCGTTATGCCGGTATCGCCATCGCCTGTCCTATTCAGGGCGAAACGCTGAAGATGACCAATAATCCCTGGATCATCCAGCCCGCCATGCTGGCAGAGCGTCTGCATCTCGAGGATTTCACCCTCGTCAATGACTTTGGTGCGGTCGGTCACGCCGTGGCCCAGATCGATGATCAGTATCTCGAGCATCTCTGTGGTCCGGATCGCCCTCTGCCCACCGAAGGGACGACCACCATCGTAGGCCCGGGTACGGGCCTTGGCGCTGCGTGTCTTCTGCGTCGCAAGGGGCAGTATTTCGTCATCGAGACTGAGGGCGGTCATATCGATTTTGCCCCGCTCGACGAGTTTGAAGACAAGATCCTGCGCGCTTTGCGCCGCCGTTTCCGCCGTGTTTCGGCTGAGCGTATCGTCTCTGGTCCCGGCCTGACCAATCTCTACGAAATCATCGCCGAGATGCAGGGCCTGCCCATCACCATGCGCGACAACAAGGCGTTGTGGGAAATGGCCATGGAAGGTCGTGATTCGATGGCGGCTGCCGCACTTGAGCGCTTCTTTCTGTCGCTTGGCGCTGTTGCTGGCGATCTCGCTCTTGCCCATCGGGCACAGGGCGTCGTAATTGCCGGTGGTCTCGGCCTGCGTGTCGCTGACAAGCTGCCGCATTCGGGCTTTGCCGAGCGCTTTGTCGCAAAGGGCCGGTTCGAAAGCATGATGGGCGATATGCCTGTCAAGATCATCACCCATCCGCAGCCGGGTCTTTTCGGCGCTGCTGCTGCCTTTGCTTCGGATCATCCCGAGCTCTGAGACGTGACGCGGCAAGAAGGCACGTCAATACGAGAGAGCGTCAGGGCGTTTTCGCCTCGCTCTCTCAAGTATGGCGGTAGTCACGCAAAGAAACATAAGCGGTTTCCCGCTGAAAGGCCCGGCCTCTGGTCGGGCCTTTTTCGTTATTCGCTCTTTGGAAAGAACTATCGTTACTTTTCATCAGGAGCGCTTGCCTGTCGTCAAGAAAATGTGCTTTTGCGTCCTGGCAGTCTTTGCTTATACCAAGAATAATTACAATAATGTAACCTGAACGCGGCATTTCAGGCGTGATCGGACATAGAGGCCAGACATGAAAATCGTTCCGACCACAGAAGGGCATGAGCCCGTTCAGGCAGAGGCCAAACGCAAGCCTTTCTATAAGCATACCTATTTTCAGGTTCTGTTCGCGATCGTGATCGGCTCCCTGATCGGCCATTTTGCCCCCGAAACGGGGCAGGCGCTTCGCCCGTTCGGTGACGGCTTCATCCGCCTGGTGAAGATGATCATCCCGCCGGTGATCTTCCTGACGATCGTGACCGGGATTGCCGGCATGCGCGATCTGCGCGCCGTTGCTCGCGTGGCAGGGAAGACCTTCGGCTATTTCCTGTTTTTTTCGACGCTTGCTCTCATTGTCGGGCTGATCACTGCCAATGTCATCCGGCCTGGGGCGGGCATTCATGCCAAGATCGGCGCTGCTGGCGACTACAGCGCCAGTGTCGCGGGCTATATCGGCAAGGCGCATGAGAGCAGCATCACCGAGTTCGTGCTGAACATCATCCCTGATACGTTTGTCTCAGCGCTGACGACGGGCAATATCCTGCAGGCCCTGTTCGTCGCCATTCTGACGGGCGTCGGTCTCGCCCTGATGGGCGAGCGTGGCGCGCGTGTTTATGACGTGCTTGAAGAAATTTCGGCAGTTGCGTTTCGTATCGTCGCCATTCTGATGAAGGCTGCACCAATCGGCGCTTTCGGTGCCATGGCGTTTACGGTTGGCAAATACGGCGCAAGCAGCCTAGCCGATCTCGCCACACTGGTCGTCACCTTCTACCTGACTGCCATCATCTTCGTTGTGGTCATTCTGGGCCTTGTCGGTCGTCTGGCCGGGTTCTCCATCCTGCGTCTGATCGCCTATCTCCGCGCCGAGCTGCTGCTGGTTCTAGGCACGTCATCCTCCGAGAGCGCACTGCCGAGCCTCATGGCCAAGATGGAGCAGGCTGGCTGCCCCAAGAGCATTGTCGGACTGGTCGTTCCGATGGGCTATTCGTTCAACCTCGATGGCACGAATATCTACATGACCCTTGCGGCGCTTTTCATCGCGCAGGCCTACGACATTCATCTCAGCTTCGGGCAACAGATCCTGCTGCTTGGCATGGCGATGCTTTCATCAAAGGGCGCAGCCGGTGTGACGGGGGCAGGTTTCATCACGCTGGCTGCCACACTCTCCATTCTGCCGACCATACCGGTTGCCGGTATCGCGCTCATTCTGGGTGTTGATCGCTTCATGAGTGAATGCCGCAGCCTGACGAACTTCATTGGCAATGCCGTGGCGGCAATTGTCGTGGCGCGATGGGAAGGCGTACTCGATCGCAAGCAACTGGCCCAGGCTCTTGGCGGTCACGCCTCCGGCCTTGCGGCCCCACCTGTCATTCCCGAGTGAGAAACAGGGGCTGAGCCCATGGCAAATCATTATTCGCCTTTCACGCGCCTCCGGCTTGTCGGAGTGGCGACGACCGCTCTTTGCCTGTGGGGCGGGCTATCTTCTGCATTCGCGCAGCAAGGGCATAACCCTGCGCCGGATCCTGCGTCGCAGACGCGCGCGCCTGCTGAACCCGCCGTCAGTACCTACCCTGCGCCCGCAGCGGGCGATGGACTGACGACGTCTGGCTATAACCTCTCACGCTGGGCCGAAGACTGGACGAAGATGCGCGACGCAAAGAACCGTCGTGACTTTCTGGATCGTCTGAAGTTCATCCCACTCAACAAGAAACAGAATATCTATCTGACCTTTTCAGGTGAAATGCGCCTGCGCCTGAACCAGACGAGCAATCCCAATCTGAAGAAAGGGCCTGCCCAGCGTCAGGACATCATGCGCCTTGTCGGCGGTGCTGATCTGCATATCACACGCTATTTCCGCGCATTCGGCGAGCTCGCCCATGGCGGTGTCTCCGGGCCGAATATCGGTGTCCCTGCGGCCAGCATGCGCAACAAACTGCTGCTTCAGCAATATTTTGCCGAAGCCGATGCGCCGTTGCCTAACCTCAATGCAGGGGTGCGGTACGGTCGTCAGGAATTTACCGATGGCGCCAATCTCATGACTTCGCAGCGCGATAACAATACGCTGCGCTTCGTCCTGAACGGCACACGGTTCTGGCTGCGGGGCAAGAAGCTTCGCGGTGATTTTTTCGATTTTCACTATACGCTGCTCGGGCGGGGGGGGGCGCGTGACGATGTGATCGATCGGGGGATACGCTTCTCCGGCGGTACGGCAGGGATCGTGATCCCCACAAGCTTCATGGGCAAATCCAAACTGTTTCTGGACCCGTTTGTCTGGCGTCTGCGCAATCGACGTGCGGTCTGGGGAAGTGGCCCTGCGAGGGAAGACCGTCTGTATTACGGCATGCGTCTGTGGGGCGACGTCGATCGTCTGACTGTCGACTGGGTCGCGAATTACCAGGGTGGCCATTATGACGGTCGGCGTATCGAGGCATTTCAGGTATTTCTCGCCCAGACCTATCGGCTCGGGTCATCGCGCACGGCACCGCGCATCGGCCTGCATGGCGACTACGCCAGTGGCGGTGGGGCGTTCGGCAAGGGAACGTTGCGCAATGCCCTCGCACCCTTTGGTAATAATATCTACTACAGCTATCAGCTCTTTCTGACGCCCACCAATCTGATCGCCCTGGCGCCAAATATCACTGTCTCGCCCATCGAGAGTCTGCGTCTGACCGTCGAGCACCAGTTTGCATGGCGGGCCAGCCTGACAGATGCTGTCTATCGTGCCAATGGCACGGCATTTTCCGGCACACAAAAGACCCATGCGCGTCGTGTCGCGCAGGCCACCCGTGTGCAGGGTGTCTGGACATGGACTCCGCGATTGAGCTTCACCGGGCGATATGAACATCTTCAGGCTGGCCCGGCACTGACGCGAGCTGGCTATACCAGCTCCGATTTTGTGGCGGGCTGGGCGAATTATCGTTTCTGAAAGGCAGCTCGCCAGAGTTTGAATGCGCCAAAGGGCCTCCCTGACCGTTGACCTCATGAAACGCCGTTATCGAGACGGCTGGTTTCCGAGCCTCGGAAAGAAGGTGCATGAAAAAGATCGTAAAAATCGCGGCAGGAGCGGGGTTTTCATCCGATCGCATCCTGCCAGCGCAGGATCTCGCAGAGCGCGCAGACATCCATTATCTCGTTTTCGAATGTCTGGCCGAGCGCACCATCGCGCTTGCCCAGCGTGAAAAGCAGAGCCATCCCGAACTTGGCTATAATGAGTGGCTAGAAGACAGGATGCTGGCCTGTCTTGCGCCTTGCCATCGGCGCGACATTACCATCATCACCAATATGGGGGCGGCGAACCCGCAAGCGGCGGGAGCAAAGATCGCCGAGGTCGCACGGCAACTGGGGTTGCGGGGTCTGAGGATTGCCGTCGTCACAGGTGATGATGTTCTGGACGCGTGCAAAGCGGTCGACTACCCGCTGATGGAACGCAGTGCGACGCTCTCTTCACTGGGTGAGACAATCGTCTCGGCCAATGCCTATACCGGCTCCGAGGCTGTGGTGGCGGCGCTACGCATGGGGGCCGATGTGATCGTGACCGGGCGTATCGCCGATCCGTCGCTTTTTCTGGCGCCTCTGATTCACGAATTCGGCTGGGACCCGGAAGACTGGGATCTGATCGGCAAGGGCATTCATATGGGGCATCTGCTCGAGTGCAGCGCCCACGCAACCGGCGGATATTTTGCCGATCCGGGTTTCAAGGACGTGCCTGACCCGGCCCGGATCGGCTTTCCGATTGCCGAAGTCGAGGCCGATGGCAGTTTCATCGTGACCAAGCTGCCGGGCAGCGGGGGTGTGGTGACGCCGCGGACGCTGAAAGAGCAGACGCTCTATGAGGTGCACGATCCGGCTCATTATCCAACAGCCGATTGCGTGGCTGATTTCAGTCAGGTGCAGTTCGAACAGATCGCTGCGGACAGGGTTCGCGTTACAGGGGCGCAGGGTCATCCAAGGCCCGAGTGCCTCAAGGTTTCGGTCGGTTATGTCGACAGCTATATCGGCGAGGGGCAGATCGGCTATTGCGGTCCGAATGCTCTCGCAAGAGCGCAACTGGCTCTTGAAATGGTGCGTCAGCGTCTGATCGATGCCGGTATCGAGACGACGGAAGACCGTTTTGAGCTGATCGGCGTCAACGCTGTGCGCCGTGGGGTGCGTATCGCCCCTGTTTCCGAACCGGAGGAGATTCTCATTCGCGTGGCCTGTCGTACGGCCGACATGCGCATGGCCCGGCGCGTCGGGCATGAGGTCGAGGCGCTCTGGCTCAATGGTCCCGCAGGCGGGGGTGGCGCAAGGCGAAGCGCAAATGAGGTGCTGGCTATCGTCTCGGTCCTGATACCGCGTGAGCTAGTTCGTACCGTCGTTGATTATCTGGAGAGCTGAGCCATGATCCTGCATGACATCGCCCATGCCCGCGCGGGCGACAAGGGCAATATTTCCGACATCTCGGTGATCGCCTATGAGCCCGAAGATTACGAGTATCTGCGTCTCTATGTGACGTCAGAGCGGGTCAGGGCCCATTTCGGAAACATGGTGAAAGGGCGCGTGGAGCGCTTCGAGGTGCCCGCACTGGCTGCCCTCAAATTTGTTCTGCATGATGCACTCGAGGGCGGGGTCACGCGGACCCTGAATCTCGACATTCATGGCAAGAGCCTCAGCTCGTCGCTGCTTGCCATGACATTGCCGGACCGACACCGGTCAGATCTGCGCTGAGGAAATCAGCGCAGCCCGAGCCGGGTCTGATAGGTGACGGGAAAGAGCGACAGCGCCTTCAACCAGGGCGTCGTGTCGGCGTCATCGTCGAGAAGGACACAATCGACACCGCATGTGCGCAGGAATTGCGCCTGATCAGGGATCAGATGGCCTTCAGCACGTATCTCACCGGCGAAGCCATAATACTCGCGTAATGCACGCGCCTGGGTAAAGCCGCGCCCGTCACGGAAGATCGGGAAGGTGACGATAATCAGGTCGAGATGATCGAGCGCCGTACCAAGCGTCTCGACATCGAATTCCGGTGTCAGGCGAATGGCGCGTGTTGTCTCGGTCATCTCGGCAACCGGTATAATTTCGAGACTCGCCGGGGCCGGATGCCGGGCCGGAGCGAGATCAAACTGTTTCATAGGCTGCTTCCTTGAAGGGGGCGTCGCCGAGACGTGTCAGCGTATCGAGAAACTGCTCACCCTTTTCACGTACGCTCAGATAACGATCGACGATGCGGGCGATGGCATCGACCATGTCGTCTTCAGGCAGGGCCGCCCCCAGAATATCGCCGGTGCGGGACAGCGCGTCATCGCGCCCGCCCAGCGTGATCTGGAAGAATTCCTCGCCGCGCTTGTCGACACCAAGCAGGCCGATATGCCCGACATGATGATGTCCGCACGCGTTGATGCAGCCGGAGATATTGATGCGCAGCTTGCCGATTTCTTCCTGCAGCGCATTATCGCCAAAGCGCGCACTCAGTTTCTGCGCAATCGGGATCGACCGCGCATTGGCGAGTGCGCAGTAATCGAGGCCGGGGCAGGCGACGATATCGCCTATCAGCTCATGATTTGCGTCACCAAGCCCGATGGCATTGAGTGCCTGCCACAGTTCCAGCAGGCGATCCTGCGCCACATGGGCCAGAACCACGTTCTGAAGATGGGTGATACGCAGCTCGCCAAACGAAAACTGGTCTGCCAGATCGGCAAGGCGGTCGAGCTGGTCTGAGGTCGCATCGCCAGGAATGCCGCCAGCAGGCTTGATCGATACCGTCACCGCAATGCGACCCGGCGCGAAATGCGGATGGGTATTGCTGCGCACCCAGCGATCAAAGGCAATGTCGCTCTGACGGTCTGCCTTGAGGCGTGATTCGGCATCGGGGGATGCCGTCAGATCCGGCGCCGCGAACCGGGCCTTGATGGCGGCAACCGTCTCGGGGTCGAGGCGATAATGCTCAGGGTTCATCAGCGACAATTCATGCTCGACAGCCTTGCGATAGCCGTCGATGCCGAGCGCCTGAACGAGAATCTTGATGCGCGCCTTGTAGATGTTATCGCGGCGGCCATAGGCGTTGTAGACGCGCAGTGCCGCTTCGAGCGTCATCAGCAGGTCGGCTTCCGGCACGGAATCGAAAAGCTCATGTCCCACCAGAGGTGTGCGTCCCAGACCGCCCCCGACGAAGATGCGGAAGAGCGGTCCGTTTTCGCCCGGGCGCGCAAGAATGCCGATATCATGAAAGCGCGCGGCCACGCGGTCATGCGGGCTGCCGGAAATGGCGATCTTGAATTTGCGCGGCAGGAACGTGAATTCGGGATGCAGCGTCGACCACTGGCGCAGGATCTCGGCATGGACGCGCGGGTCCATCAGCTCGTCTGCGGCGGCGCCGGCAAACTGGTCGCAGGTCACGTTGCGTATGCAATTGCCGCTGGTCTGGATGGCATGCATGTCGACATCAGCGAGCTGCCGCAGGATCTCGGGCGTTTCCTCGAGCTTGATCCAGTTGAACTGGATGTTCTGCCTGGTGGTGAAATGGCCGTAATCGCGGTCATAGCGCCGGGCGATATGGGCGAGTTTGCGCATCTGGCGCGAGTCGAGCACACCATAGGGAATGGCGACGCGCAGCATATAGGCGTGGAGCTGAAGATAGAGACCATTCATCAGCCGCAGGGGCTTGAATTCGTCTTCTGTCAGATCGCCGCTGAGACGACGCTGAACCTGCCCCTCGAATTCGGCAATGCGCGAGGCGAGAAACTCACGATCTGCCGTCTGATACTGGTAGAGTCCGACTGGCGCATTCATGCGTTCAACTCCGTAGCAAATTGCGGATGAATTGTCGGGCCGAAAGCCCTGATCCGCTCCCTGACACTGACCGGTGCAGCTATTGCGCCGGGCCTTACCACAACCTCATACACGCCCACGACACCATCGTTCTGGGCCGATTTTATGGCAGCATCGAGTGCCGATTCGTATTCCTCGGGCGAGAGAATGGCAGCATGGGCGATGGAGCGCTGCCAGCTGCCACTGGCATCGCGCCAGACGATCAGCCCGTCGAGCAGTCTGTTGGCCGTCAGCACGAGTGCCTCGCCAGCGCCTATGCGTATCGCCCGTTTCATGATCGCTCCCGCCTTGTTTGAGCTTTTCACTGCGTGGTTTATAAACTATCCACGATGATCGTGTGTTTATATCACAGGAAACCGTGGCGGGAGCAAGGCGCTAATCCACGCTCCTGTTCAGGAAATTGCGCTTTCGCCTCTTGCGGCGGGGGAGAATTGCCGCATACCGGACCTGTTAACCCAGCGTGGAGCCGAGACGATGCCTGAACGTCCCCCCTTGTCGAAAGAAATTTTTCGCGATGCCATGGCGCGTCTTGCCAGCGCCGTCACGATCATCACCACGGATGGCGAAAACGGACGCCACGGTTTTACCGCCTCGGCCGTATGCAGTGTCTCGGATGATCCAGCGACCCTTCTGGTCTGCGTCAATCGCACGGCATCGACCCATGCGCATCTGGTGCGCCACGGCCTGCTGGCCATCAATATCCTGACCCACGATCAGGAATCGCTTTCCACCCTGTTCGGCAGCTCGCGCTACGACATGGAGACGCGTTTTGCTGCCGGGCGGTGGCGTACCGGCGAGATCGGTATGCCGCTGCTTGAGGGGGCGCTTGTCTCACTTGAATGCCGCATCAGCCTCACGCAGGAGATCGGCACCCATAGTGTGTTCTTTGTCGAGCCGCTCTGTGCGGAATTCACCCGTGAGGAAGCTTCCGGTCTGGTCTGGTTCGACCGCGCCTATCGCCGGGCCTGAGCCGACAGCAGGCGCATAGCCTGTCAAATCTGATCGAGAAGTGCCTCGATTGTGTCGATCTGGAAGGCCTTCTGGATGAGAGTGCGCCCTGTCAGCAGGGCGCGACGACGCGCCTCGATTTCGTTCTCACGGTTCGACCCGGCCTCGTAATCGGCGATCTGTGCAAAGCCGATTGTGCGTCTGATCAGCTCGAGCCCTGCAAAACCGGCGCAATCATGCAGGATCTGCTGGAAGAAGCGTGTCCGTTCGGCGGCGCAGGAGGCGGGTCTGGTCAGTGAGGCCATATCCCCGCGCTGTGCGCCTGCCTCCCAGCGCTCCAGATAGGCGCGCCGGAAACTCGACCAGAGCAACGCGATTTCATCGCGCATCCAGTCATCATGCTCTGGCTGGGCGTAAGCGTTCATCGCCAGATTGGCGAGAAACATTCCCAGATCGAACCCGATAGGCCCGTAAAGCGCAAATTCGCCGTCGATCACCCGGACATCGTCGCCCGAAATCATGACTGAGCCGGTATGCAGATCGCCATGAAGCAGGGCCTGGCTGCTTGAGAGAAAGCGCTCCTGCATTCGCTCTACGGCTGCGTGAAGCACGCTGTCTGTCTGGAGTGACTCGACCAGATCGTCGAGTTCCGGGCTGATCCACCGATTGCGAGGGCAGTCGGTACGATAGGGGTCGGTCAGAACCAGATCGACGGTAATGCGTGTCAGCGCCAGATTGCGGGAGAACAGATCGCGCAGCGCATAGACATCCTCGAAGGCGAGAGCGCGCCATGAGGTGGCATAGCTGGCATGGCCGACAAATTCGCCGATACGCGCGGCAAACCCGGCAGGCGCCACACCGGCGATCAGCGCGTTGCGCAGGACATGATGGGTGGAAAGGTTCTCCATCACGATAAGGAAGAGCCCTTCATCGAGATGATAAAGCTCCGGGATCTGATGGCCCACAGCGGGGCTGAGTGCCTGCATCCAGCGCGCCTCGAACAGGGTGCGCTCGAGCGGCATGGCCCAGGCCGGGTCGACACGGACATAGGGCAGGGATTGCTTGCAGCAGACGCTTCCCGCCGGGCCGGAGACGATGAAGACCGTGTTCAGATTGCCATCACTGACTTCGCGAGCGGTCCAGTCGGCAGAGTTGCCACCGAGCCGGGTTTGCATGGGGGCAAGGGAAGAGAGGTAGTCGATCAGTGTCGAGGCGGTGAGGGGGCGGTAGGCGCTCATGGGGCAAGACGCTCCAGCAGGGCGCGCGTCGTGGGGAGAACGCGCGATGTGAGAGGGGCGATCTCGTGCCAGGGGTGGCACTCGAGCGCGTCATATTCATCATTGGCGCGGGCACGCCAGGCGGTCTCAATGTCGGCGAAACCCAGACTGGTCCGGATGGCAAATCCAAGATCGACGATATGGGTGGTGTCATGCTCGCAGGCGAGAAAAGGCCCGCTGATGCTTACGGCCTCGCCAAGGCCGATTTCTTCTTCCAGTTCCGCGAGAAGCTGCGCTTTCAGATCAATCGTCTTGTCACCGGGCCGGGCCTCGACACTGCCGGCGGGCACCCCCTGCCAGTAGCCGGGGAGATAGAGCGATTTAGGGTTCCGACGACCCAGAACGACACCTTCAGGGCAAATCAGCAGGGCGGTTACGGCCAGTGAGCGCAGGCGCAACTGGGCGGCGAGCTCGGGAGACCGCATCTGGGCGAGAACCCAGCGATACTCACACCAGAACCCTGATAGGGTATTCTCAGTCAGATCCGAAAGGCAGAAAACACGTCCGTTATAGAGCCCGGGATGCTTCTGCCGCGTCTCCTGCCAGATGGATTCTATGCCTTGCTCCAGTGCCGGGTCGGTCACTGTCGGCGGCTCGTGACAGGTGACGGCGATATCGGGCGAGAGGGTGGTCAGGGTCCAGTTTTGCGTGATCGGGTTCATGACTGACCTTCATGGGCGGCAAGCAGGGCGTTGAGTTCAGCAAACAGATCGTCGGATAATTTGCCCGCGCAGGAGTGGGCATTGTCCTGCATCTGTGCCACCGATGTGGCGCCTGCGATGATGCTGCCCACAGCCTCGTGCCGAAGCAGCCATCCAAAAGCCAGATCGGCCAGACTTACTTCATGGCGCTGCGCGAGGGCTGCGAGTGCATCGAGCAGCTCCCATACCGGGGCGCCTTGATAGCGGTCCTGAAGATAGGTCCAGGCCGCCAGACGCGACCCTGAAGGCGGCGGTGTGTCTTTTCGGTATTTCCCTGTGAGCATCCCTGAGGCAAGCGGGAAATAGGGAAGCAGCCCGAGTCCGAACTGTCTGAGCGCGGGCAGGAGATCGGTCTGTGCCTTGCGGTCGAGAAGGGACAGCTCATCCTGACAGGAGATGATCCCGGCCAACCTGTCACGTCGGGCAATATGGCAGGCATCGACGACCTGCCACGCAGGCAGGTTCGAGACGCCCGCATACCGTATCTTGCCTGCGCGAGTCAGATCATCGAGTGCGTGGAGTGTCTCTTCGAGCGGCGTATGCGGGTCGGGGCAGTGTAGCTGGTAAAGGTCGATCCAGTCGGTCCGCAGCCGCTTCAGACTCGCTTCGACAGCCTGCATGATGTAGCGGCGTGACGCCCCGGAGGCATGGCCAGACGGATCGGGACCCGAAACCATGCTCATGCCGAATTTCGTCGCAATGACAGCGTTGGTGCGTTTGCCTGCAAGCGCGGCGCCGAGCGCTTCTTCCGACGCTCCGGCATGGGCATCGCGACGTCCATACACATCGGCGACGTCGAAAAATGTTACCCCCAGATCGAGCGCGGCATCCACGAGATGGCAGGACTGGGCCTTGTCGATACGACCGCCCAGATTATTGCAGCCAAGGCCAAGTTCCGACACGATCAGGCCAGACTGCCCGAGAGAGCGATAGCGCACATCAGCCTCCTCAATTTGCGAACCAACTCTAGATCAGGCGTGGCCGCACGCAAAATCTTGCAGCGATGAGGCTATTGAAAAGCCGGGTTAGGGCAGATCCAGCCGGACAGAAACAGGGCAGTGATCGGACAAGGTCAGACCGGATTCTTCCGGTCGGTAGGTAAGAACGCGCAGACTATCCCTGACGAGCCATTTCCTCGCCGGACCCCCAAGAAGGATATGATCGATAAAGTAGTTGCCGCCCTCGCATGGATTGGCAAAGCCGCTGGTTACCAGAACCGGGTCGATGCCCTGTGTCATGTGCAGATAATAGGGATCGTGCATTGTGAGGCGTCGATTGAAATCACCGAGCACGGCATAGGCCTCGCCTTCATCATCGCGTTCGGTCATCCAGTTGGCGATCAGATCGATCTGTT
Source organism: Asaia spathodeae NBRC 105894 (assembly GCF_025994195.1). Lineage (NCBI taxonomy): Bacteria > Pseudomonadati > Pseudomonadota > Alphaproteobacteria > Acetobacterales > Acetobacteraceae > Asaia > Asaia spathodeae. The sequence continues at coordinate 19,325 of NZ_BAPY01000001.1, read as the reverse complement.
CACGCAGGATCGGGCAGGCATGTCCATTTTCCTTCCATGTCCTGTCCCAGCATCCCGATTTGAGATGCGCGACCAGCAAGCGAAGGATTTGTGTCCCGTTGGTGATGGTCACATCCAGGCCGGGGCGCAGGGCATGGCCGCCATGCGAGGGAGAGCGGTCGAAGTCACGCAGTTCCTCGTGGGCAACCATTCGCCAGGGCGGATGCAGGACGAGCCCGATATTCTGGGCAATTGGTGCTGTGGTGAGAAGCAGCGTGTCGTCAGGTGAGGGGAAGAGCCGCTTGAGTGCAGCTTCGTCACTGACTTCCTGAACCGCCACGATATCGGCATTCAGGCGATGGGCGATATCCGAAAGGGCGGCCCAGTCACGGGTACCACGATGAGGGATATTGGCTGGTAGTTGGGGGGCGGACACCGGGAGAAGCGTCAGCCAGTCAAGATTCCATGTGGCGATCTTGATTGGGGCCGCTTCCGCCGCATGGGACAGAGCCCATACGGCGAGAAACAGGCAGTAACGAAGCTTAGACGGTGATGCCAAGATCGCCGAGAACATCGCGTACCGTACGTTCCTTGCGCGACTGCTCATCGATCACGACAACCTGGCCGGTGCCGATGTCATAGAACCAGCCCTGAAGGGCGAGCTCGCCGGCAGCCAGACCACCGACAACGGCAGGATGGGTGCGCAGATGGGCGAGCTGGAGCAGGACGTTCTGCTGTGCGAGTTCGCGCACTGTCTCCGGACCGGCATCCTCAGCCTTGAACGGTCCGAGTGCGGCGCGCGCGGCTTCGGCATTGCGCAGCCAGCGCTGCACTGTCGGCATGGCATCGAATTTCGGATTGTTCAGGTCGCACAGGGCACCCATCGCACCGCAATTGGAGTGACCGCAGACGACGATATGCTTCACCTTGAGCACCAGCACGGCATATTCGATGGCCGAGGATACGGCACCGAGCATTTCGCCATGCGGAGGGACGATATTGCCGACATTGCGCACGATGAACAGGTCACCCGGAGCAGTCTGGGTGATCATGCTCGGGTTGATACGGCTGTCGGAGCAGGTGATGAACAGGGTGGAAGGCGACTGGCCTTCGGCAAGGCTCTCGAAGAGCTCACGGTGCTCTTCGTAAACCTCGTCGTCGAAATGCTGCACGCCCTTGAGCAGGGTGATCAAGCTGTTTTCGATTTCGCTTTTCATCGAGACCTCATCTGAAAAAGGGATGTGGCTTGCTGTGAGTTTTACGCCACACCTGGAACTCAGACAGCTTCGATGCCGTGGATTTGATGAGGTGTCCATGCCGGATCGGCATGGTTCACCCTTTGTCATGAAGCCTCAGGCAGAAAGCGTTTTTCTAAGTGAATCGAAAACCGCCTCGCTGTTGGCCTGCGGTCCACCAGCCTGCGCCATGTCGGGACGACCGCCGCCGCCCTTGCCACCCATCTCGGCCGAGGCCAGACGCACCAGATCTACCGCGCTGAAACGGTCATTCAGATCCTTGGTGACGGCCACGACAACGCTGCCTTTGCCCTCGGCCGTCGAGATCAGCGCGACGACGCCGCTTCCGATCTGCTTGGTGATGGCTTCAGCAACGTTCTTCAGCTCGCGTGGGGCCACATCGCCAAGGTCACGCGGCACGAAGGTGATGCCGTTGATGGTCTCGCTGGCCGAATCGGCCTGACCGGTGGCGAGGCGCTTCTGCAGCTCGGACACCTGACGCTCGAGCGCACGGCGTTCCTCAACCAGAGCAGCCAGACGGTCGGGTGCCTCGGCCACAGTCGCCTTGAGCAGGTCGGCCATGCGACGCAGCCGCTCGTCTGCCTCGATCGCCAGACGGTCAGCAGCGACGCCACAGACCGCCTCGATACGGCGCACACCAGCCGAAACGCCGCTTTCCGAAACGATGCGGAAGGGGCCGATCTCGCCTGTGCGACCCACATGGGTGCCGCCACAGAGCTCGATCGAATAGGCGCCACGCGATTCGTCGCCCAGCCCCATGGAGACCACGCGCACCTCATCGCCATATTTTTCGCCGAACAGCGCCATGGCGCCTTCTGCCACGGCGGTTTCGGGAGTCATGATGCGTGTTTCGACGGCGCTGTTCTCGCGAATGCGGGCATTCACCTCGCGCTCGACCAGTGCCAGCTCTTCTGTCGTGATGGGGCGGGGCTGCGACACGTCGAAGCGCAGGCGCTCTGGCGCATTGAGGCTGCCCTTCTGGGCGACATGATCGCCAAGCTGGCGACGCAGCGCCTCATGCAGCAGATGGGTGGCCGAGTGATGACCACGGACCGCCTGACGTCGCGTATGGTCGATTTCTGCCGTTACCGACATGCCCGGGCGCAGCGTGCCCTCAACCACACGGCCGTAATGCACCAGCAGGTCTCCATTGCGCTTCATCGTGTCGGTAATCTCGACACGCACGCCTTCGCCCACCAGCACACCGTGATCACCAACCTGACCACCGCTCTCGCCATAGAACGGCGTCTGGTTGAGCAGGACAGCAACCTCGTCACCCGAGGCAGCGCTGTCGCTTTCGATGCCGGATTTTGCAATCAGAAGAACCTCGGCGTCGCTCTTCTCCGAGCTGTAGCCAAGGAATTCCGAGGCGCCGAAACGCTCGCGGGCGTCGAACCAGATGGTCTCTGCGGCGGCATCGCCGGAGCCGACCCAGGCGGCACGGGCGCGGGCGCGCTGTTCTGCCATGGCGGCTTCGAACCCGGCGACGTCGACCGTGCGGCCCTGTTCACGCAGCGCATCCTGGGTCAGGTCAAGCGGGAAGCCGAATGTATCATAGAGCTTGAAGGCCACATCACCCGGCAGGGCGCCGCCTTCGGCGACGCGGGCCGTCTCGTCTTCGAGCAGCGACATGCCGCGCTCGAGCAGGGCGGTAAAGCGTTCTTCCTCACCCTTCATGGTCTCGGCGATGAGCGACTGATGCTGCACCAATTCCGGATAGGCAGAGCCCATCTGGCGGATCAGCGCGGGCAGCAGGCGATAGAATACCGGCTCGGTGGCGCCCAGACGCTGCAGATGGCGCATGGCGCGGCGCATGATGCGACGCAGCACATAGCCGCGACCGTCCTTGGACGGCATGACGCCATCGGCAATCAGGAAGGCTGTCGAGCGCAGATGGTCGGCCACTACCCGATGGCTGGCGCGCAGCGCCCCATCAGGATCGGTGCTGAGCGCGTTGGCGGTCGCCTCGACAAGGCTGCGCAACACGTCTGTGTCATAGACGTCGCGCTTGCCCTGCATGACGGCAGCAAAGCGCTCCAGGCCCATGCCCGTATCGATCGAGGGGCGCGGCAGAGGCGCGCGCGTGCCCGGAGGCCCTTCGAGATACTGCATGAAGACGAGATTCCAGATCTCGACGAAACGATCACCGTCCTCTTCCGGCGAGCCCGGAGGGCCACCCCAGACATCGGGTCCGTGATCGAAGAAGATTTCCGAGCAGGGGCCGCAGGGGCCGGTATCGCCCATGCGCCAGAAATTATCGGCTGTCGGAATGCGGATGATCTTCTCTTCCGGCAGGCCGGCGATCTTGCGCCAAAGACCTGCGGCTTCCTCATCCTCGGCATAGACCGTGGCCAGCAGCTTTTCCTTGGGGAGGCCATAGCCCTTGGTCAGTAGGTTCCAGGCGAACTCGATCGCTTCGGCCTTGAAATAGTCGCCAAAGGAGAAATTGCCGAGCATTTCGAAAAAGGTCAGGTGGCGGGCGGTATAACCCACATTGTCCAGATCGTTATGCTTGCCGCCTGCGCGGACGACCTTCTGGGCCGTCGTGGCGCGGGAATAGGGGCGGGTTTCCTGCCCGGTGAACACGTTCTTGAACGGCACCATGCCAGCATTGGTGAAGAGCAGGGTCGGGTCGTTCTGCGGCACCAGCGAGGCCGAAGGCACGATCTTGTGGCCATGGTCTCCGAAATACTTCAGAAACGCGCTGCGCAGCTCATTTGTTGTGGTGTTATGGATCGAAGTGGTCATGGCGCGAGCAGAAAATCCCGATTGCGGCGTGAAGATGGCATCTCCACTAGAGCAAAGAGACCGCGAAGGGAATGTTTTGCGCGCGGGCGCTCAGGATTCCAGATCGCGATCGGACGTATCGACATTCAGATCGACCGTCATCTCTGCCAGTTCCAGCGGTGTCTCAGGCACTTTGGCGCGGAAAACAAGCTTGCGTGACAGGTTGAAATTGGCCAGCAGCCCCATGAGCGCTCCAGCGGCGAGCGGCACGGCGACATGATGCAGGCAGAACGGAATGGTGAAACACAGCGTGTAGACCGTGCCTCGATTGAGCAGGAATCCGAAGCTGTTGGCCGCAAGAAAGCGGAGCCATTGCAGAATGGGATGATCGCGATGAGCGACGTTCCGAAAGGTCCAGAGCTGGTTCAGCATCCAGTTGATGCTGGCGCAGACGAAATAGGAAATGAGCGTCGCCGCTGTCAGCCCGAGTTCGGGGCGTAGCAGGGTGACGATAAGGATATCCCAGACCAGCCCCATGGCACCGATGATACCAAAGCGCATGAACTGACCGATGAGCTGTCTCGGGGCGCGCGGATAGAAAATCCGTTTCTTCTGCACTGGGAGCCCTGCCTTTCATGCGGGTGGGAGATCTGGCGACACGCTGGTAGGGCCATGATCTGCACGATGCAAGACGCGTTCGTCCGCGACCTTGATCGTGCAGGTCTTTGTCTCAACGTGTCGTGGTGTTTTTCAGTGATTCTTTCCAGCTCCGCCAGCCGAACCAGGCAATGGCGACAAGCCCCGCATAGAGTCCGGCGCTCAGCCAGAGATCGCGCAGGATGAAAAGCCCGACGTAGGCGCTGTCAACCATGATCCAGAGCAGCCAGCAGGCGAGGAAGCGCCTTGCCGTCCAGATTTGCCCGATAATGCTCAGGACGCTCAGCGTGGCATCCGTCATTGGCGCGGCATCGCCCGTCCAGAGCCGCAGGGCCGTACCGAGAGCGACACTGCATACGGCCCCGATCAGCAGATCACGCAGCAACACCAGAGGCGGGGCTGCCTGCACGGTGATTTCCGGGGCTACCTGTCTGAAACGATGCCAGTCGTACCACCCCTTGGCGAGAAAGAGACAGAAGACGATCTGCAAGGCGGAATCGGCATAGAGCCGGGCTTTTGCAAAGACCACCAGATAGAGCAGCGAGGCGAGCAGGGAGCATGGCCAGCCGATGACACGCCGGCGTGCCGTCAGCCAGATTCCTGCCATTGTGATGATCACGGCAAGGGCTTCGAGGGGCGACATCATCAGGGCTTCTTTGCTTCTGAGGCGATCAACCCGAGCACATCCTGTCCATGTGCACCTGAAAACCATGCGGCATGGTCGATGAGATAGGTGTCACGTGTCGTTTCCGCGAGATCCGGCCTCTCAAGCAGGCAGTGATAGTACCAGATTTCTGAAAAGGCGAAGGTTACATGGGCGAGGGGAAGGAAAGCTGCGATCTCTTCGCGCTCTTGTCGGGAGAGAGAACGAACACTGTCATACCCGTCCAGAAACGCGGTGATCTGATCAAGCTCACTGGTGAAATCCGGTGGGCCGCCGTCTGACGCATGGTGCGGTTTCATCCAGCCAATCATGCTGCGTTCGAGAGCGACAGCGATGTCAAAGCCCCGTGTGGTCTTGTCAGCCATACTGAAATCGAACACCGCGCCAGTATTCTCGTGCCCTGCCTCGCCATGCCAGGTCAGGTTCGAGCCGTGCCAGTCACCATGCCCCCATTGCAGGGCAGGGCGTTCCAGAAAAGGCTTGGCACGCTCGAAATGGGGCCGAAGCGCCGCCAGTATGGAGGCCATTCCGCCAAGCGTCTCAATCGCGTCTTGCAGGGGTATGTTGCGGGCAATCCAGCGCTCAAGGCCGATTTCGGGGCCCTGCGTGTCGAGCAGTGGCGTCAGGGATGAGACGAGGGGGCGGTCAGGTCTGGCCGGAGCGTTATAGCTTTGTGCGGCCTGGTGGAACGCAGCGAGGCCACGACCGGCTTCCCATGCCTGATGACGCGACAGATAGGGCTCCCATGAGAGGCGATCGCGATAGAGATCTCTTCCTTCCAGGGCGGGAAAGCATTCGTAGTTCCAGCATCCGAGCGTGAAAACACTGGTTCCATTTTCCGTTGTGAGGGGACGGGCAACCGTCATTCCCTGTTCGGCAAGATGGGCAATCAGCCTGTGCTCTTCAGCCAGAGCCTCGCGATTACGCAGGGCGCTGTGATGTCGTTTGAGAAACCAGGCGCAGCCTGTCTTGTCGCCCAAACGGGAGACAGCCGAGAAGGGGCGGGCACTGTGCCACTCGATTGGCGTGATATCGCGCAGGGCGAAAGCCGCCAGAGCATGGGCGGCTTCATCCTGTGTAATAAGCGGCCAGTCTCGTTCGCTCTCCTTACCCCAGAGCCCGAACTGTCCGGGTGATGTGTCTTCTGACATCAGAACCCGGCAGTGGCCGTAGCCAGCGCCGAAAATCCGCCGCCGATATAATAATCGGGTGATGACCCGGCGATGGTGGTGCCATAGCGACCCATTGTATCGCGGGCATTCAGAGTTGGGTCTGCGACCCCCGAAAGGTAATGCTCATTGGTTATATTGATGAGGTTGAGCCGCAGGGACGGCGCCTTGAAGCGCGCCATATCGGCGAAGCGATAGCCAAGGGCGATATCGCCCGTCGTGTGGTCGCTGATGCGCTCGTCATTGAGGAAGGTCGCATATTGCCTGCCGGTATAATGAACCGAGGCAAAGCCGAAGACATGGCCATCATCATAAGTCAGCCCGGCAGAGGCCTGCAGGCTGGGGCTTCGCACGGCGGTCTTGCCTCGTGTTGGTAGCAGATCGCCATTGCTGGCTATGTCGTTATCGATGGTCGCGTGAAGATATTCGCCTGAGAGATAGGGCGCAAAATGATGCCATGGCTTCAGGCCGAGCTCGACATCAATGCCACGCGAGGTCTGGCCACCGGCATTGATCGTGGAGGAAATCGGCGTGTTGTTGATCTGGATCTGTGTGGCGATCTGACGATTGGTGAAATTATAGTTGAAGAAGGTCAGGCTGCCCGTCACGAGAGGGCCAGTATAGCGGTAACCCAGCTCTTCCGAGATCGAATATTCGTTGCGCAGGTTACTGGCGCCGTTGGTGGTGGCTTCACCGCTGGTCGGGTCATAGACATTGTAGAGCGCTGTAAATGAGGGCGCCCGGAAATTGGTCGTAGCGTTGAAAAAGACCTGATGCTGCGGCGTGATCTGAAAGCGCATGCCAAGGCGCGGCAACGGTACGGCGCTGTTGCTGCCCACGTGATATTGCGGTCCGGGAACAGCATTTGTGCCAGTGCGGCTGACCATGACTTCCTTGAAGCCGAGCTCGACCAGCAGACGATCGGCAAGAAAATTCATTCTGTCGCCAATGAACAGTGCATTGGTCATGCTGATCGTGTGATTATCGCCGGCAAGATACACCCTGCCATTGGCAAGTCTCACGAAATTGCCCGTGCCATTACCCCAGATATTGGCAGAAGCCCCGCTTTCATTGACGGGAGAAAACGATTGCACTTCGTGATCGTCGCCGTAATCGAACCAGTAACCGAAGACCAGTTCGTTCCAGCTTTTCTTCCATGCCAGCTCGGAGGTGAAGCCCGAGCGCGTGCTGCGTTGGGTATAATTGGCGCGCACGATGGCCTGACCGTCCTGCGAGCTGGGCAGAACGAGCGTGTCTGCCAGGGCCTGCGTGCCCGTATAGAGGCCGCTCAAAGGCAGTGTGGAGCCACTCGGAACATTACCATAGGCCCCCTGGGCATAGGGCGTGGCCCGCAAGGTCAGGTGATCTGTCAGGGAAAGGCTGACAGGTGCGCCCATATAGAGCGTGCGCTCGGGCGCGCGCCAGAGGCGTTGGTAGAGCTGGGCTTCATCCGGGTTCTGCGGGTCGTAACCGCTTGCAAGCGCGTTGCCCGAAGACACGCCATATTGCCTGAACTGGTCTTTCGAGACCTGCGGATAATAGCTCGTGACGGTGCTGTTGAAGCTGCCAACCAGCCCGGCATGGGAACGCTCGCCAATGTCGCGCACCAGCTTGAAATCGACATGGTGGCGCATGTCATGGCCGGGGCCGCGCCAGTTTTCTGCGCTGGTATGCGAGTAGGAGACGAACCCGCGCAATCCGGTCTGGCCGATCAGTCCGGTATCGAGCCTGATGAACTCACGATTGCTGTTATAGGAGCCGTAGGACGCAGAAACCGTTCCTCCGGCCTTGCGGGCAGGGTCGCGGAAACTCAGGCTCATCAGCCCGCCCGCTGCATTGAGAACAGGGCTGTCGAGATCGGCTGCGCCCTGGCTCAGGGCAACCTGACGGTAGTTTTCACCATCGGCAAACTGGCTGGGATAGCCCGAATAGAAGGCGAGATCATTGAGCGGCATTCCCTCGAGCACGTAGCCTATAGAATCCGTATTCAGGCCGCGCACCGAAATCGTGGTCTGGGGGGAGAGGCCCATCGCATCAGAGGCGGCGACATTGGCGCCGGGAAGCAGCGAAACAAGCTGATAGGCGGTCGAAATCGGTGCCTGTCTGGCAATGAAGGCGCTGTCGACGCTGCTCACTGACCGAATTTCATGCTGAGGCTTGATGAGCCCTCCACCACGCTCGGCCTCGCGCTTTTCGGGTTCTGTGGCACGAACGACAATATGCTCGGCTTTGCGTGTTTTGGCCGGGTCATCGGCAGCTCGCGCAGAAAATGCTGGCGCTGCACACAGGGCCGAAACGGTGGAGAGAAGCCAGATCCGTTTGACCGACCTGCGCGGGATTGTCAGTGCGTATGCCAATATCATGATCCAGCTGTGAAAAGGCGTGAGGGCACGGCCCTGCCTGAGAGCAGTTCTCATATCCTCGTTACAAGAACAATGAATTTCCCTTTCTTTTCCCGGAAAAGCCGTGAATTCCGCGTTCGGTGATGGGCCGTTCATCCGTCGTAAAAGACCTGTGTAGAGTGAAGAATGCCGGTGAAGGCCACGATGCGATTGTATCGTATGATCTGATCAGCTTGTCTGCGGTTTGCAGCCACGTCTTTTGAGGATAGTAAGCCCGGCAAGGCTCGGATGTCTGGCGTTTCGTGACAACGGAGCTGAACGGGAAGTTCCGATGTCTGGCGGGTAGGCGAGGCGAGCCGCGTGAGTGGCGATCTGCCTCAAGGTGATGGAGGGTTTGATGGCACTGGATCTCAATGTTGCGCCGCATGTTGGCGGGTGGATCATCAAAGCCAGCGACGACCCCAAGCCACGTCGTATCAACGACAACGATATCTCATATCTCAATGAGCTGGTGCGCAGTCAGTCCGGCGTTTCCCGTGAGGCTGCTCTGGAAGCCTTGGGCAAGGCATTGGCTGGCTGGATCGTGCAGCGTGCGAAGGGCGAAAAGCCCTCGATGCTGAGCGAACCGGATTTCAGCGTCCTTCTGGACTTCTTGCCGCCTGCAGACCTCTCCATGACGGTGCCCGAGACTGTTCCCGAGCCCGTGGCAGTCGAAATGACGGTGGTGGGGCCGGAGAATGCGAAAGAAACCGTGCCGCCTGCAAGGGTAAGCGCCCCCGAACTGACCTACCCACCGCAGATGGACATGGCCCTTTTCCATCTCAGGCACGGCGTCTAGGCATTCAGGCTTGCGTCAGCACGCGTTCTGACAAAGGGGCTGCGTCACTTTGCGGGCAGGTTCGATGGCTGGCGGCGCATTGAGACGACCAGGCCAAGCCCGATCAGGGCGCAGGCGGTGCCCATGATGAAGATCGATTTATAGCCCAGATAGTCGGAGAGGGTGCCTGCTATCGGGCCGCTGACGGCATAAGAGAGATCCTGAAAGGCCGCAAAACCGCCAAGTGCCGTGGCGCGTATGGAGGCAGGTACACGCTTGACGACCTCAACGCCCATCGAGGGGTAGATCAGCGAGCATCCGGCGCCTGTCAGCACGGCGCCCACGAGCGCCAGAACGGGAAAGGGGGCGAGAGCAATGCAGGCCTGGCCGACCGCCTCGATGCCCAGAGAAAGCATCGCGACGTGTATTCCGCCCAGACGCTCGGGCAGATGACCGCAGAACACGCGGCCTGCCACGAAGGCAAGACCGAAACAGGTCAGGCCCAGACTGCCATAGCGCCAGTGTTCGGCAAGAAAATAGACCGAGAGAAACGCACCAAGTATGGCAAACCCGACACCCTGTAACGCGACGACCGTGCCGTAGGGGCGGATAATGCCCAGAACCGGCCAGAAGGATTCACGCTCTCCTGCAAGGATCGGTGCCGCAGGAACGCGCTGGACTATACCCAGACCGATCAGGGGAAGCGCGACGCAGACCGCCATGAGTGCGGAAAAACCTGCAAGATGATAGATTTCCAGCCCCAGCGGGCCGCCAAAGGCAAAAGCCCCATACATCGCAGCTCCCGTCCAGGTGAGCACCTTGCCAGCCCCGCTGGGTCCGGTCAGGCCGATGCCCCAGCCATGCATGCCGACAAGCGTATAGCTCTCTCCAACACCGAGCAGAAGGCGTCCCGCGATCAGCAGGGCCAGAGAGGCGCCTCTCGGCAGCAGATCGAGAGCCGAGGTGAGGCAGATTGCACTGGCCGCCATATAGAGAACGAGACCCAGACGCATGGCGCTGCGCCCACCCTTGCGATCGGCAAATCCGCCAGCGAGCGTTCGGGTAAGAATGGTCGAGACGAAGGCGCAGCCAACGGCTATGCCCGCAATGCCGTTGCCATAACCCGGCCAGGAAGTGACGAAGGGGGGAATGACCGCAAGCGGCATGGCGACAGCCATGTACGACAGAACAAGCGCTGCAGTCAGAAAGGGCAGATGGCTGAAAACCCGGTTCGTCTCGGTCATGAAATTCCACCCGATATGCCGTGCGCGGACAGGCTTCACCAGCAAGAGAGAAAGAGCCCGGCACGCTACCCTCGGGGAGCGGCGGGCTCAAATAACGCTGCGGTGACGAACCTGTGGCATCGTCCCGACCTCAACGCCGGGTGGATTATGCAGGGAACCTTGGTGTCAGGCCTTGAGGCGTCTTTCACAGCGACGTGCGATACGGGCAAGGGCGGCATCCCGACCGTGGCAGGCGGTCAGCATGAGCCCGGCAGCCAAGCCCTTCCAGTAAAATGGAAGACTGAACGAGCAGCCATCGAGCAGATTGGCCAGTGAGGGGTTGCGCAGGATGAGGCGGTTGAGCCGTCCGTAAGCCGCCGCATCGCTGCAAGAATCGATCAGGGGCGGCAGAATGGGGGAGGTCGGGCAGATAAGGGCATCGAACTCGCTCATATCTGCATTGAAGCGCGCGCAGAGCTTCTGTCGTTCGATATAGAGCTGCCGCAGCGTCTGGACGGTGGTGTTTTCTCCTGCCGCGATACGCTCGCTGACACGCGGGTCGAAGCTTTCGGGGTGATGGATCAGGTCGTCGTGGAAATAATGATAGGCCTCTGCGGCGACAATCTGCCCCTGGAGATTCAGGTCTGCTATGTCCTGAAGGATTGGCAGTGGCTGACGCACGATCTCGATACCGCCTGCCTCTAGATGCTTCATCACGGTTTCGAAAACCGCGAGAACCTGTGAATCGCCATCGTTGCGAACGAACGATGTCGGCAGCAGAAGGCGGATCGGGCCTTCTTCAGCCTCGACGGGTGCCCAGTTTTCGGTGCGTCTTGCCATGATATGATCGAGCAGGGCGCAGTCATCGACGGTCTGCGCGATACTGCCCACGCTATCGAAGCTGGGTGAGAGCGGAATCATGCCTTTGCGGCTGATATGGCCTGCCGTGGGTTTGAAACCGGTCAGGGCGTTCATAGCGGCAGGTATGCGACATGACCCGCCCGTATCGGAACCGATCGAGGCGAGGGCGGCGCCGGTCGCGACGGAAACGGCCCCCCCGGAGCTCGACCCGCCGGGTATGGCGCGGCCTTCTTCCACAAGGGTGTTCCAGGGCTGCGGGTAATGCGGGTTGAGACCCAGACCCGAATAGGCGAATTCGGTCATCTGCGTACGGCCGAGCAGAATGAACCCGGCTGCGCGCAGCGGGATGATGGCATCGGCATCGCTGAGAGCGGCAGGGCGATCAGACAGAATGGTCGAGCCGGCGCGTGTGACCTGGCCCTGTATGTCGAAAAGATCCTTGATCGAGATGGGTAATCCGGTCCAGGGCGAGGCTTCATAGCCCTTGGCGCGTATGCGATCGGCCGCATCGGCATATTGTCTGGCCCGGTCGGCGGAGAAGTCGCCTGTATAGGCGGCACGGGCGTTTTCGCAGGTCTCGATCTTTTCGAGGCAGTGCTCGACGAGAGCCCGGCTGGTGATTTCTCCATTTGTAAGGCGCATGGCCGCACTGACCAGCGTGTCACGATAGGGGGTGTGGGTCGGGCGTATCGTTGGACTGCTCATTGGCTGCGCCTTCTTCTTGTTGAGAGATGTGGCTTTGCTGTCGGGTTTATTCCGCGAATTGCTCCGCTATAATTCTTTCTGAAAGCCCGTGGTCGGGGTCGAACAGGATCGTTGCCGTAATCGAGCGGTCTTCGCTGACGATGACCTCTGCAATGTCGCGTACTTCGAGGAAGTCAGCCACGGCGGCGCAGGGGCGTTTTTCCTGCTCGAGCAGGGTGAAACGCACGATTGCGTTGGAAGGCAGAAGGGCGCCGCGCCAGCGTCGCGGCCGGAAAGCCGAAATGGGTGTCAGAGGCAGAAGGTTGGCTGTCAGAGGGACAATTGGCCCGTGGGCTGACAGGTTATAGGCAGTCGACCCTGCCGGTGTTGCGACGATGACCCCGTCACAGATCAGTTCCGGCAGGCGCACGCGCTGATCGACCTCAATGCGGATCTTGACCGCCTGACGCGTCTGGCGGAACAGGAACACGTCATTGAAGGCGATACCTTCATGGCGTGTGCCGTCGCGCCCCACGGCCTTCATACGCAGAGGATGCAGTTCCGACGCCTGTGCGCGTGTGAGCCTGGTGACCAGATCTTCATCTGACACCGTGTTGAGAAGAAAGCCGACAGAGCCGCAATTGAGCCCGTAAGCCGGTATCCCGTGTTCGGCGACCTTGTGCAGCACTTCGAGCAGAAAGCCATCCCCCCCCAGACAGACCACGACTTCAGCCTCATCGAGGAGGGCATCGCCATAACTCTCGACCAGCTTTGCCCGCGCCTTCTGGGCGATTTCGGTGGGCGACGCGAGGAAGGCGATGCGTTCGGGAGGCCGGGAGAAGCGAGCCGAAGGCGCTGGGGGGATGCTCATATCGGGGCGCCGACCTCAAGGAACGGAGCCGGATCGGTAAAAGCAGGAAACACCGGGGAATTCACCTGTTCGCACACCTGAACTGGAATTAATCGGACTACCCTACCGGCGAGGCTCAATCCTCGCAACCATGCATCTTGCCTGACAATGTTGGGCTCTGATCGCCACTTTGCGTCTTGGTAAAACAGAACGGAAGCCTATACTTCCTTTTTTGGGGAAAGACTTCGATCATGACTGAAATCGACAACCAGGCTGAGTTCAAGCCCTGTCATTTTGCCGTGTTGACCATCTCCGATACGCGCACGCCGGAGACCGATCGTTCTGGCTCGCTTCTCGCTGAGCGCATCGAAAAAGCCGGGCATCATCTCGCGGCGCGCGACCTCGTGCCGGACACGCTGGGGGAAATCGTCGAGCGCCTGCGTCTGTGGATCGACCGGGATGACATCGACGCAATCATCACGACGGGCGGCACCGGCATTACGGCCAGAGACGTGACGCCAGAGGCTTTTTTCAGGGTGATCGAAAAGGAAATTCCTGGGTTTGGCGAGCTTTTCCGATGGTTGTCCTATGCCAAGATCGGCACCTCGACCATCCAGTCGAGAGCTCTGGGCGGCCTCGCAAAAGGCAAGTTTCTTTTCGCGCTGCCCGGTTCGACCGGGGCGGTTGCCGATGGCTGGGATTCCATCCTCTGCCAGCAATTCGACAGCCGTCACCGCCCATGCAACTTCGTCGATCTGATGCCGAGATTGAGCCGGGGCTAGGCATTCTTACGGATCGAGAGCCGGAACGGGGCCAGCTCATGCCTGTTTCCGTCGCCTTCAGGGAGCGGGGTATTGTTTTTTGCGCGGCCTCGTTGTGAGGCCGAACTGCTTTTTCAGCAGCTCACGATAGGAGCGTTGATCTCTCATTAAATCGAGGGGACGTCCCAGACGCTTGCTGATCAGGTCATGCATCATGGCAATTTCTCCCAGATGAGACTTCTGATCGAGCGACCCGGTTACCGAGCGATCATGGCGTCGGTGAATGTTGAGAGGTTCGGCAAGATAGGCCACCTGACTGCCTGGGCGCATCAGTAATTCGATATAGAGACGCCAGTCACCTGCCAGGCGGATCTGGGCAAGGTCAGCGCGACAGGATTCCATTGCCGCACTCAGGGCACGACGACGGAACAGGGCGGAGCTGACATTGAGAACCAGATTGCATTTGCCCAAATATTCGCGGGTGAAGCTTTCACCGTCGATCAGCATGTTCCGCTCGAGCCGATGGCCGACATGGCTGCGGTAATAGGTCTGATAATCGGCCGAGATCTCCGCGCCGGTTTCGTCGATGACGCGACTGTCGCAGAAGGCCATCACCGCGTCGGGCGACTGGCTGATCATGTTGCTCAGGGCGGAGAGAAATCCTGGCTCAGAAAGATCATCGGCTTCGGCAATCCATATCCAGTCACCGGTTGCAAGGTCGACTGCCTTACGCCACTGGGCAAACACTGAACCACTTCGTCTGGTTCCTGCGACTAGCTTGATCGTGCGCCCGAATGACGCGGCGATACGCTCCGACAACTCGGCGCTCCCGTCGTTTGAGGCATCATCGAGAACGATGATCTCCGTGATCGGGCAATCCTGGGCAAAGATTGTTGCCAGACGCGCTGCCAGGTAGTGAGCGTAATTATACGAAAGGACCACGACCGAAATGCTGGGCAGGTCTGGCATGGCGAGTGCAGCAAGGCGCGCAACATAGGGACCGAATGCGAAACGTTCTGCAAGCTCGGCGCCGCGCTTGATCCGGTATGCGAGGCTGTTGGATCGATCATGCGTCTGACGCAGAATGACTGCGCCGATGGCAGGCAAATCTCCAGGTTCGATGATGTGATTGCGTGTGTCGCCCTCCTGCTCGAGCTCTGACAGGAGGTCTGGGATCATGCCATTTCTGGCGAACGCAACACAAGGCAAGCCTGAAGCAAGAGCTTCGAGCGCTACGGAGGGATACGGATCCTCTCGCGACATGAGGAGAAACAGGTCCGATGCCGACAAGAAGGGGTTTACGTCTTCTACCCGACCCGGCAGGTGGAAGCGCCGTGTTGTCAACGCGCCCTCGATATCGGTCTGCAGGCTGCGCTTCATTTGCTCGTCGAGGTTGCCAACCCAAAGGAAGTGAAGCGGGCGTGGTTTCTGGTCGGGGGCGGCATGGTACTCGGAGCCTGTGAAGCTCGAGCTTTGGAGCATCTGCCAAAGCTGCAGGAACAGGTCGAAGCCTTTGCGGGCGTCTCCATATCCGATGCCGATCACCAGCAGCGCGTCTGGGTCGATACCATATGCTAGTCGCGCGCGTTTCCTGTCGTTGCCGGAAAATGCAATCTGATTGTAGAGCCCTTGAGGAGCGATGATTGCTTCGGGGCAAAGTCGCGTCAGTTGGGCACCAGGCACAATCACAGCACGTGCCTGTTTGCGTGCGAGAGTGAGCGCCTCTTCAAGACGATGCTGGCGAAGCATGCCCGGCAATTCATGAATGAGCAGGATAAAAGGAAGCTCGGCATGACCAAGATCGGGGGCAAGTCTTGCCGAGACCGCGCTATTCATGATGGCTGAGGCAAACCCTTCTGCCTTGAGCGACTGGAGGCGCTCGATGCAGGACGATGTGCCTGGATTGAGAATCTCGACATTCGCCACCTGTCGATAGCGCGAGAGCAGATCGCCTCCACCGAGAAGAACGAACGTGATCTCAATACCATGATGGCGCTTCAATGCTGTGCCGAGCGCGAGGAGAAGCATCTGGGCGCCGGCAGGAAAGGCATCGTGACCGATCAACAGGAGACGATGTGCACCAAGTCTGCTCTGGAATCCGGTCACGGCCCGTGCGGTCGCATTCAGATAGGCTGAACCGAAGTGGATATCCGGTTCCAGATAGGCACCTTCCGCCCACTCATTCCAAGCATTTATGCAAAGAAAGGGCTCCCCCATGAACGGGTTCTGTAGTGCCTTGGAGATGCTTTCTTTAAGCCAGTGCTCATATAGTCTCGGTGTGGAGCCATGCAGGACGAGGCCCGCTCCCTGGCGTCTCGGGTCATTGTCCCAAGACGGGGCTAGGGTACGGATCAGCGGAAAGTCAGGGGCAGGGTCCGCTAGAGCATTTTCGACGAGTTCGCCATAATCATAGATCCGGGCCGTCATATCCTCATCGAGAATTTGCACCTTGTCTTCGATAGGGGTGCAGCTGACCGATAATTTATGCGGGGGGAACTCAATAGCACCGTCCATTCCGAAAGGACGTGGATCGTTGTCGTCAAAGGCTTGCGCCATGATGAAGATTGGGTCGATGTATTCCTGTTCCCGGAACAGGGCGCGCCATTTTGCAATGCGTCTTGCCGCATCCGGTATGGCGCCAGGCCGGTACAGCATGAAAAGGGGACGCTCGCCAATGCGGATATAGCGTGGATCTCTCATGTGGCGACCAAAATCGGCAATCAGCGCCTCATCATCTTCCGCCCGATAGTCTTGGGAAATCAGAACATCGCTGTCACCGCCATCCCATCGGCGGCTCCAGTTCTCGTTCGCCCACATCAGACAGAAAGGCAGGTCGATTTCGGGGGCCTGAAGCAGCATCTCCATAGGGCGGTCGAGCAGGCGACACCCATTGAACCAAGAATAATAAGTGCTGATTTCATTGAGATTTTTTCCGGTTGGTTCCGCTACGTTCTTCTGTCTACGGATACGGCTTGGAAAACTTTCTTCTTGTACTGCCCAGCCGGATCGTGCGATTCTGTGAGGGCTGCGGCGGCGTGGATGGACACGCGGGAGAGGGCTCTCCCTTAGCGAGATCATGCGGCTCACCAGCCCAGAGCAAGCGTGTCAGACGGTTAATCGGTGGAAAGGCCCCATCGGCGCGTGAGTGTCCGTCAGCGACAGCCGGTATCAATCCCGGCCCGCAGCACTCATCAAGTGGTGTTGATAGGCAGGGGCGGCTTTCGGGCCGCCCTTTGCTTGTGGGCTGATGTCGTCAATGCCGCTTGATGGCGGTATGGACGGCCAGACTGTCGGCAACCAGGCTGCGAGCAGCATGCAATTCAGATCACGCGGGCCTCCGTAATGTTGGAGATAGGACCGCGTGGAACATTAATTACCGCAATGGCATGTCGCGGTTTTAGAGGAATGATATCGACTACGCTGAGCGTCGACATCTCAGGCAGGCGTTGAAATTGCCAAACAGGCCAAACCATGCCACCACAATCACCGCCTCCCCGTATGTGATGGAACAATGTCAAAAAATTCAAATACTACTCTAGCCAAGCGTGATCTTTTGGCTCTCAGGATGCGCCGCGATGAGGATTTGTTTGTCACCATACGGCTCCTTATACGCTGTATCGCAGTCGCTTTCTCAGTCTGGGCGGTTGCTTATTACGTCTCGAAAGCCTTCGGACAAACAACGTCTGTTCAGGTTAACGGGGTTGTTAAAGTGCTAGGAGATCTTAGATTTGCTGCTACGGTGACGCTTGCGGGAGCAGCGTCTATCTGGGCGCTAGTCGAACGTGCTGGGCGCAAGCGCGTTGTGAGAAAGTTCGCGCCTTACAAGCGAGAGTATGAAGAACGTTCAGATCCCCATCGGACGACATCTAAAATTAACTCTGATGGTACTACGGCGAAGAGGGACATCAAACGATGAACGAATATCTAGATGCGGCGGAGACAATTCTGGCGATCTCGGGTGCGGTCGCGATAGTTTATGGGCCGCTTCAAACTGCTCTCGCAGACTATCTTAGGCAAAGGCACTTCGAAAAACGCGACGATCTCTTCGATTTAGCAAAGAGTGGCGCTATATCCTTCGATGACCCTATCTATAAGTTATGCCGCGAAAAGTTAAATACTAGCATCCAATATGCTCACGTAATGACCTTGATGCGGATAATATGGATGTCTCAATCCTTGAATCGTCATGGCATCAAGGCAAAAAGCATCAACTTCCACGATGTCAGAGATGTTGGGACTAGAGAGAAATTAGAGTCGATCATGCGTAGCGCTAATCTCAATACGGTTATCGTGAGTGTTGCCAGATCTCCTATAATATTAATGATCGGACTATCTATTGTTTTGCCGAAAGTTATAGCGAAGGCAACGCGTGGATGGATGGCGAATGCTTCCACAGGAATTTTTTCTCTAATGAAGAATATTTTCTGGCAAAAAGCGATCTATGCTGTGGAAGAAAGTATAGATCGAGAAATGGACGCTGCGATGTGCTGATGTAAGTTGATGATCTTTCTGATGAAGTGAATCTGGGCTTGAGGCATTCCGCCTGACCACGAAGTTGCAGCAATGCAACAACCTTGTTGAAGGCGTTATCACAATTTCGCAATCACTGTGTAAGATCTGTCATAAAATCGTCCATTCTCAACTGCTCTCGAAGCTACCCATTGCCCATGGGAGCTTTGGATCCGCATGTCGATCTCGCTCGACTACCGCGGCAAGCTAAGGCGCGTGAACGCGAAGATGACCGGGGCGGAGATGGGTGCGCTGGCCCAGAAGATCACCGAGCAGTTGAAGCGGTCGAACCTTTGGCCGCATAAGGGGCCGGGAGCGCCTGCGCATCAGGCGCCGGATTATTCGGTGGCATGGCGGGGGCAGGAGAAAGATAAAGTTTCTCATGTAGAGCAACGTTGCGAGCTATTTAACTGATTATTAATATATCTTTCGTTACGCTCGAATGTAACAACCTGTGTCAGGCTGAGCAGGAGCTTTCGGGCCTCCTCCGCAGCGTTAGACTTTCTGTGGAATAAAAGCGGAGGTGTTAAGAAACGACATGCTGGAATACAAAAATATTTATCGATTGGGCGCAGTTTTCTTGAGCTTACCAACCTTAGTTGCATGTTCTCCCAATCATAAGACTGAATTGCGCAGTTCATCTGAGTTGCCGATCCAAGCAGCGGCAAACGACTGCGCAAATAAACTTATGGCTATTGGACATACTCAGATCGGCAAGACAAGCCTTTACGGGACGCCGTACACGATCAACGAGCAATCGGCAGATTATAAAAGAGGTGGACCCCATTTTTTAGACAGGGGCGTAAGCTATAGACCGGCCTGAGAG